>CAZBUU010000176.1:3634-8898 GCA_964495125.1 uncultured Rubrivivax sp.
CGCCGTGTGCGAGACCTCGTGCAACGACGACCTGGCCTTCGTCGCCGCCACCCGCGGGCGGGGCGCCGGTGCCGGCGCCTCACGCAGGCCCATGGCCTGCCGCAGTTCGCCTGCCAGCGCGCGGATGCCGGCGCTGGTGAGATGCACGCCGTCGGAGACCAGGAAGTCCGGGCGCCGCGTGGCCATGCCCGACCAGTCGACCACGCGCACGTTGGAGAACTCACCGGCCAGGCGGGAGATGACCTGGTTGTTGGGTCCGGTCCAGCGGCGGTCGGCGTAGACGTTCACCAGCACCACGGCCTGCCGGTCGGACAGTTGCTTCAGCATCTCGCGGTAGTAGCGCTCGGAGATGTAGCCGTTGGTGCCGAGGTGCAGCACGACGATGTCGCCCAGGGTCTTCGCCGAGCGGAAGGCCTGGATGCGCTCCAGGCCCTCGCCGCCCTGGCGGCCGACCTTGGCGTCCACCAGCGCGCCGGGGATGGCGCGCACCAGGTGGTCGCGCGCGCCGAGCATGACGGAATCGCCGACGATCGTGATGCGCCGACGCGGGCCCATGCTCGGGTCCAGCGGCATCGGGCCTTCGTCCACGCGCGGGTGGTCGGCCAGGGCAAGCAGCGAATGCGCCCCGCGCGCCGCCCAGAACGGCGCCTCCTCGGCAGGCGCCTCCGCCAGCTGGGCCGGGCCGAACAATGCGGCCGTGGCGTTGGGCGCCGCCATCGGCAGCGGCCCCACCCAGGCCATGGCGAACGAGGCCGTGCCCAGGCTCGCGCCCAGTGCCACGGCGCGCGTGTGCCAGCGGCCCAGCGGGTTGGCCCCGGCGCCGCGCAAGGGCGACTCCACGAGCCGGTAGGACAGCTCCGCCGCGGCTGCGGTGAGCAGCAACATGGCCGCCGCCAGCAGCACCGGGTGCGAAGCGGCGCCGCCGCTCTTCATGATCACGAACACCGGCCAGTGCCACAGGTACAGCGAGAACGAGCGCGAGCCGGCCCACTGCAGGGGTCGCGTCGACAGCGCGCGCGCCATCGGCCAGCCCGGCTGCGCGGCGCCGACGATGGCCAGCGCCGTCAGCACCGCGGCCAGCAGCAGGCCGCCCTGGTAGACGAAGGCCAGGCCCTCGTGCGTGAACTGCACGGCCAGCAAGAGCAGCCCCAGCGCCAGCGGGCCCAGCACGCCCGCCGCACGCTGGAAGACCGCCGAGGCCGGCGGCCCCCAGGGGTTCCACAGCGCCGCCAGCGCCGAGCCGATGCCCAGACCCATGAGGTGCGTGTCGCTGCCCAGGTAGACGCGGCTGGGGTCGCCGCCGTCGATCTCGGTGGCGTAGAGCCAGGCCATCCAGGCCGTGCTGGCCAGCGCCACCACCACGGCCAGCACGGCCAGGGCGCGGCGTCCGCCCAGGCGCAAGGCGCCCCACGCCAGCAGCGGCCACACGATGTAGAACTGCTCCTCCACCGCCAGCGACCACAGGTGCTGCAGCAGCGGCGGGCTGCCGAAGGTCTCGAAGTACGACTGTTTGGAGACGATCTGCCACCAGTTCGACACGTAGACCAGCGCCGCCGGGATGTCGCCCACCAGCCGCGCCACCGTGTCGGGCGCCAGCACCGGCGCCACCACGGCCACCACGGCGATCATCGCGAAGGCCGGCGGCAGCAGGCGGCGCGCCCGGCGCAGGTAGAAGGCGCCGAGGTCGACGCGGCCATGGCGCGCGTGTTCGCGCAGCAGCAGCGCGGTGATGATGAAGCCGGAGATGACGAAGAACATGTCCACGCCCAGGAAGCCGGCCGGCGTGAGCCCGTTCTGCCCCAGGTGGTAGGCGATGACGGCGAGCACGGCGATGCCCCGCAGGCCGTCCAGGCCGGCCAGCCGCGGCGCTTCGGCATGCGGGGCTGCAGGCCGCGGCGCAGGCACCCGCGTGCCGGCGCTGGCGTGGGTGGCATCCACACGCGCCAGCGCAGGCCGTGCGGTGGCCTCGGCCCCGTGCGCGGCGACACGCCGTTGCTTGTTCTGACGTCTTGGCTTGCTCATGGCTCTTGCGGACACGGACCCGGCACCGCGACGCGGCGCCCCCTCGGGCCGGACAGTCCTCCCTTCGAGCCCGGCGGAATGATGCCGGAGCCCGGGCGCGCGGTGCGGCCGAAGTGCACAGTGTTGCGCGCCATCCTCATCGCGGCATCCATCCGAGTGCGGCCGCCGTGCGCTGCGCCAGTTCGCGGTAGCCCGCCGGCGTGAAGTGCAGCAGGTCGCCCGCCATGCGCGGTGGCGAGGTGCGCGCCCAGGCGTAGGCGCTGCCCCGCCCGCCCATCAGCGCCTGCAGGCTCAGGGCCACGCAGCCGACCTGCTGCGCCGCCTGCGCCTGGATCTTCGCCACCTGCTCGTGCAGCTTGGCGTACTTCAGCAGCTCGGCCGCCTGCACGCGCCGCGCCTTCGCAGCCTTGCCCTTGCGTTTGCGGGCCGGCACGCGCACGCCGCGGTCGCCCGGGCCGAGCACCAGGCAGGCGGCTTCCGGAAAGGCCTGCCGCCAGGCGGCGAGCGAACGCGACAGCTGCTCGGTGTAGGCCGCGGCGCTGAAGTGGCGGTCGTTGGCTTCGTTGGTGCCGTAGGCGAAGACGACCAGGTCGTACGGGCGCTCGTCGAACCACGCCCGCAGCAGCGGCACGTCGGCGCGCGCCCAGCCGCCACCGGTGGCGCCGGGGTAGCCGAAGACGTCCAGCTGCACCGGCGCGGCCGGCGGTTCGGCCGGCGACAGGCGCAGGCCCTGGAACCGGAAGGGCCCCTGCAGCACGCGCAGATGCAGCGTCGACAGCGGCGCGTCGGCCACCAGCTCCAGCGCCGCGGCGCCTGCGGGCGAGGCGAGCTCGATCTCGGTCTCGGGCGCACCGTCGACGCTCAGGGCGAGACGAGCCGGCGTGCCACCGGTGGCGCCGTACAGCAGCTGCACCACCCGGTGGCGCGGGCGGCCGCTGGCGTCGCGCAGGTCCAGCGCCACCACGGCCTTGGCGGCGGCTTCGCCCTCGCTCACCACCAGGCTCACGAGGCCCGGCCCGGGGGCGGCGGCGGCGGCCTCGCGGGCATGGGCCGATTCGCGCGTCCAGGGGGCCGGCACGCAGGCCTTGCGCAGCAGCGCCCGCACGCCGCCATGCCCCACGCCGGCCGGCACGTAGCGCACCGCCGCTTCACGCAGGCCCAGGCCGCGCGCCAGTTCGTCGGTGAACACGGCAGCGGCCATGTGGCTATCGCCCCAGACGCCGATGCGCAAGGGCTGTCCGGCCGGCGGCAGGGGCAGCGGCGCCGTGGCACCTGGGACCAGGGCCGGGGCCGGCAGTTCGGCGAGTGCGGCGCGCACCTCGTCGAGGTCGGGCACCTCGGTGGTCGGCGGCGGCGGGGGGGGCGGTGGCGGACCCGGGCGCGGCGTGCAGACGATGTCGGGCAAGGGCGCGGAAGCGGCCTGCACCGCCAGCGGCGTCACGGTGACGGCCGGCACCGCCTGCGCGATGGCCGCGCTGCCCAGCAGGGCCAGCAGCGCACCCAGCACGACTTCAGCGCCGCAGCGGGATCGTGCGTCCAAGCAGACCTCCACTGGTTTCGTAGCCCTGCGTCGTGAGGTGGATGAGGTCCACCTGCATCAGCGGCGGGTTGCGCTGCAGCCAGCGGAAGGCGGCGCCAGGGCCGCCCATGGCCGCCTGCCAGTTCCAGAAGCCGCAGGCCTTCTCCACCGCCACCTTCTGCTGGATGGCAGCGATGGCGCGGTGCACGTGGGCCAGGCGCTGGGGGTCGCCGCGGCCGGCGTTGCGCGGCGTGCCGCGGTCGGGCGGCCCGATGACGATGCAGCGCGAGCGCGCGTTCAGCACGCGGAAGCGCGACAGCGCCGAGCGCAGTTCGCGCGCATAGGCCTCGCCGTCGAAGCTGTCGTCCATGGCCTCGTTGGTGCCGTACTGGAACAGCACGACGTCGTAAGGCGGGCCGCGGTCGTCGCCCTGGCGCAGCGCTTCGCCTTCGGCGCCCCGCCAGCCCTGCGCGGTGGCGCCGGGCACGCTGAAGATGTCCACCACGGCCACCGGCGTGGCCTCGTAGGCCGGCGCGAAGCCGTCCACCGCGATCTGCCCGGCAATCAGCCGCAGCGTCACCGTGGCGATGGGCCGGTCGCTCTGCACCTGGAGCCGCCGCGCCGTGCTGGCCGTGAGCGAGACGATGCGCTCGACACCGTCACCCACGCGCACGCCCAGCACCAGCGCCCGCTCGCGGCTGTCGCGGTGGAAGTGGATGTCCAGCCACTTCAGCCGCGCGCCGGCCTGCGGCGCCCGGAAGTCCAGCGCGATCCAGCTGTCCGGCGTCTCGCTGGCCAGCGCCGCCAGGCTGCGCGTGAAGGCGTGGCCCGGCCCGGCACTGGCCTTGTGCGCCACGCGCAGCTGCCACGTGCCGCCACTGCAGCCGCGGCGCAACGGCGAACGCACGCCGGCCAGGCCGAAGGTGGGCGGGATGAAGCCGGGCTGCACACGGTCGCGCGGCAAGCCCCAGGCGTCGAGCAGGCCCCAGACGAAGTGGCCCGAGGCCGTGTGGCTGTCGCCCCAGAAGCCGATGCGCGGCACGCCCGGGTTCAGCGTCGCCGCGTGGGCGACGAAAGGCGCCGGCATGGGCATGTCCGCGGCGGGCTCGGAGCGTGCGGCAGGGCGCAGCGGCGGCGGCTCGCCGCCACGGTCCTGCGGGCAGCGCAGGTCGGGCGCGGCGGCACCGGCCGGCACCTGCAGCACCTCGACGGCCGCACTGCCGTCCTGCGCCCGCGCCGCGAGCGCGCTCGCGCACAGCGCCAGCCACAGCCACGCCTTCATGCCATGGCCTCCACGACCATCTGCACGCGCTGGCGGCCGTTCCACTCGTCCAGGCTCAGCCGGTAGGCCAGGCGCGCCGTCGCCGGCAGCGGCTCGGCATGGCTGAACCAGATGGCGTCGCGCTCGATGCCGGCGTGCTTCAGACGCAGCTTGGTGTGCTTCTCGCCCACCAGCCGCTGGCCCAGCACCTGCACCTCGTCGCAGAACACCGGCGCCTCGAAGCCCTGGCCCCAGACCTGCGCGTCCAGCAAAGCCACCGTCTCGGCGTTGAACCACTCCACGGCCAGCGGGCCGTCGGTGCGCACAGTGCGCGTGAGCGTGGCAGCGTCCAGCCACTCTTCGGCCACGAGGCGCAGCGCATCGCCGAAGAGGGCCACGCCGCCGCCGTCGTGCTCGGACGCCAGCGTGCAGCCGGCCGCCATGGCATGGCCGCCGAAGCGC
>CAZBUU010000177.1:0-8845 GCA_964495125.1 uncultured Rubrivivax sp.
CGACCCCGACACCGATGCCGTGATCATGATCGGCGAGATCGGCGGCCCCGACGAGGCCGAGGCCGCGCGTTGGTGCAAGGCCAACATGAAGAAGCCCATCGTCGGTTTCATCGCCGGCGTCACCGCCCCTGCAGGCAAGCGCATGGGCCACGCCGGCGCGCTGATCAGCGGCGGCGCCGACACGGCCGACGCCAAGCTGGCCATCATGGAAGAGTGCGGCTTCACCGTGACGCGCAACCCGTCGGAGATGGGCCGCCTGCTCAAGGGCCTGCTCTGAAACGCGCCTTCGGGCGCTGAAGCGAGGGCGGCCCGCGGGCCGCCCTCGTGCTTTCTGGCGCCTCCGATCTGCGTAGTCCCCGCAATCGGCGGCGCCGGCAGCGCCACTACACTGCGCTTCCTCGAAAACCCCAGCACGCAAGGCCCGCCCGTGGACCAGTTCATGCAAGCCGAATTCTGGGTTGCCGTCGGCCAGATCATCATGATCGACATCCTGCTGGGTGGCGACAACGCGGTGGTCATCGCGCTGGCCTGCCGGCAACTGCCGCCGAACCTGCGCACCAAGGGCATCGTCTGGGGCACGGCCGGTGCCATCGTGCTGCGCGTGATCCTGATCTTCTTCGCGCTCACGTTGCTGTCGGTGCCCTACCTGAAGATCGTCGGCGCGCTGCTGCTGGTGTGGATCGGCATCAAGCTCATCGCCCCGGACGATGAAGGCGGCCACGGCGACATCCAGGCCTCCGACCGCCTGTGGGCCGCCGTGAAGACGGTGATCGTGGCCGACCTCGTGATGAGCGTGGACAACGTCATCGCCATTGCCGGCGCCGCCGAAAGTGCCGGCGGCGACCACAAGATGCCGCTCGTCATCTTCGGCCTGCTGGTGTCCATTCCGATCATCGTCTGGGGCAGCCAGCTCGTCATCAAGCTGATGGCACGCTACCCGATCATCATTCCCATGGGCGGCATGCTGCTGGGCTGGATCGCCGGCACCATGGCCGTCACCGACCCCGCGGCGCTGCCCTTCATGCCCACCACCCCGGCCGCCAAGCCGGGCGCGCTGCCCGAGGTCCTGGACAACGTCCGCTACGCGGCCGGCCTGGCCGGTGCCGTGCTCGTCCTGCTCATCGCGCTGGTGCTCAAGCGGCGCCGCGTCCAGGCCGCGGCCGGCTGAAGAAGCGCCGCCGGTGGCCGAAGAGCGCCCCCCGCTGCCCGTGCTGGACGGCTGGCGCCTGCAGCGACCGCTGGGTCAGGGGGCCGTCGGCAGCGTCTACCTGGCCGAAGGCCACGGCCATGCGGTGCCAGTGGCGCTGAAGATCGTGCCGCTCGATGCCAGCGGCGGGCTCGCCGAAGCGCAACAAGCTTTCGTCGCCAGCGGCCTGGTCGCACAGCGCCTGCACCACCCGGACATCGTGGCGGTGCATGCCGTCGGCACCGAAGGCGCCACGGGCTGGATCGCGATGGAAGCCGTGCCCGGCGGCGACCTGGCGCGCTACACCGAGCGGGCGCGGCTGCTGCCGGAGCCCGTCGTGGCCCGGGTCGTCGCTCGCGTGGCTCGGGCGCTGGCGCATGCGCACCGCCAGGGCGTGGTGCACCGCGACATCAAGCCCGCCAACGTGCTGGTGGACTGGGGCACCGACACCGTCAAGCTGGCCGACTTCGGCCTCGCGCGTTCGGGCGACACGGCGCAGACCGGCACCGGCATCGTGCCGGGCACGCCCGCCTGCATGGCGCCGGAACAACTCGCCGGCAACCTGCCCACGGCCCGCAGCGACCTTTACGCCCTGGGCGTGCTGCTGTTCCAGTTGCGCAGCGGCCGGCTCCCGCACGAGGCGGCGACGATGGGCGCTCTGCTGAAGCAGGTGGCCACGCAGGCAGCACCGCCGTTGTCCAGCGTCGCCACCGGCGTCGCGCCGGCGCTGGAGCGGCTGGTGCAGCGTCTGCTGGCCAAGCGACCGGCCGAACGCCCCGCCGATGCCGAGGAAGTTGCGGCCGTACTGCGCGCTCTGGCGCTTCCCGCCGCCCCCTGATCTGGGTTGCCGTGCAGAATCGCGGCGCTGGATCCGATGCACAATCCCCCACCGCCCACAACCCGCCGCGCCGCCTTGCCCCCGTGCCGATGACGATCGAGATCCATGCTGCGGTGGACCCGGGCCGCTCGCGCAGCAACAACGAGGACTCCGTGGCCACGGACGACGGTGTGTCGCTGGCCGTGCTGGCCGATGGCATGGGCGGCTACAACGCCGGCGAGGTGGCCAGCAACATGGCCACCAGTTTCATCCGCACCGAGCTGGGCCGCTGGCTGCGCGAGGCCAGCAGCCAGGCCAGCGACGCCGAAGTGCGCCGTGCGATGGACATCTGCGTCGACAACGCCAACCGGGCCATCTTCAACGCCGCCAACTCCAACCCGCAGTACGCCGGCATGGGCACCACGCTGGTGGTGGCCGTGTTCCGCGACGACCGCGTGCTGCTGGGCCATGTCGGCGATTCGCGCTGCTACCGGCTCCGGGCGGCCAAGCTGCAGCAGGTCACGCGCGACCACTCGCTGCTGCAGGAGCAGATCGACGCCGGTCTCATCACCCCTGAACAGGCGGCGTTCTCGGCCAACAAGAACCTCGTCACGCGTGCCGTGGGGGTCGAGGACAGCGTGCTGCTGGAGACCCACCAGCACGACGTTCAGCCGGGTGACATCTTCCTCATGTGCTCCGACGGACTGTCGGACATGCTCGAGGATGCGGCCATCGCTCAGGTGTTGCAGGCACACGACTCGCTTGAAACGACCAGTCGTGCGCTCATCGATGCAGCCAATGATGCAGGTGGAAAGGATAATATCTCCGTCATTCTGGTGCGTGCCTCGGGTGGCGCGGTCGCGCCAGCGCGGTCCTGGTGGCCGTTTCGACGCTGAATGAATCGAGGGTAGGCATGGGCAAGCTGGTGGTTTCGCTCGACGGTGTGGTCATCAAGGAAGTCCAGATCACGAAGGACAAGACCACGCTCGGCCGCCGTCCCTACAACGACATCGTCATCGACAACCTGGCGGTCAGCGGCGAGCACGCGGTCCTTCAGATGGTCGGTTCCGACGTCTTCATCGAAGACCTGAACTCGACCAACGGCACCTACATCAACGGCAAGGCGATCAAGAAGCAGCTGTTGACGCACAACGACACCGTCGAGATCGGCAAGTACAAGATCAAGTTCCTCGTCGATGATTCCGGCGAGTACGAGAAGACGATGATCATGCGGCCGGGCGGCAGCGCAGCGCCCATGGGTGCCGCCAGTCCTGCGCAGAGCGGGCATCCGGCCTATGCCGGCAGCGCGCCTTCCAGCTTTGGCGGCCTGGGCGCGGCGCCGCCGGCGCCGGTGGCCCAGCCGGCTTCGATCAAGGTGCTCAACGGCGCCGCCGCCGGGCGCGAGGTCACGCTGACCAAGGTCGTCACCACGGTCGGCAAGCCGGGCGTGCAGGTGGCGTCCATCACCAAGCGGCCGAACGGCTACGCCTTCGCCCACGTCGAAGGCGCCACGCGCCCCAGCATCAACGGCGTGCCGCTGGTGGGTGACTCCGTGCCCCTGCGCAATGGCGACGTGATCGAACTCGCCGGCACGCAGATGCAGTTCATCTCGCGCTAGGCCGAGCGCCTGGCGGTGCCGGGCCGGCCGGCACGTGACGGGATTCACGGGACTGTCGCGGGGTCACCCTTTCGTCGGATCGAATGCGGCAGGCTGCCTTGCCTGCGCGGGGCCTCGCGGTCAGCATCGGGCCCTTGCCCGCCAGAGGCGACTTCCGCCTCCCGTTTCCCATGCAGATCCGCGTCCTCGGATGCTCCGGCTCCATCGCCGCCGGCAGCCGAACCACGTCCTTCCTCGTCGATGGCGAAGTCCTCATCGACGCCGGCACCGGCGTCGGCGACCTCTCGCTCGACGAGCTGGCGCGCATCGACCACATCTTCGTCACGCACTCCCACCTCGACCACGTGCTGGCCATCGGCCTGCTGGCCGACAGCGTCACGCGCCGGCGCCGCGCCGCAGCGCGGCCACCGGTGCGTGTGTATGCGCTCGCCTCCACGCTCACGGCGCTGCGCCTGCATGTCTTCAACGGCATCATCTGGCCCGACTTCACCCGGCTGCCCGACGCCATCAATCCGGTGCTGCGCTTCGAGGCGGTCGAGGTGGGCCAGGTGCTGGTGGCCGGCGGGCGTCGCATCGAAGTCCTGCCGGCCCGACACACGGTGCCCGCCGTCGGCTATGCCGTGCACGGCAGCGCCGGCGCCTGGGTCTTCACGGGAGACACCGGCCCCAACCCGCCCTTGTGGGAGCGGCTGAAGTCCATGGCCGTGGCGGCCCTGGTCATCGAGACGGCCTTCGGCGACGACGAGGTGGCGCTGGCGCGTGTGAGCGGGCACCTCAGCCCCGGCCAGCTGCGCGAGGAACTGCAGGGCCTGGCGGCGCCCACCGACATCTTCATCACGCATATCAAGCCCGGCGAGGTCGATGCCGTGATGTCCGAGATCGGCGCGCACGACAGCCGCCATCGCATCCAGGCCCTGGCCAGCGGCCAGGTGATGAACCTCGGCGCCTGAGCGCCGCGGCGACGGTGACGTTTTGCGTCACCTCCGGCGCCAGGGTGCCGAAACGCGCCGGCAGAAGTGACGTGAAGCGTCACCACCGAGGCAGAAAGTCACGCGCCAAGCCCTCCGAGCCGCTGGCATGCACCCTGCATTCGTGGGGGGAGTCCCGTCCAACACCATCGGCCCCCGGCTAGGAGTTCTCTCATGAAGCGCGTTCAACAAGGTTTCACCCTGATCGAACTGATGATCGTCGTCGCGATCATCGGCATCCTGGCGGCGGTCGCGCTGCCGGCCTACAAGGAATACACCGTCAAGGCCAAGGTCTCGGAAGTGATCTTGGCAGCCAGCCAGTGCCGTACTGCGGTCGCTGAGGCTTACCAGACCGGTGGTGCTTCTTCCCCCGGCCCCAACGGCTGGGGCTGTGAGTCGGCCAGCCAGAGCACCAAGTACGTGGCCAGCGTGGCCACCAACGGCGACGGCGTCATCACCGTGACCGCTTCGCAGGATACTGGCCTGCCTGACGACGCCAAGGGCGGCACGATCACGCTGACACCTGTTGACGCGTCGAACAACCCGCTGACCTACGCCGCGAACACCACGGTGGCCGGCTTCAAGTGCGCCAGGGGCACGATGCCCGGCAAGTACCTGCCCGGCTCCTGCAAGTAAGGCCTGAGCCTCACGCCCTCGAAATGGCAGCTTCGGCTGCCATTTTTGTTTTCCGGAGCCGCGCACCCGATGCCTGCCTTGCCGCCGCTGCCCCTGTCGTCGCTGCTGCTCGCCCTGCTGCCGTCGGCCTGGCTGCTGTCGAACCACTACTTCCCCTGGCTCTCGGCCTGGCAGGAGGGGCTGGCGCTGGCCCTTGTGGGTGGCGCGGGCCTTCTGGTGCGGCGCGAGGGGCGGCTGCCCCGGGCCTGGGCGCTGGCCCTGGCCGTCGTGCTGCTCAGCGTCGGTGGCCAGTGGCTCTCGGGTCAGGTGGCCTTCGGCGGTGACGCGCTGCTGGTGGCGATGTATGTCCTGGCCTTTGCCGGGGCGCTGGCGCTGGGCGCTGGCCTGGCATCGACGCAGGGCGACGAGCGGCGCCTCGCGGTCGATGTGCTGGCCTTCGGGCTGATGGCCGGAGCCGCGCTGTCGGTGTTCATTGCCCTCGCGCAATGGGCTGGCGGGCCCGCTTTGCCCTTCTTCACCGCCGATCTGCCCCGCGGCGCGCGCCCTTTCGGCAACCTGGCGCAACCCAACCACCTGTGCTCCGCGGCCTTCCTGGGCCTGTGCGGCGCGGCGGTGCTGCACGAAAGCAGTCGCCTCGGACGCACGGCGTTCTGGGCCTGCGCGCTGTACTTCGTGCTCGGCATGACGATCACCGGCTCCCGCGCCGGCTGGCTGCAACTGCCGCTGTTCGCGCTGGCGCTGGCCGCGCTCGGTGCCCGCACGAACGCCCGGCTGCGCGCGCGCGACGGCCTGGCGCTGCTGGCGGCCTACGCGCTGGCCGTGTGGGCCTGGCCGCAGCTGAACCAGATCCTGCTGAACTTCGGCGGCCGTGACCCCGGCGCGCAGATGGAAGGCGGCGTGCGAGTGCCCTATTGGCTGGCCATGCTCGACGCCATCGGCCGCTCGCCCTGGGCCGGCTACGGCTGGCAGCAGGTGGCCTCTGCGCAATGGGCGGTGGCGCTGGACCACCCGCCACTGGGCCACCTCTTCGAACACGCCCACAACGCCGTGCTGGACCTGCTGCTGTGGGCCGGTGTGCCCGTCGGCGGTGGCATCGCCCTGGCCGCCGCCTGGGCGCTGCTGGCGCCGCTTCGCCACCTGCGCGACGCGCGCGCGCTGTGGCTCAGCGTGGCGGCGCTGGGGCTGGTGGCGCATGGTCTGGTCGAGTACCCGCTGGAGTACGCCTACTTCCTGATGCCCTTGGGCGTGGCGCTGGGGGCGGCCCACGCGCTGAGCCCCGGCCAGCGCGACTTCCGCCTGCCCGTGCCCGCGCTGCGCGGTGGCGCCGTGCTGCTGACGGCGGTGCTGGGCGTGGTGGCCGTGGACTATCTCGAAGCCGAACAGAACCACCGGCTGCTGCGGCTGGAATCGGCGCGCATCGGCACCTTGAGAATCGAGTCGGTGGCGCCTGAGCTGCGCGTGCTGGACCAGCTGCAGTCTTTCCTGGCCTTCGCGCGCACCGAAGCCAGGCCGGGCATGGGGGTCGACGAATTGGCGCAGATGGCCCGCACCGCGCGCCGCTGGCCCATTCCCCCGGCCATGCTGCGCCATGCGCTGGCGGCCGGCCTCAACGGCCAGCCTGAAGAGGCGCGACAGACCCTGGCGCGCCTGTGCCGCATGCATTCGCGCGAGCGTTGCCGCGAACTCGGCCCCGCGTGGGCGGCGTTGCAGCATCGCTACCCGGCGCAGCTGAAGGGCATTGCGCCGCCGCCGGAGGCGAACGCGCGCTGAAGCCGGGGCTTGGTAGCATCCGCGCCCCTTGCTGCCGAACGCCACGTCCTCCCCGGTGCACACCTTCGTCGCCATCGCGCTGGCCGCGCTGGCGGCCACGCTGCCGACCCTGCCGCAATGGCAGACGACGCCGTCGGCCACCTTCATCAACCAGGCCCTGGCCTTCGCGCTGTGGCCCGCTTTCCTGCTGGCGGTGGACCTCCGCGCGGGCCTGGCGCGGCCGGCCGTGCTGATGGCTGCCATGGCTGCGGTGCTGGTGTCGGCGGCGTGGTCGTGGCTGGGTGGTGCGCTGCCGGCTTCGCTGGGCTTGTCGGCCATCGCCACGCTGGCGGCGGCCATGGTCATCGCGGCAGGGGGCGCCGGCATGCGGGCGCGGCCCGACGCCGAGAATCTCTTCGCCGCCTTCTGCTGGGGCTGGGTGGCCTGCGGTGTGGTCAACATCGTCATCGCGCTGATCCAGGTCTTCGCGCCGGGCTGGACCGAAACCCTGGGCATCGCCACGCCCAGCCACGCCGGTCGCGCCGTGGGCAACCTGCGCCAGCCCAACCACCTGAGCAGCCTGCTGCTGTGGCACGGCATCGCCGTGATCGCGCTGCTGGAGATGGGCCGGCTGCGCCGCGGCCCGGCGGCGCTGCTGCTGGCGCTGGGTGTGTTCTGCGTGGTGCTCACGGCCTCGCGCACGGGGGCGCTCTCGGTGGCGCTGCTGGCGGTGTGGGCCCTGCTGGACCGCCGCCGCTTCTCACGCGACGGGCTGCGCCTGGTGCTGGCCGCGCCGGTGATGTACGGCGCCTCCTGGCTGGCGATGAACCGCTGGGCCCAGATGTCGAAGAAGGCGTTCGGGGGTGCCGAGCGCCTGGCCGAGACCGACATCTCGGCCTCCCGCTTCTCGATCTGGCACAACACGCTGGACCTGATCGCCGCGAACCCGTGGCGCGGGGTGGGCTTCGGCGAGTTCAACTTCGCCTGGACGCTGTCGCCCTTCCCGACCCGCCCCACGGCCTTCTTCGATCACTCGCACAACCTGGTGCTGCAGTTGCTGGTGGAACTGGGGCTGCCCCTGGGCGGGCTGGTGCTGCTGCTGCTGCTGTGGGCGCTGGGGCAGGCCGCCTGGCGCGCCTGGCGCACCCCCGGCGCGCTGGGCACGGCGCAGCGCTGCGGCGTGATGATGGTGGTGATGATCGGCGTGCACAGCCAGCTGGAGTACCCGCTGTGGTACTCCTACTTCCTGCTGCCGGCGGCCTGGGTCTGGGGCTTCACGCTGCAGGGCGGCCCGGAGGCCGAGGCCGGTGTGGCGGGCGAACCGCCGCGCGCCGCGTCCATGGCCATGGTCGTGGCCGCTCTGCTGGTGGTGGCGGGCGCGGCGCACGCCGTGGTGGACTACCGCCGCGTCGTCGTGATCTTCTCGCCCGCGGCGGATTCACCCTCGCTGGACGATCGCATCGTCGCCGGCCAGCGCAGCGTCTACTTCGCGCACCATGCCGACTACGCCGCGCTCACGTCGAACCTGCCGCAGCCCGACGAAAAGCGCGCCTTTGCCCGCGCCACGCACTACCTGCTGGACACGCGGCTCATGATGACCTGGGCGCAGGACATGAACCGGCGCGGCCTGCGCGACCCGGCGCGCCACCTGGCCGAGCGGCTGCGCGAGTTCGGCAAGGACGACGCCGACGAGCTCTTCGCGCCCTGTCCGGGCGTGGCCTTGAACGTGCGCCCCGGGCGGCCCTTCCAGTGCGAGCTGCCGCAGCGCGTGCCCGACTGGCGCGAGTTCGCGGCGTTCTGAAGGCCTACTCGGCCACGCTCCACTCGCCCGACTTCCCGCCGCTCTTGCTGAGCACGCGGATGTCGGTCAT
>CAZBUU010000178.1:0-8831 GCA_964495125.1 uncultured Rubrivivax sp.
GGTCGGCGTTGGCCACGCGCCGCGCCGAGGCCACCTCGGCGGGCGTCACGCCGTAGGCGCGCAGGCGCACCGGGTCCAGGTCGATGCGCACTTCGCGCTGCGACAGGCCGTTCATGTCGACACGGGCCACACCCTCGACGCGCTGCAGCCGCTTGCCCACCTGGTTCTCGGCCAGGATGGACAGCTCGCGCTGCGAGCGGGTCGGGCTCACCAGCGCCATCTCCACCACGGGCTGGTTGTTGTCGTTGTTGAAGCGCGCGATGGTGGGCTGCTTCACGTCCTTCGGGAAGCCGCCCTGCACGGACGCGACGCGGTCGCGCACTTCCTGCATGGCGCGGCTCATGTCGGCGTCCAGGCTGAACTCGATGCTCATCCAGCCCTGGCCTTCGCGCGCACCGGAGGTGATGCGCTTGACGCCGGCGACGCTGTTCACCGCTTCTTCCAGCGGCTTGATGACCTCGCGCTCCAGCGCCTCGGGCGAAGCGCCGGGGTACTGCACCTGCATCCAGGCGCCGGGGAAGCTGATGTCGGGCATCTGTTCCACGCCCAGCTTGGCGTACGAGAACAGACCGAGCACGCACAGGGCCACCATCACCATGGTGGCGAAGACGGGGTTGTTGATGCTGACGCGCGTGATCCACATGTTCAGGTCTCCCGGACGCGGCGCGCGTTCACTTCACCATCGGCGTGGAGGCCGCGGCCGATGCCACCGGCGCGCTCTTGCCGGCCACCACGTTGGCCTTGGCACCTTCACGCAGGTTGTCGAAGCGCGCCGCCAGCACCACGCTGTCGGGCGTGACGCCCTGCAGCACCTCGACGCGGCCTTCGCGCGGGTCCTTGCGGCCCAGCGTCACGGCGCGGCGCGCCAGCGTGCCGCGCTCGATGACCCAGACATGGTCCTGGCCCGAGCTGTTGCCCACGGCCGCCGCCGGCAGCACCAGGCGGTCGGCGTCATCGGCCAGCGTGGCGCGGGCCATCGCGTACTGGCCGGCGCGCAGCGCCTCCTTCGGGTTGGCGAGCTCGATGGTGACGCCGATGCTGCGCGTGCCCGGCTCGGCCGCCGGCGCGATGCGTGCGATGCGCCCGGCCACCGGCTGGTCCACGCCCTCCACCTGCACCTGCACCGGCATGCCGGGCTGGATGCGCGCCACTTCGTGCGTGCCCACGTTGCCGGCGAGTTCCAGCCGCGACAGGTCGACGATGGTCAGCACCAGCTGTTCGGCCGCCAGCTTCTCGCCCGGCAGGGCGTGGCGCTTGGCGACGATGCCGCTGATGGGCGCCACCAGCGAGGCGTCGCGCAAGCCGACGCGCATGGTCTCCAGCGAGGCCTGGGCGGCCTGCAGCGCGGCCTGCGCCGTTTCCACGGCGGCGCGCGAGTTGTCCAGGGCGATGGGGCTGATGAACTGCTGCGAAGCCAGGCGTTCGTTGCTGGCGTGCGTGCGCTGGGCCTGGGCCAGCGCGGTGCGGGCCGATTCCAGCTGCGCGCTGCGCTCGGCGACGCGGCTGCCCAGGTCGGCCAGTTCCACGCGGCCGATGACCTCGCCGGCCTTCACGCGGCTGCCCTCGCTGACGTTCAACGCCAGCAGCGTGCCGCCGGCGCGGGCGCGCAGCGGCGCCGTCTGCGGCGCCACCAGCGGGCCGGAGAACTCCACCTGCCCGGGCAGGCGTGCGACGACCGGCTGCACCACTTCACGCGGCGCGAACTCCAGCGCCACCTCGGGCTTCTTGTCGCCGGCCTTGCGGGCGGAGGCCTGTGCGGCGCCCGGGCCCATCATGCCGGTGCCCAGCACCACGCCCGCACCCGCCAGCACCACCACGGCCACGCAGCCGGCCACCCACCATCGCTTGTTCATCGTCGTCGCTCCACCTCGCGCCGACCCGGTTTCGATCGGCGGGCGCAGTGTAGGAAGCCTGCGTGACGCTTCAAGACCGCTTGCGACGAAGCGCAGTTCCCCGGCGACGAACTGCACCGCCCCCGGACAGGGCGGCGGCCCCTCAAAGCGTGTCGACCGTGTCCTCGAAGCGCTCGCGCGCCCAGGCCTCCAGGGCCTCGGCCTCCTGCGGGCGGCTGAACAGGTAGCCCTGCCCGCGGTCGCAGTCCAGGGCCAGCATCAGGTCGGCCTGGCCCTCGGTCTCGATGCCCTCGGCCACCGTCGTCATGCCCAGCGTCCGCGCCACGCGGATGGTGGCCTCGATGAGCACGCGGTGGTACTCCACCGTCTCGGCGTGCTGGACGAAGCTGCGGTCCACCTTCACGGTGTCCACCGGCATCTGGTGCAGGCAGGCCAGGCTGGAGTAGCCGGTGCCGAAGTCGTCCAGCGCCAGGCGCACGCCCAGGCTCTTCAGCTCGCGCAGCGTGGCCTGCACGCGCTCGTCCTGCGCCGCCAGGCTCTCGGTCACTTCCAGCTGCAGCTGGCCGGCCTGCATGCCTTGCTCCGCCAGCGTGGCGCGCACGTCGTCCACGATGCCGGCGTGCACGAGCTGTGCCCGCGAGAGGTTCACCGCCAGCTGGCGCGGCGCGGCCGCGCCCAGCGTCTGCTGCCAGGCCATGAACTGCCGGCAGGACTGGTGCAGCACATGCTGGCCCAGCGCATCGATGAGGCCGCTCTCCTCGGCCACGGGAATGAAGTCCGCCGGCGACACCAGGCCGCGTTGCGGGTGGCGCCAGCGAACCAGGGCCTCCACGCCGGCCATGGCCCGCGTGCCCAGGTCCAGCACGGGCTGGTAGACGACGAAGAGCTCGTCTTCCTTCAGCGCGCGGCGCAGGTCGTTCTCGATGGCCATCGTGCGCACCACGCGTTCGTGCATGGAGTCGTCGAACAGCACCCAGCGGCCACGGCCAGCGCGCTTGGCCTCGTACATGGCGGTGTCGGCGTTGCGCAGCAGTTCGTCCGGCGTGGGCCGCCGGCCGTCGGGCGCCAGGCCGGCGCACAGCACCACGCCGATGCTGGCCGTGCTCTGCAGCGGGTTGGCGTCGACGACATAGGGCTCAGCCAGCTCCTGCAGCATGCGGTCGGCCAGGTGGCCGGCCACGTCGATGCTGCTGACGCCTTCGAGCACGACGACGAACTCGTCGCCCCCCAGGCGCGCCGCCACGCGCGTCTCTTCGTCGCCCGACAGCCGGGCCAGCGCGTCGCCCGGGCGCACGGTGCGCACCAGGCGCTGCGCGATCTGTCTCAGCAGCTCGTCGCCCGCGGCATGGCCCAGGGTGTCGTTGATCTGCTTGAAGCGGTCGAAGTCCATGAACAGCAGCGCGAAGCCGTAGCCCGGGTGACGTGCCGCATGGTCGATGGCGCGCTGCAGCCGCTCCATGACCACGGCGCGGTTGGGCAGGCGTGTCAGCGCGTCGGTGCGGGCGTTGTCGGCCAGCTGGTCCTGCAGCAGGCGGCTCTGCGTGATGTCGCTGAAGCAGGCCACCACGCCGGCGGGCTCGCCGTGCTGGTCGCGCTGCGGCTCGGTGTTGACGAGCAGCCAACGCAGCTCGCCCCCGGGCAGGTGGACGCCCAGGGTCTCATTGCGCAGCGCCAGTCCGCTGCGCAGGGTGCGCATCGCCGGATGGTCCTCGCCGGGATAAGGCTGGCCGTCCTCGCGCACGGCGCGCCAGCAGGGATCCATGGGGTCGCGACCCTGCAGCTGGGCCGGGCTCAGGCCCAGCAGCTGCCCGGCCGCGCGGTTGGCTTCGACGATTTCGCCGTCCGGCCCGTGCACGACGACGCCGGCCGGCAGGGCGGCCCACAGTGCCTGCAGCTTGCGCTGCTGCTGCACGCGCGCGGTGACGTCGCTGCACACGCGCACGAAGCCGGCACGGCCGCCGTCGGCATCCAGCAGCGGGCACAGGTCCACGTCCAGCCACAGGTCCTTGCCGTCGCGCGTCTGGTGCAGCCACTCCTGGCGCACGCGTTCACCGCG
The DNA here is from genome assembly GCA_964495125.1 of uncultured Rubrivivax sp. Lineage (GTDB taxonomy): Bacteria > Pseudomonadota > Gammaproteobacteria > Burkholderiales > Burkholderiaceae_C > Rubrivivax. The sequence goes on from CAZBUU010000178.1 coordinate 3,910, forward strand.
AAGCTGTGCAGCGTGCACGAGTCCGAGCACGTCGTCATCGACGTTGGCGTGGGCCAGCAGTTCGCCCGGGCGCCGGCCGCGCGCTTCGTCGAGCGACCAGCCCGTGGCCTGCACGAAGGCCTCGTTGACCCAGCCGATGGCGTCGTCGCGGTCGGTGGTGATCACCAGCGCCGAGGTGTGCTCGGCCACCAGCGCCAGCCCACGCAGGCGCTCGGCCTGGCGGCGCAGGCGCTCACGGTCGGCGCGCACGGCGCGCACGATGGGTTCCACGACCACCAGGGACAGCACCGCCAGCAGCACCAGCAGCGCCGCCATGCCCAGGCCCAGCCAGCGCTGCAGCAGCCGGGCGCGCTCCTCGGCGCCGCTGCGCAGCGCGCGTGACAGGTGCATGGCCGATTCCTGGGCCGGCCCCGTCTCGGCCTGCACGGCGTCGGCCGCCCGGCGCAGCAGTTCCGGGGCGTCGACATCGGTGGCGCGCAGCAGGATCTCGGCGCGGTACCACAGGCGTTCGCGGGCGGCCTGCCAGCGCTCCAGGGCCTGCCGCACCGCGGCCTGCCCCTCGCCGTCCTGCAGCAGGAGCCGGGCCAGCACGGTCTCGGTGCGAAGTGCATCGTCGGCCGAACGCCGCAGCGCCTGCTCCAGCGCCTGCGTGGGTGCCGCGCGCTGGGCCGGTTCCGACAAGGCCAGCCAGGCGGCCAGGCGCCCGATCTGCTGCGCCGACATGCGTTGCAGGCCGGCGTCTTCCAGCAGCTCCGCGTCGGCCGAGCGCACGGTTTCCAGTTCCAGCGTGTTGCGGCCCTGCACCAGCACGGCCAGCGCGATGACCAGGAACGCCAGGTACATGCCCAGCCGCACGCGCACCACGGCTCGGCCGTCGCGGGGCGCGTGCGGGCGGGGGGGTGCGGAGGGGTCGGCCATGGGAGCGATCGGGCATGCAGCCCACCGGCCTTATCGGCTGCGCACCGCCGCGATGAAGCGCGACGGCGCGGCCACGCTCACGCCGTCGCGGGCAGCCGGAACTGCGCCACGCCGCCGGCCAGCGCCTGGGCCTGGCGCTGCATCTCGGCGGCGGCCGCGGCGGTCTGATCCACCAGCGCGGCGTTCTGCTGCGTGGCGGTGTCCATCTGCTGCACGGCCGCGGCCGACTGCGCCACGCCCTGAGACTGCTCGCGCGAGCCCACGGCCACCTCGCCCAGCAGCTGACGCACGCGCTGCGCGCTGCCGACCACCGTGCCGATGGCCTCGCCGGCCTCGTGCACCACGCGAACGCCGCCTTCCACCTGCTGCATGCTGCCGGTGATGAGGGTCTTGATCTCCTTGGCCGCCGCCGCCGAGCGCTGCGCCAGTGCACGCACTTCGCTGGCCACCACCGCGAAGCCGCGGCCCTGCTCGCCGGCGCGCGCCGCCTCCACCGCGGCATTGAGCGCCAGGATGTTGGTCTGGAAAGCAATGCCGTCGATGGTGCCGATGATGTCGCCGATGCGCCCTGACGACGCATTGATCGCCTGCATGGTCTGCTCGACCTGGCTGATCACCTGGCCGCTGCGCTCGGCGGCCTCGGCGTTGGATTGCGCCAGCGTCGTCGCCTCTTCCACCACGTCGCCGTTGCGGCTGACGGTGGCCGTGATCTGCTCCATCGCGGCCGCCGTCTGCTGCAGGCTGGATGCGGTGTTTTCGGTGCGCGCCTGCAGGTCGGCGGCGCCGCTGGCGATCTGCGCGCTGGCGCCGACGATGGTGTCCGAGCTGTCGCGCACCTGGGCCACGATGCTGCGCAGCGAGGCCTGCATCTGGGTCAGCGTGCCCATCAGGCGGGCCACCTCGTCGCCACCCCAGGCGCGTGGCGAGGTGGTGAGGTTGCCATCGCGCATGGCGTCGATGTGGAAGGCCACTTCGGTGAGGCCGCCGTCCAGCACCTTGCGGAACGAGACGAACAGGTAGGCGGCCGCCAGCAGCCCGCTGATCACCAGCACGGCCGTGAGGTCGCGCCCGGCTTCCAGCCGTGCCACGCGCGCAGCCACCAGGCCGTCGAGCTGGGCGGAGGCCTGCGTCGCCACCTTGTCCATGGCCGCCATGGCGCCCTGGGCGGCGGCGACCAGCGGCCCGGCGTCACCCTGCACGCTGTCGTTCTGCAGCAGCGTCTGCTCGACCCGCTCGGTCAGTGCTGCCAGCGCAGCGTGCAGGGGCGCCAGATCCACGGCCTTGCGCACGTCGGCGTTGTAGGCGATGGCCTTGTCGATGCCGGTGCGCACGGCGCCGGCGTTGCTGGCCAGCTGCGCCAGCTGTTCGATGATCCTGCGCCGCTGTGCCGGCGTGGCCTTGCCGGCGGCCAGCGCGGTGACCCCGATCTCGCGCACCTGCGCCACCGACTCCAGCATCACCGGCAGGCGGAACATCGCCGCGTCCATCAGGTAGTAGGTGTCGATGTCGGGATCCAGCGTCAGGTTGGAACCGTCGGTGGACTGGCCCAGCAAGGCCAGCAAGGCCTCGACGTGGGCCGTGTGGGCGGCGAAGGCCGCCTCGCCTCGCAGCGAGGCTTCCGGGGCGCTCTTCAGCCAGGCGGCATGCGCCGCGGCCGTGCCCAGATCGGGGCCCAGGGACTTTTCCGCCGCCGCCAGTGCCGGCAGGCCGTCCGGGGTGCCCGTGGCCGCGCCAGCGGTGCCGACGGCCGTGGCGCGGGCGGCCTGCAACTGCGCCAGCACGGGCATCAGCGCGTTCGCGTAGGCCACGCCGTGGCGCTCGCGCGCCGAGAAGTCGATCTGCCCGGCCTGGCTGCTGAAGTACTGCCAGGCCAGCGCCCCCATGGGCAGCAGGAAGGTCAGCGCGATGATCGCCGCCTTGGCGCGGAAGCCGAGGGCGCGGAACAGGCGCACGCCCGGCGCCCAGGCACCGTGGTAGCTGAAGAAGTCACCGAAAAGGCCCCCGCGGGAGCGTTCTGGTGCGGCTGAAACTTGCATGGAAGCTCCGCTCGGCGCGAGTTATCGCGCCTGTCTTGGCGGATTGTCGGCAGCGTGGGCCGCCTCTTGAGGGCGGAAGTGACCCCCTCGGGCGCCGCAGTTCAATCGGTTGCAGCGGCTGCGCGTGCAAAGTGCTGGCCGGCCCGGCGGGCGGCCAGCATGGCGCCCACGCCGCAGGCCGCGGCGGCCCAGAACACGGCCGCGAAGCCGGCGTGTTCCACCACCCAACCGCCAGCCACGCCCCCCAGCACCCCCGGCACGCCGTAGCCCAGCGTCGTGTACAGCGCCTGGCCGCGGCCGCGCGCGCGGCCGGGGAACTGGCGCTGCACGAGGTCGATGCAGGCCGTGTGGTGGGCGGCGAAGGTGATGGCGTGCATGCACTGGACCCCCCACAGCACGGCCGGCACGTCGCCGAAGGCCGCCGTGGCGGCAAAGCGCAAGGCCGTGACCGTGGCCACCCACCACAGCCAGCGGTGCGAGTCCAGGCGGCGGAACCAGTGGCCCTGCTTCCAGAAGAAGACGATCTCCACCAGCACCCCCAGGGCCCACAGCGCGCCAATGGCCGTCTTGCCGTAGCCCAGGTGGGCGGCATAGAGGGAGAAGAAGGCGTACTGGCTGGTGTGGGCCAGCACGGTGAGTGCGATCGAGACGAAGAACCAGGCCACCGCCGGCTGGCGCAGCAGCGGCAGCACGGCAGGCGCGGGTTCGTCGTGCTGGGTGGGCTCGCGCAGGCGCGGCAGGCGCAGTGCCGCCAGCAGCATCAGCGCGTTCGTGGCCGCCACGAAGGCCGGGAACACGCCCACGCCCACCACGTCCAGCAGCGCCCCGAAAGCCGTGACGGCGACGATGAAGCCCAGTGAGCCCCAGGCGCGCACGCGGCCGTAGCGCTTGGCGTCGATGCCCTGCTCACCGGACAGCAGGTGCGCCAGCGTCGCCTCGTACAGCGGCACGACGCCGCTGTTGGCCATGAACAGCAGCGCCACGACCACGGCCACGGCCGAGGCGGCATGCACGCCCAGCAGGCCCAGCGCCGACAGCAGCGTGCCGGCCGCGGCCAGGCGCAGCAGTTCGACGCGGCGGCCGCCATGGTCGCCCCACCAGCTCCAGGCGTAGGGCGCGAACAACCGCGTGAAGGCCTGCAGCGCCGACAGCGCGCCGATGAGCACCGTGGAGAAGCCCAGCGACTGGAACCACAGCGGCGCATACGGGTTGAAGAGCCCGATGGTCGCGAAATAGGCGAAGGCCAATGCGCTGAAGCGCGCCAGCACCGCAGGCGCCGTGGCGCCGGCCGCGGCGCTCAAGGCGCCTGCGCGGGGATGGGCGGCACGGGCAACTGCACATCACCGCATTGGGCGCGGTGGCGCAGCAGGTGGTCCATCACCACCAGCGCCAGCAGTGCTTCGGCGATGGGCGTGGCGCGGATGCCCACGCAGGGGTCGTGGCGGCCGTGCGTCTCCACGCTCGTGGGCTGGCCGCTGCGGTCGATGCTGGCGCGCGGCGTGCGGATGGAACTGGTGGGCTTGATGGCCAGGCGCACCACCAGTTCCTGCCCGGTGCTGATGCCGCCCAGCACGCCCCCCGCATGGTTGGTGCGGAAGCCTTGCGGCGTGAGTTCGTCGCCATGCTCGCTGCCGCGCTCGCGCACGGTGCCGAAGCCGCTGCCGATCTCCACGCCCTTCACGGCATTGAGGCCCATCATGGCGTAGGCGATGTCGGCGTCCAGCTTGTCGAAGAGCGGCTCGCCCAGCCCGGCAGGCACGCCGCGCGCGCGCACCTCGATGCGCGCGCCGCAGGAATCGCCCGCCTTGCGCAGCGCGTCCATGTGCGCCTCGAGCTGCGGCACGATGCCGGCATTCGGCGCGTAGAACGGGTTGTTCGGGATCTGCGCTTCGTCTTCGTACGGGATCTCGATCTCGCCCAGCGCGCTCATCCAGCCGGTGAAGGTGATGCCCAGCTGCTGCAGCAGCC
>CAZBUU010000179.1:0-8800 GCA_964495125.1 uncultured Rubrivivax sp.
TGCCGCTTCATCATCGGCACATACACCGCCACCGCGATCACCACGCCCACGAACCAGGCGTAGTTGTAGATCTCCTTGAAGAACCCCGGCACGCCGCCGAAGGTGCCCGGGAAGGCGGTGGCCAGGAAGCCCGGCACGTTGGGCAGCACGGCGGCGGCGAAGGCCACGGCCCCGGCCGGGTTCCAGCCGCTGCCGCCGTAGGCGTAGCGGCCTTGCGGGTCGTAGAGCTGCTCCACGTCGATGTGCGTGCGGCGCACGATCCAGTAGTCGGCGATCATGATGCCCAGCACCGGCCCCAGCAGCGCGCCGTAACCGACCAGCCAGGTGAAGATGTAGCCGCCGGAGGATTCGATCAGCTTCCACGGCATCATCGCGATGCCCAGCAGCGCCGTGAGATACCCGCCGCGCGCAAAGTTCAGCTGCTTCGGGAAGATGGCGGTGAAGTCGTAGGCCGGCCCCACCACGTTGGCGGCCAGGTTCACGCACAGCGTGTCGATGGTGATGATGGCCAGGCCGATGGCCACGGCGATGCCTTCCATGCGGCCGGCCAGGTCCACCGGGTCCCAGATGGCCTTGCCGTAGATGCTGACGGTGGCCGAAGTCACCGCCACGCCCACGAAGGCCAGGGCCGCCTGCGGCACCGGCAGCCCGATGCTCTGGCCGACCATCTGGTCACGCTGGCTGCGCGCGAAGCGCGTGAAGTCGGGGATGTTCATCGCCAGGCCCGACCAGTAGCCCGACATGGCCGTGAAGGTGGGCCAGAACAGCGCCCAGAACTGGCCTTCCTTCTGGCCGCCTTCCACGAACTGCGAAGGCGCCAGCAGCATGGGGCCGAAGCCGTCGGCCCGCCACCAGGCCCAGCCCAGCAGCGCGAAGAGGATGAACACCTTGATGGGTGCGGTGAGCGTCTCGATCCAGCGCACCGACTCCGGCCCGCGCGCGATGAAGAACAGGTGCAGCGCCCAGAACAGCAGGAAGCACGCCAGCTGGCCTGGGTCGAGCCCGATCCAGCCCATCTTCGTGCCCACCAGCGCGCCGCCGCTCAGGATGTTGCCGATGGCGTAGATGGCACTGCCGCCCACCCAGCACTGGATGCCGAACCAGCCGCAGGCCACCAGCGCGCGCAGCAGCGCCGGCAGCTTGGCACCCTCCGTGCCGAAGGAGGTGCGCACCAGCACCGCGAAGGGAATGGCGTACTTGGCCCCGGCGTGGCCGTTCAGCAGCATGGGCACCAGCACGATGAGGTTGCCCACCAGCACCATGGCGATGGCCTGCGCGGCCGAGAAGCCCTGGTCGATCATGCCCGCGGCCAGCATGTAGCCGGGGATGCACACCACCATGCCGATCCACAGCGCCACGTAGTGCGTGGCCGTCCAGGTGCGGTGGGCGGCGTCGGTGGGCGCGAGGTCGTCGTTCCAGAGTTCCGGCGAACGCTGCGTCATGGCGGCCCCCGTTCAGAGCTTGTAGAGCTTCGCGGCGTTGTCTCGCAGCAGCTTCTTCAGCGCCTGCGGCTTCAGGCCCAGGGCCTCGATGTCCTTGCGCGTCTGCTCGAAGGGCAGCACCGGGAAGTCGGTGCCGAACAGCACCTTGTCCTGGCCGAAGCTGTTGATGTACTTGACGAAGCTCTCGGGCCAGTAGGTGGGCCGGTGGGCGTCGCAGCCGATGTAGACGTTGGCGTGCTTCCAGGCCATGGCGATCATCTCGTCGGTCCAGGGAATGCCGACGTGGATGCCCACCAGCTTCAGCTCGGGGAAATCACAGGCCACGCTGTCCAGCGTGATGGGCCGGCCGACGCTTCGGCGCGGGTAGCTCTTGTCGTAGACCATGCTCTGGCCCACCTGCAGCTGGATGGGAATGTCCAGCTCCACGCACTTGGCGTAGAACGGGTACCAGCGCGCGTGGTCGGGCGCCAGCTCGAACCAGTGCGGGTAGCCGTGGGCGCCGATGAAGCCGTCGTCGCGCACGGCCTTTTCCAGCTCGCGCACGCCGTCCATGCCTTCGGTGGGGTCCACGCCGGCCAGCGCGCTGAAGCGGTTCGGGTATTTCTGCACCGCGTCGGCCACCAGCTTGTAGGGCACCTGGTAGCAGGCCGGATGGTGCTTGACGCCCACCTTGGCGGCGATGAGCAGCGAACGCTCGATGCCGGCGGCGTCCATGCGGCCGATCATCTCTTCCAGGCTGACCCCGTCGAAAGTACCCTGGCCGACCTTCATCTTGTCGACGTAGAACTGCTTGCGCGCCGGCCGGTTGGCCAGCGCCTCGGGCGTCCAGATGTTGACGACGGCGTCGATGGCTTGGATTTCGTAGCTCATCCGGTCTTGTAGCCCGCTCCCCGCGCCACGGCACCTGCGGCGAAGCCCGTGCCCGCCGTGCGGACAGAAGCGCCCGAGCGGCACGCGGGGACACAAGATCACGAGCAGCATTCATCCCCTGTGGAGGCAAGGACCAACATGAATGACCGCGCGCGCCCGCTGCAAGGCATCCGGGTGGTGGAGATGACGCACATGGTGATGGGGCCGTCCATCGGCGTCATCCTGGGCGACCTGGGTGCGGACGTCATCAAGGTGGAGCCGCTGAAAGGCGACAACACGCGCCGGCTGCTGGGCAGCGGCGCGGGCTACTTCCCCATGTACAACCGCAACAAGCGCAGCCTGGCGGTGGACACCACGGTGCCCGCCGGCAAGGCCGTGGTGGACGCGCTGCTGGCCGACGCCGACGTCTTCATCGAGAACTTCCGCCCCGGCGCCATGGCCGAGAACGGCTGGGACTACGAGAGCCTGGCGAAGAAGCACCCGCGGCTGATCGGCTGCTCGGCCAAGGGCTTCCTCGGCGGCCCCTACGAACAGCGCACGGCACTGGACGAAGTGGCGCAGATGATGGGCGGCCTGGCCTACATGACCGGGCTGCCGGGCAAGCCCATGCGCGCGGGGGCCTCGGTGATCGACGTCACCGGCGGCATGTTCTGCGTCATCGGCATCCTGGCGGCGCTGGAAGAGCGCCACCGCACCGGCCGCGGCCAGGCGGTGACGGCCTCGCTGTTCGAAACCACGGCTTTCCTGTGCGGCCAGCACATGGCGCAGGGCGTGGTGACGGGCAAGCCCGCGCCGCCGATGACGCAGCGCCTGTCGGCCTGGGGCGTGTACGACATCTTCGACACCGCGGACGCCGACCAGGTCTTCATCGCCGTCGTCAGCGACACGCAGTGGCGCAAGTTCTGCACCGCCTTCGGCTTCCAGGCCTTCCTGGACGACCGCAGCCTGGACAGCAACAGCGGCCGCGTGCAGCAGCGCGAGCGCACCATGCCCTTGCTGCGCGAGCAGTTCCGCGGCTGGAAGAAGGCCGCGCTGATGGCGAAGCTGGAAACCATCGGCCTGCCCTTCGCGCCCGTCTCCAAGCCGGAAGACCTGTTCGACGACCCGCACCTCAACGCGCAGGGCGGCCTGGTGCCGGTGACGCTGCCCGACGGCCGCGCCACCAAGCTGCCGGCGCTGCCGCTGGAAATGAGCGGCCAGCGTTTCGACGCGTGGCGCGACCTGCCGCACATCGGCCAGCACACGCAGGAAGCGCTGCGCGAAGCCGGCTTCAGCGCGGAGGAGGTCGCCGAACTGGCCGCCGCGGGCGTGGTGGGCTGGCCGGAAGCGGCACCGAAGGGCGCGTGATGGCCGGCCAGTCGCTGTTCGAGAAGCTGTGGCAGCAGCACCTCGTCGCCGACCTGGGCGACGGTGCCAGCCTGCTGCACGTCGACCGCATCTTCCTGCACGAACGCACCGGCAGCGTGGCGCTGCAGACGCTGGAAGCCGACGGCCGCCGCGTGCGCCACCCCGAGCTGGCCTTCTGCACCATGGACCACATCGTCGACACGCTGCCCGGTCGCGGCGACGACACGCGCATGCCCGGCGGCCGCGCCTTCATCGAGACCACGCGCGCCACCACGCGCGCCGCCGGCATCCGCCTCTTCGACGTGACCGACCCGCAGCAGGGCATCGTGCACGTGATCTCGCCCGAGCAGGGCATCGTGCTGCCGGGGCTGACGGTGGTGTGCCCCGACAGCCACACCTGCACACAGGGCGCCCTGGGCGCGCTGGCCTGGGGCATCGGCTCGTCGGAAGCCGAACACGCGCTGGCCACGCAGACGCTGCGCCTGTCGCGGCCCGGCAGCATGCGCGTGGTGTTCAACGGCGCGCTGCGTGCCGGCGTGACGGCCAAGGACATGATCCTGTGGCTGATCGGCCGCCACAGCGCCAGCGGCGCCGCCGGCCATGCGCTGGAGTTCGCCGGCGAGGCCGTGCGCGCGCTGCCCGTGGAAGCGCGGCTGACGCTGTGCAACATGGCGGTGGAGTTCTCGGCTTTCACCGGGCTCATCGCGCCCGACGACACCACCTTCCAGTACCTGCAGGGCCGGCCTTGCGCGCCCCAGGGTGCGATGTGGGAGCGCGCCGTGGCCGCCTGGCGCACGCTGCGCAGCGACGACGACGCCGTGTTCGACCGCGAGATCGAGGTCGACGCCGCCGACATCGCGCCCATGCTCACCTGGGGCACGAGCCCGCAGCACGCCGTGGCCGTGGACGCCCGCGTGCCCGACCCCTTCCACGAACCCGACCCGCACACGCGCCAGGCCATGGAGCGCGCGCTGCAGTACATGGACCTGCAGCCCGGCCAGCGCCTGGCCGGCGTGCCCATCGGCGCGGCCTTCATCGGTTCCTGCACCAACGCGCGCCTGTCGGACCTGCGTGCCGCCGCGGCCGTGCTGCGCGGCCGCAAGGTGGCGCCGGGCGTGCGCGCCATCTGCGTGCCGGGCAGCATGCAGGTCAAGCGCGAGGCCGAGGCCGAAGGCCTGCACCGGGTCTTCCTGGACGCCGGCTTCGAATGGCGCGAATCGGGCTGCTCGATGTGCTTCTTCGCCGGCGGCGAAAGCTTCGGCCACCGCCAGCGTGTGGTCAGCACCACCAACCGCAACTTCGAAGGGCGACAAGGCCCGGAGACGCGCAGCCACCTGGCCAGCCCCGCCACCGTGGCGGCCAGCGCCATCGCCGGTGCGCTGGCCGATCCGCGCGCGCTGATGGGGGCGGAGGCGGCCCATGGATAAGTTCACCGTGCACCGCGGCGTGGCTGCGCCGCTGCTGCGCATCAACATCGACACCGACGCCATCATCCCCTCGCGCGAGATGAAGCGCGTGTCCAAGACCGGCCTGGGCGAAGGCCTCTTCGCCGGCTGGCGCTACACCCAGGTGGGCGGCCGCGAGCCCAACCCGGACTTCGTGCTCAACCAGCCGGCCTACGCGGGCACGTCCATCCTGCTGGCGGGCGTGAACTTCGGCTGCGGCTCCTCGCGCGAGCACGCGGTGTGGGCGCTGAAGGAGTACGGCATCCGCGCCATCGTGGCGCCCAGCTTCGGCGCCATCTTCTACAACAACTGCGTGCGCAACGGCCTGCTGCCGGTGGAACTGCCCGAGGATGTGGTGCAGGCGCTGGCCGAGGCGTCCACGGGCGGCGCCATGCTGCGCGTGGACCTGGAGCACTGCTTGGTGGAGACGCCGGGCGGCAGCGTGTACCGCTTCGCCATCCAGCCCGCCCTGCGCGAGATGCTGCTCGAAGGCCTGGACCCGGTGGCGTTGACGCTGAAGCTGCAGCCGCAGATCGAAGCCTTCCAGGCGGCCGACCGCGCGCAGCGGCCCTGGGTCTGGCTGACCCCCAGGTCGGCGTGATGGCCACGCTGAAGTTGCTGCACCTGCTGTGCTTCGTGTACTGGCTGGGCGGTGACCTGGGCACCTTCTATTCGGCCGGGCTAGTGGTGCGGCGCGACCTCTCGCCCGAGGCGCGCGTGACGGCGGCGCGCATCATGTTCGCGACGGACCTGGCGCCGCGCGTGGCCATGCCCGTCACCGTCGCCAGTGGCTTCCATCTGGCGGTGGCCAGCGGTTTCCTCACGCTGCCGGCGGTGGCGGTGGTCGGGGCCTGGGTCTTGTGCGCCGCCTGGCTGGCCATGGTGCTGTGGCTGCACCACCGGCCCGGCACGCAGGCGCTGGTGCGCGTGGACTTCGCCTGGCGCGTGGCGCTGGTGCTCGCCCTGCTGGCCGTGGCGGCGATGGGCTTCACGCAGGCCTGGCCGCAGCCGGCACCCTGGCTGTCGCTCAAGCTGGCGGCCTTCGCGGCCACCGTGTTCTGCGGTCTGATGATCCGCGTGCGGGTGAAGCCCTTCGGGCCGGCCTTCGCGCAGCTCGTGCGCGGCGAGGCGAACGAAGACGTGAACCGCGACATCGCCCGCTCGCTGGGCCGCGCGCGGCCCTGGGTGGTGGGCATCTGGGCGCTGCTGCTGCTGGCGGCCTTCACCGGCCTGCACGGGATCATGCCGTGAAGGTGATGCGCCAGTTCGTGCAGGTGGGCGGGCGGCGCGTGCAGGTGCGCCATGCCGGGCGCGGGCCGGCGGTGGTGCTGGTGCACCAGTCGCCGCAGAGCAGCCTGGCCATGCTGCCCTGGATCGAGCGCCTGGCGCCGCACTACGCCGTGTTCGCGCCCGACACGCCGGGCTTCGGGCACTCGGACCCGCTGTCGCTGAGTGCCCCGTCCATCGCCGACTACGCGGACGCCCTGCGCGAGCTGCTGGACGCGCTGGGCCTGCAGCGCGTGCTGGTCTTCGGCATGCACACGGGCGCGGCCATCGCCACGCAGCTGGCGCTGGCGCACTCGGGGCGCGTGGCGGGGCTGGTGACCGACGGCCTGTCGCTCTTCGACACCGACGAGTGCGCCAACCTGCTGGCCCGCTACGTGCCGCCCTTCGAGCCGCAGTGGGACGGCGGTCACCTGCGCTGGCTGTTCGCGCGGATGCGCGAGCAGCACCTCTTCTTCCCCTGGTTCGACGGTGCACGCCCAGCGCGCCTGCACTACCCGCTGCCCGCGCCCGAGCGCGTGCATGCCGGCGTGATGGACGTGCTGGACGCCGGCGACGGCTACCGCGCCGCCTACCGCGCCGCGTTCCAGTACGCGCCGCTGGCTGCACTCACCACGCTGCAGGTGCCCGCGCTGCTGGCCTGGCGTGCCGGCGACGTGCTGGCGGCGCACGCGCCGCGCTGCCCGGCCCTGCCGGCGAACGCGACAGTCGCCTTGCTGATGGGTGGCGAAGACGAACTGGTGAACTGCGCTGACCGTGTTTTCGCCGAAGCCGCGGCGCAGGCCACGATGGCGGACGCGGCGCTGAGCGTGGCGGCCGCGCCGGCGGCCACGCGGCGCATCGCCGTGGGCGCCGGCATCGAGTGGGCTTTCCACCTGGCGCCCGGCGCCGACGGCCCGGCGCAGCTGGCCATCGGCGACATCGGCCGGCCGGCCGGACTGCCGACAGGCGGGGCCGGCACGCGCGTCGCCGTCGACCTGCCCGGCCAGGGCGCCAGCGGGGCCGCGCCGCTCCAGGGCCTGTCGATGGCCACCCTGGCCAGCGCGCTGCACGAAGCGCTGGCCGCGCTGCTGCCGGCGTCCACGGCCATCGCCTTGCATGCCCATGGGGGCGGCGCCGCGCTCGCCGCGCCGCTGGCGCAGCAGCTCGGCGCGCGTTGCGCCGGCCTGCACACCCAAGGCCTGCCGCCCGCCGACCCCGCCGCGCGCCGCCACTTCCTGCAGCAACTGCCCCGGCTGACGCCCGATGCCCAGGGCGCCCACCTGCTGGCCGCCTGGGACTGGGCGCGCCAGTCGCAGCTCTTCGACCCCTGGCAGCCGGCCACCGCCGCCGGCGTGCTGGACGCCCCCGCCCCCGACCCGCAGCGCCTGCACGTGCACGTGCGCGAAGTGCTGCGCGCCGGCCCCCTGCACGCCGCGCTGTGGCGCGCCGCCCTCGACGAGGAATGAACCCATGGAATTCGCCGACACCCAACGCAAGGCCGGCCGCGGTGCCACCGGCTTCGCCATCGTCGTCGTGCTGCACCTCATCATGGGCTGGGCTCTGCTGAACGGCCTGGCGCAGCGCCTGGTGGAGGTGATCAAGTCGCCGCTGGAGACCAAGATCATCGAGGAGGTGAAGCCGCCGCCCCCGCCGCCGCCGGAGAACCTGCCGCCGCCGCCGAAGTTCCAGCCGCCGCCGCCTTCGTTCGTGCCGCCGCCCGAGGTGAACGTGAACCCGCCGCCGACCCCGGCGCCGACCATCACCACCACGCAGGTAGCCCCGCCGCCGCAGCCCTTCACGCCGGCACCCCCGCCCGTGGTGGCCCCGCCGGCGCCGCCCGCGCCGCCGCGCGTGGCCGCCCGGCCGGCCATCGCCAACGTGGCCGACTGCGCGCCCACGGCCGACGACTACCCCTCGGCCGCCAAGCGTTCCGAGGCCACCGGCACCACGCGCATCCGCTTCACCATCGGTGCCGACGGCAAGCTCGTCGGCGCGCCCGACATCGTGCGTTCGGCCGGCGCCACGCGGGAACACAAGATGCTGGACCGCCTGGCCGCTTCCAAGCTCTCGGAGTGCCGCTTCAAGGCGGGCTCCGACGAGAACGGCAAGCCCGTGGGCGCCTCCTTCGACGTCGACTACGTGTGGAAGCTCGACTGAGCCACCGCACGCCCTTCACTTCTGCCTGTAGCCCTGGAGTTCCCATGAACCTGTTCGCTTCCCTGATCCGGCCGCTGGCGCTGGCCTTGACCCTGGTCGGCGCCGTCGCGGCTCCCACGGCCGCCCTGGCGCAGGCGGCGTCGGAGCCCGCCGCGGCTTCCGCTGCGGCGCCGGCAGCGCCGGCCCCGGCCGCCGCGCCCGCGCATGCCGCGGTGACGGAAGAAGCCGTCGACAACCCCTACGGCCTGAAGGCGCTGTGGACGCAGGGCGACT
>CAZBUU010000180.1:0-8800 GCA_964495125.1 uncultured Rubrivivax sp.
GCCTGCGCTACGACGACGAGTTCGTGAAGCACAAGATCCTGGACGCCATCGGCGATCTGCACATCGCCGGCAAGCCGCTGCTCGCCAGCTACGTGGCCTACAAGAGCGGGCACGCGCTGAACAACAAGCTGCTGCGTGCGCTGCTGGCCGACCCCTCGGCGTTCGAGGTGGTCACTTTCGAGATCGAGGCCGACGCGCCGGCGGGCTTCGCCGAGCTGGCGCCGGCCTGGTAGCGGGGCCGCGCCATGGTCCTCTTCCGCCTCGTCTTCGGGCTGCTCGGCGTGGCCGGGCTGCTGTGCTTCGCGGCCTACATCGCCACCGGGCAGGTGGTGTGGCGCCGCCGCGGCGTGATCATCATCAAGTGGACGCTGATCGCCGTGCTGGGCTTCTTCGCCGTGCTCATCCTCGAGCGGCTGGCGATCGCGCTGTAGCGCTCAGCGCGGGGGTTGCTGGCGCGGGCGTTCGCCCACCTTCACCTGCACGTCCAGCGCCTGCGCGCCACGCTGCAGCGCCAGCGTCGCCGGCTCGCCCGGCGTGAGTGCCGCCACGGCGGCGAAGAGGTCGGCGGTGTTGCGCACGGGCTTGCCGCCGATCTTCGTCACCACGTCGCCCGGTTTCACGCCGCCCTGCGCGGCCGGCCCGCTCTGCAGCACGCCGGCGATGAGCACGCCGTCCTTCACCGGCAGCTTGAGGCTTTCGGCGAGGTCGCCGTCCAGGTCGCGCGGCTCCACGCCGATCCAGCCGCGGCGCACCTTGCCGCCGCTGATCAGCGCCTGCATGACCTCGCGCGCCGTGTCCACCGGCACCGCGAAGCCGATGCCCATGCTGCCGCCACTGCGGCTGAAGATGGCGGTGTTGATGCCCACCAGCGCGCCGCGTTCGTCCACGAGTGCGCCGCCGGAATTGCCGGGGTTGATGGCGGCGTCGGTCTGGATGAAGTTCTGGAAAGGCGAGGAACCGGCCTGCTTGCGGTCCAGCGCGCTGACGATGCCGGCCGTCACCGTCTGCCCGACGTTGAACGGGTTGCCGATGGCCAGCACGGCGTCGCCCACCTGCAGCGCGCGCACGTCGCCGAAGACGATGACGGGCAGGTCGGCGAGATCGATCTTCAGCACGGCGATGTCGGTTTCGGCGTCGCTGCCCACTACGCGGGCGCGTGTGCTGCGGCCGTCGGGCAGTTGCACCTCGATCTCGGTGGCGTCCTCCACCACGTGGTGGTTGGTCAGCAGGTAGCCCTCGGGGGCCACGATGACGCCCGAACCCAGGCCCACCTGGGCGCGCGGCGATGCGGCGCCGTCACCGAAGAATTCCTTGAAGCGCGGGTCTTCGGCGTGCGGCCCCTTGCGCGTGAGCTTGGTCGCGGTGACGCTCACCACCGCCGGCGCGGCGCGGCGCGCCGCCAGCGCGAAACCGCTGGCGCCGGAAGCCGCGGGCGCGGCCGGCAGTTGCACGAGCGTGGGCTGGGGCAGCGGTGCGCGGGCCGTGGCCGGGCGTGAGCCCGGCAGCCACTCGGGCTTGAGCGTCAGCACCACGAAGAGCACTGCCACCGCCACGGTGACGGCTTGCGAGAAGACGAGCCAGGTGCGTCGCCACATGGGGTGGTCCAGAATCGGCGCATGGCCGACCGTGTCGAAATCGAGAAGAGCCTGGAAGCACTGCTGCAGCCCGCGGCCTTCAAGGATTATGGGCCGAACGGTCTGCAGGTCGAGGGCGTGCGCGAGGTGCACCGCATCGCTTCAGGGGTGACGGCCAGCCTCGCTTTCATCGACGCCGCGCTGGCCGCCGGCGCGGACACGCTGATCGTCCACCACGGCCTGTTCTGGCGCGGCCAGGATGGGCGGCTCACCGGCTGGCTGGGCGAGCGCGTGCGCCGGCTCATGAACGCCGGCGCCAACCTCTTCGCCTACCACCTGCCGCTGGACGCCCACGCCGAGCTCGGCAACAACGCGCAGCTGGGGCTGCGCCTGGGCCTGCGCGCCGACGCCCGCTTCGGCGAAGCCGATCTCGGCTTCATCGGCCCGGCCGGCGGCCTTGCGCTGGACGCCTTCGCCAGCACGGTGCAGCAGCAGCTGGGCCGTGCCCCGCTGGTGCTGCCGGGCGACGGCCGGGCGCTGGCGCGCATCGCCTGGTGCACGGGCGGGGCGCAGGGCTGGTTCGAAGCCGCCATCGCGGCCGGCGCCGATGCCTTCCTCACCGGCGAGATCAGCGAGCCGCAGGCGCACCTGGCGCGCGAGACGGGCGTCGCGTTCCTGGCCTGCGGCCACCACGCCACCGAGCGCTACGGCGCACCGGCCGTGGCCGCGCACGTGGCGGCACGGTTCGGGCTGCCGCACGGCTTCATCGACGTGGACAACCCGGCATGAGCGGCTGGGAGTCTCGATGAAGCCGCTGCTCGTCACGATGGGCGATGCCGCGGGCATCGGGCCGGAGATCATCGTCAAGGCCTTCGTCGCTGGCGAGCTGGCGGATGCCGTGGTCATCGGCGACGCGGCCGTGCTGCGCCGCGCGGGTGCCCCCATGACGGCGGTGATCGAACACCCGGATGACTTCGATGCGGTCCCGCCCGGCTGCCTGCCGGTGCTGCCGCCGCCGGGCCTGCCCGAGGGGCTGGCAGCGCTGCCCTGGAGCCGCGTCGACGCCCGCAACGGCGCGGCGGCCGCACGCTGCATCGAACACGCCGTGGCGCTGGTGCGGCAGGGCGCGGGCGCCGCCATCGTCACCGCACCCATCCACAAGGAGGCCCTGGCGGCCGCGGGCGTGCCCTACCCGGGCCACACCGAGATGCTGCAGGCGCTGGCGGCCGCGCCGGGCCAGGTGCCGCCGCCGGTGCGCATGATGCTGGCCAACGCGGAGCTGCGCGTGGTGCTGGTGACCATCCACCAGTCGTTGCGCAGCGCCATCGACGCCATCGCCTTCGACACCGTGCTCGACACGCTGCGCATCGCGCGGCGCAGCGCCGCCGCCTGGGGCCTGGCGGCGCCGCGCATCGCGGTGGCGGGGCTGAACCCGCATGCCGGCGAGGGCGGCCTGTTCGGCGACGAGGAGATCCGCGTCATCGCGCCGGCCGTCGCCGCTGCAGTGGCCGAGGGCATCGACGCCCGCGGCCCCTTCCCGCCGGACACCGTGTTCATGCAGGCGCGGCGTGGCGCCTTCGACCTGGTGGTGTCGATGGTCCACGACCACGGCCTCATCGCCGTGAAGTACCTGGGCGTGGAAGACGGCGTCAACGTGACGCTGGGCCTGCCCTTCGTGCGCACGAGCCCCGACCACGGCACGGCCTTCGACATCGCCGGCCGCGGCCTGGCGGACCCCGCCAGTCTGGTGGCTGCCGCTCGGCTGGCGCGCCGGCTGGATTTCTGCCGCGCAGGCTCCTAGGCGCCGGCCGCCAGCGCTGCCAGCTGCTTTCGGGCGCGTGCCGTGGCGCGCTCCACCAGGTAGGCGCTCTCGTAGGCCTTCATGCGGCCGGTCTCGCACAGGCGGACCAGCATGCGCTGCGTCAGCGAGATCGTCTTGCGCTGCTTGGCGCCGTAGGTGAAGATGAAGAAGCTGCGGCCCGGGCTCACGTGCGACAGCCGCACCTTGTGCCACTGGCCGTTGAGGTTCATCTGGTAGGCGAAGCCGATCTGCACGTTTTCGGCCAGCGCACGGCCTTCGGTGGGATCGGCCGGTTCGGACGATGGCGGCGGCCCCGGCAGCGAGGTGTCGGTCTCGGCCGGTTCGGGTTCGGCCCCGAGGTCGATGTCCAGCTTGCCGTTCCAGTCGACCGCCGCCTCGGAGAGCAGGCCCGCACGCCGGGCCTCGTCGGCCGACAGCTGCGGCGCCGGCATCTCGGCCTGGGCAGGCAGCGGCGCGTGCTTGAGCTCCTCGCGCGAGGGCATCGGGTGGGCCAGCGCGCCTTCCAGCTGGCGCGCCATCATGTTGATGTCCAGCGGCCGCGCGAAGGGGCTCTTCAGCGCCTCGGCATGGGCCGGCATCAGCTGGCCGAAGAAGGCGCGGCGCTCGGCCTCCGGCCAGCCCACCAGGTTCATGCCCTCGGTGAGGTCCTGCATGAGCTTGGGCAGGTCGGCCAGGAAGGCCTTGCGGTGGGCCGGCGTCGTCTTGGGCTGCACGCTCATGAAGAGCTCGCGGCCGGCGGCCCGCATGCGCTGCGTCAGCGCGCCATCGGGGCCGGATTTTTCGGCCGCGCGCAGCAGCACCTGGCTCCAGACCCGGCTGACGAAGTCGCGCAGGAAGGCCGGCGCGGCGATGTCCTTCAGCTCGCCGGACAGGCGGTTGGCGTACAGCGCCCGCAGCCGCGCCTGGTCTTCCTTCTCGCTCAGCAGCGCAGCGGCCTGGCCGCCGTCGCCGCCGTCGCGCGAGGCCAGCTCGGCGGTGAAGGCCTCCAGCGCGGCCAGCTTCTGCTCGTAGACGTCGATCTGTTCGAAATCGCCGTCCACCACCTCGTGGACCAGCGCCTTGACCTTGGCGAGGAACGCGCGGGCCCCTTCTTCGCCGAAGTCCTCGTACGCGGCGCCCAGCGAGGCGATGCGGTTGATGAAGCGGCGCACCGGGTGGCGGCGCGACGAGAAGAAGGTGGCATCGCCCAGTGCTGCGCGCAGCACGGGCAGCTGCAGCCGCGCGATCTGGCGCGCCATCTGCGGTGGCACCTTGGGGTCGGCCAGGATCTGGTCGAACATGAACCCGATGAGGTCGATCACCAGGTGGTCGGGGGCGCTCTTGGCCGCCTGGCGCAACTCGTCGCGGTGGGCGCGGATGAGGTTGGGCGGCGGTGGCGCGGCGTCGTCGCTCCAGTTGCCGTAGTCGCTGGGGCCGTCGCCGCGGCCGCTTCCGCCTTCGGCATGGGTCAGCCGGCGGATCAGCGTCATCATCGCCGGGTCGACCTGGCCGAAGGAGCGCGCCCCGGTGCGCGTCGAACTGCCGAAGCCCGGCCCGCCGTAGCTGCCCTGGCGGTGGCTTTGGCCGTGGCCGTGACCGGGGCCGGTGGAGAAGCCCGAGCGCGTGCTGGGGTGGCTGTCGCCATGGCGACCGAGGGCGCCGCCAGTGCTGGGCGCGTCGTCCTCGTGCGGGCCACCCTCGCCGCGCTGGCCGCGGTGGCGGACTGTCAGGCCCTGCGGCTGCACGCCGGCGTTGCGCAGGCCGGCCACGATGTCGGCATAGGTCTCGCGCAGCAGGCCGCCGAGCGAGCGGCTGAACTCGCCGGAGAGCACCTTGCGGATCTCGGGTCGGTCGGACACGGCCTCGATGCCGCGGATCATCGCGTGGCCCACCAGGTCCGGGCGTAGCGGATTGCGGTCGCGTTCGCCGCCGGCTTCGCCGAGCAGCGCGCTCACGTAGCCTTCCAGTTCCCGAAGCTCCCACTCGCAGGCGTGCGAGATCTCCAGGCCGAAGCGGTCGGCCGAGATCTGTGCCTCGACCTCCTTGTCCTCGACCAGGCTCAGCGAGGCCCAGTCCGTGGGGGCGGCGGCCGGCGGCGGGGCGACGTAGTCGTCGGTCAGCGGGGCCATGTTGGTGGCACCGGGCTGGCGCGGCGAGAGTTCGCGCAGGATGCGTTCGTCCAACGCGTCGTTGAAGGTCAGCACGAACACGGCCGACTTGCGGTTCAGCTCGAACTGCGCGCCCAGCAGGCCATCACGCTGGAAGGCGTTGTTGGAGGCCAGCGCGGCCAGGCCGAGGCTTTCGATGCTGCGTTCAGCGGCGTCGCGCGCGGCCATCTTCAGGCGCTGCACGGCCGCCTCCAGCGGCGCGGGCAGGCGGTGAAGAGGGTTCGGCTTCATGGGCGGGACATGCCGGACGGACCGGGAGGTCCAAGTATGCGGCAACGGTCAGACCGCGGAACGCCCGATAAGCGGGGCGTTCCAGCCCCGCCGGCGTGACGGCGCCGTGGGCCACCCGGGCGCCGTCACGAATGGTCACGCCTTCACTTCTTCAGGGCGTCGCGGATCTCGCGCAGCAGCAGCACGTCTTCCGGTGTCGGGGCCGGCGGCGCGGGCGGGGCCGGCGGCGCCTCGCGCTTGAGGCGGTTCATCTGCTTGACCATCATGAAGATGATGAAGGCCAGGATGACGAAGTTGATGAGGATGGTCAGGAAGCTGCCGTAGGCGAACACGGCGCCGGCCTTCTTGGCCTCGACCAGCGTGGTGGCCGTCTGGCCCGACAGCGCGATGAAGTAGTTGTTGAAGTCCAGGCCGCCGAAGATCTTGCCGAC
Organism: uncultured Rubrivivax sp.; assembly: GCA_964495125.1. Taxonomy (GTDB): domain Bacteria; phylum Pseudomonadota; class Gammaproteobacteria; order Burkholderiales; family Burkholderiaceae_C; genus Rubrivivax. The sequence goes on from CAZBUU010000180.1 coordinate 6,206, forward strand.
GATCGGCATGATCAGGTCGCCGACCACGGAATCGACGATCTTGCCGAAGGCGCCGCCGATGATCACGCCGACGGCGAGATCCATGACGTTGCCCTTGAGGGCAAACTCCTTGAATTCGGAACTGAAGCTCATTGACACACTCCTGGGGTCTGTTGGTTTTTCGCCTTGCGCACGGGCGGCAGGGGGCGAGGGCACGGTAGTGGCCGCACCGGATCGCGTCAATGGGCTAACGTCGGGGACGGCCACCTCGTCGGTATCAGGGCCGGGATGTGCTGTCGGCTAGAATTCCGGGTTCTCCTGAACTCTGCCCCAGCCTGCAAGGACCGTCATGAGCGACGACGCCGCCCAGAACTTCGACAAGCCCGCGAGTTCCCCTGTGGACAGCAGCCGCCGCACCTGGATCGCCATCACCTGCGGCGCCGGCGCCGTCGGTGGCGTTGCCGCCGCCGTGCCTTTCGTCAGCTCCTTCGCGCCCTCGGAGCGCGCCCGTGCCGCCGGCGCCCCGGTGCAGGTGGACATCAGCGGGCTGAAGCCCGGCGAGAAACTCACCGTGGAATGGCGCGGCAAGCCGGTGTGGATCATCCGCCGCACCCCCGAGCAGGTGGCTGCACTGCCCAAGATCGACGCTGAACTGGCCGACCCCAAGTCGCAGCGCAAGCCCGACGAACTGACGCCGGCCTATGCCCGCAACGAAGCGCGCTCGATCAAGCCCGAGTTCTTCGTCGGCGTGGGCATCTGCTCGCACCTGGGCTGCTCGCCCAGCGACAAGTTCACGCCCGGTCCGCAGCCTTCGCTGCCGGACAACTGGCAGGGCGGCTTCCTGTGCCCCTGCCACGGCTCCACCTTCGACCTCGCCGGCCGCGTCTTCAAGAACAAGCCGGCGCCGGACAACCTCGAGGTGCCGCCGCACATGTACCTGTCGGATTCGGTCGTGCTGATCGGTGAAGACAAGAAGGCCTGATGGGCCGCCCCGCTGCAATCGAACGAGGAACCCATGGCTGATTTCAAGGAAGCGCCGCCCGGCGCGCCGGCGCTGGAGCAGGCCACCGTGTGGCTGCAGAACCGGTTTCCGACCGCCTTCGCCGAGTACAGGAAGCACCTGTCGGAGTACTACGCCCCGAAGAACTTCAACTGGCTGTACTTCTTCGGTTCGCTGTCGCTGCTGGTGCTGGTGCTGCAGATCGTCACCGGCATCTTCCTGGTGATGCACTACAAGCCGGACGCCGCCAAGGCCTTCGAGTCCGTCGAGTACATCATGCGCGACGTGCCCGGCGGCTGGATCATCCGCTACATGCACTCGACGGGGGCCAGCGCCTTCTTCATCTGCGTGTACATGCACATGTTCCGCGGCCTCATCTACGGCAGCTACAAGAAGCCGCGCGAACTGGTCTGGGTCTTCGGCTGCGCGCTCTTCCTGTGCCTGATGGCCGAGGCCTTCATGGGCTACCTGCTGCCCTGGGGCCAGATGAGCTACTGGGGCGCGCAGGTCATCATCAACCTGTTCGCGGCCATCCCCTTCGTCGGCGAGGAACTGTCGATCCTGATCCGCGGCGACTACGTGGTGGGCGACGCCACGCTGAACCGCTTCTTCAGCTTCCACGTCATCGCCGTGCCGCTGGTGCTGCTGGGCCTGGTGGTGGCGCACCTGCTGGCGCTGCACGATGTGGGCTCGAACAACCCCGACGGTGTCGAGATCAAGGCCAAGAAGGACCCGAAGACCGGCATCCCGCTCGACGGCATCCCCTTCCACCCGTACTACACCGTGCATGACATCATGGGTGTCAGCGTGTTCCTGATGATCTTCACGGCGGTGCTGTTCTTCGCGCCCGAAGGCGGCGGCTACCTGCTGGAGTACAACAACTTCATACCGGCCGACCCGCTGAAGACGCCGCCGCACATCGCGCCGGTGTGGTACTTCACGCCCTACTACTCGATGCTGCGCGCCGTCACCGACGACATGGTCTGGGTGCTGGTGGGCATCGTCGGCCTGGCGGGTGTGCTGAGCTTCTTCGGCGCCGGCCTGAAGGGCATCTGGAAGTTCGTGCCGCTGGGCGCTGCGCTGGTCATCGCCGTGCTGCTGAAGAGCTTCGACGCCAAGTTCTGGGGCGTGGTGGTGATGGGCCTGGCGGTGCTGATCCTGTTCGCGCTGCCTTGGCTCGACCGCAGCCCCGTCAAGAGCATCCGCTACCGGCCGAGCTGGAACCTGTGGTTCTACGGCCTGTTCGTCGTGATCTTCGTCGTGCTGGGTTACCTGGGCATCAAGCCGCCGTCGCCGGTGGGTACGCTGGTGTCGCAGATCGGCACCCTGTTCTACTTCGGCTTCTTCCTGTTGATGCCGTGGTGGAGCCGGCTGGGCGAGTTCAAGCCCGTGCCCGACCGTGTCAACTTCCAGGCCCACTGAGCGCGCGGCGGAGTCTCGATCCATGAAGAAACTGATCCTCACGCTGCTGGCCGCCTTGGCGCTGGGCGGCACGGCGCAAGCGGCCAGCGAAGGCCCGGCCTGGGACAAGTTCCCGACCCAGAAGATGAACGACCTGGCGGCGCTGCAGAACGGCGCCAAGCTGTTCGCCAACTACTGCCTGAACTGCCACCAGG
>CAZBUU010000181.1:0-8788 GCA_964495125.1 uncultured Rubrivivax sp.
CCTGCTGCTCAACGAACAGCAGGACAAGGCCATCGACGCCTTCATCGAGGCCGTCCAGTACGACCCCGACACCACCGAGCTGCACTTCGCGCTGGGCAACCTGTTCCGCCGCCGGGGCGAGTTCGAGCGCGCCGTGCGCGTGCACGAACACCTGCTGGGCCGCGCCGACCTGAAGGAGGCCGACCGCGCCCGTGCGCAGCGTGCGCTGGCGCAGGACTTCATGAAGGCCGGCCTCTTCGACCGCGCCGAAGCCGCGTGGCGGGCGCTGGACGGCACACCCTTCGACGGCGAGGCCCGGCTGGCGCTGTTGTCGCTGTACGAACGCTCGCGCGATTGGGCGCGTGCCGTGGAGATCGCCCAGCAGCTGGAAGGCGCCGGCAGCGGCTCCTTCGCGACCCGCATCGCGCACTACGAGTGCGAGCAGGCCGAGGCCGCCGACGCCCGCGGCGACACGGCCGAGGGCGACGCCGCGCTGGCCCGCGCCCAGGCCGCCGCGCCTCAGGCCTCCCGCCCCCTGCTGCTGGCTGGCGTGCGCCGTCTGAAGGCCGGCGATGCCTCCGGAGCGCTGAAGGCCTGGGACGCGCTGCGTGCCGCCCAGCCCGCCGCCTTCCTGCTGGTGGCGACCGACTACGCGAAGGCTGCGCAGGCTGCAGGCCGGTCAGACATGGCTCACGCCGCACTGGACGAGGCGCTGGCCCGGCTGCCGGCCATCGAGCTGGTCGACGCGCTGGCCCTGCTGGAAGGCGAGGCCAGCGCCGCTGCGCCATCGCGCCTGCTGGCACAGCTGAAGCAGCAGCCGACACTGACGGCCGCGCAACGCCTGCTGGCCTTGCCGCCGGAAAGCTGGACACCGGAGGCCCTGCAAGCCCTGCGTGCCGCGGTGGCACGCGGCGCCAAGCCGCTGCAGCGCTACCGCTGCGCCGCCTGCGGCTTCGAGGCCCAGGCCTATTTCTGGCAATGCCCCGGCTGCCTCAGCTGGGACAGCTACCCCACGCAGCGCATCGACGCGCTGTAACGCCCGGGTTCAGTACGCGGACTGCGGCGCCGCGGTGCCGGCAATCTGCTGCTCCAGCAGCGCCATCACCTCGTTGCGCGTCGGCAGGATGCCCTTGCCGCCGATGCTGGCCACGCGGCCCGGGCCGGTGATACCGGCCAGGCCGGGGTCGTGGTCGCAGTAGATGCCCAAGGTGGGACGGCCCAGCGCAGCCGCCAGGTGCGTGAAGCCCGTGTCCAGGCCCACCACCGTGCGCGCGCCCTGCAGCAGTGCGGCCATTTCGCCCACGCGCAGGAAGGGCGGCACGTCGCCCTCGCAGCCGGCGGCGATGCGCTCGGCCAGGGTCTGTTCGCTGTCGCTGCCCCACAGCACGATGGGCTGCCAGCCGAGGTCCTTCAGCCGGTTGCCCACCGCCACCCACAGGCGCTCGGGCCACAGCTTCTCCTTGCGGCTGGCGTTGGGGATGAGCACGGCGTAGTCGCCACGCGGCAGCCAGCTTCCCGTGGGCGGGCGCAGGCCGAACTCGGGCGGCGTGGTGGGCATCGTGTAGCCCAGGCTGGCGGCGGCCAGGCGCCGGCAGCGTTCCACGGCCTGCAGCTCGCGCGATACGGCCGCCGTGCGGGCGTAGAACCAGGTGGCTGCCGACTCACGCACGCTGGCCTTGTCGTAGCCGGCGATGGGTGCGCGGGCCTGGCGAGCCCAGGCCGCGCTCTTGAACAGGCCCTGCAGGTCCAGCACGAGGTCGTAGCCGCCGCCGCCCAGCTCGCGCTGCAGTTCGCCCATGGCGCGCCAGGTGCTGCCCTTGAACAGCGCCTTGCGCCATTTGCGCCAGGCCATGGGAAGCACGCGACGCACGCCGAAATGCATCTGCGGGATGGCCGCGAAGGGGGCTTCCACCAGCCAGTCGATCTCGATGCCGGGCATGGCGCGCCCGATGTCCGTGGCGGCCGCCGCGGCATGCACGACGTCCCCCATCGACGATGTCTTGACGATCAGCAGGCGCACGCGACTCAGCCCTTTCTGGCTTCGGCCACCAGCGCCGGGTTGAAGCGCGGGTCGTTGTACATCTTGAACTGGCGGTAGACCTTGAAGAAGGCGCGGCCCGCGGCGGCGTCGGCCAGCAGCTGGGCCAGGCAGCCGCAGAGGTCGCGCCGCTGCTCCTGCAGCCGCCCCAGGCGCGCGCGGGCCGAGGCGCGGTGCGCCTCGTCGGCGTCGCCGCGCTCGCTCTGCTGGCGCATGGCATGCACTTTCAGGGCCAGGATGGACAGCCGGTCGACCATGCTGCCGCCGGTCTCGCTGTTGAGCCGCGCGCCGGCCGGGGCCAGCGAACGCGGCGCGTCGCTGCGGGCGGACCCGGCATCCACCAGGCCCAGGCCCAGCAGCAGGATCTCGTCGATGCGCTCGATGGCGTCGTTGCGCGCCTGGTTGAAGCCGTCGATGGCGCGCTTGTTGGCGGCGATCTCGGCGTCGGCCACCTGGGTGCGGCGCGCCAGGTCCTCCTCGTTCCACAGCCGGCTGTTGAAGCGGTGATTGGCCTGCACCCAGGTCCACAGGCCGCTGTCGTCACCCTGGCGCGGCGCGGGCTCGGCCGCGGGCCAGCCGGGATGGGCCAGCCAAAGGTCGTGCTGGCCGATCAGTTCGGCAGGCAGGCGTTGCAGGGCGTCACTCGGCGCGGAGCTCATGGGGTGATGGTGCCACGCGCCGCGGGGGGCGACGCAAAAAGGCGATGGCAGAATGACCCGCATTATTGGGGCTTGCGCCTGGGTGGCCGCCGACACCGGGCCGTTCCGCGCGGCGCTCGCCCACCCGTCCCGCAGCCCGCTCCGTGTCGCCCATCCCTACCCTGCCCGCCCCCGAAGAACTGGCCCGCCGCCGCGTGCTGGTGGTCGGCGACGCCATGCTCGACCGCTACTGGTTCGGGGCCGTCGACCGCATCTCGCCCGAAGCGCCGGTGCCCGTGGTGCGCGTGGCGCGCGAGGAGGAACGCCTCGGTGGCGCGGCCAACGTGGCGCTGAACGTGAGGACGCTGGGCGCCGACTGCACACTCATGACCGTGGTCGGCGAAGACGCCGCCGGCGCGCGCCTGCGCGAGCTGCTGCAGCTCCGCGGCGTGCGCGCCCACCTGGGGACCGATCCCCAGCTGCAGACGGTGGTGAAGCTGCGCGTCATCGGCCGTTCGCAGCAGTTGCTGCGCATCGATTTCGAGAACCGGCCCGACCACGAGGTCCTCGATCAGTTGCTCGCGGACTACACCCAGGCCCTGCCGGCGCACGATCTGGTGTTGCTCTCGGACTACGGCAAAGGGGGCCTCACGCACGTGGCGACCATGATCGAGCTCGCCCGCGCTGCCGGCAAGCCGGTGCTGGTGGACCCCAAAGGCAGCGACTTCAGCCGCTATGCCGGCGCCACGGCCATCACGCCCAACCGCGCCGAACTGGCCGTGGTCACGGGCGCCTGGGCCGGCGAGGAAGATCTCACGTCGCGCGCCGAGGCGCTGCGAAGCCGGCTGCGTCTGGACGGCCTGATGCTGACGCGCTCGGAGGAAGGCATCAGCCTCTTCGACGCCGCCGGCCACCTGCGCCTGCCGACGGCCGCGCGCGAGGTCTTCGACGTCACCGGCGCCGGCGACACCGTCATCGGCGCGCTGGCCGCGCTGATGGCCTGCGGCATGCCCATGCGCGACGCCGCCGCCTGGGCCAACCGCGCCGCGGGCCTGGTGGTGTCGCGCTTCGGCACGGCGGCCGTCACGCACGCGGAGCTGGCCGCCTCGTGAGCGAACCCGTGCACGAAGGCGACCTGCTGCGCAAGCTCATCGGTCCCGGCGACGAAGCGTCACGCATCGCCGCGCTGCCGCGGCCCCTGGTCTTCACCAACGGGGTGTTCGACATCCTGCACCGCGGCCACGTGGCCTGCCTGGTGGCGGCACGTGCGCTGGGCGCCGGGCTGGTGGTGGCGCTGAACAGCGACGTCTCGGCGCGTGGCCTGGGCAAGGGCCCGGACCGGCCGCTGAACCGCGAACTGGACCGCGCCGCCGTCCTGGGCGCGCTGGAGGCGGTGGACGCGCTGATCCTGTTCGACGAAGCCACGCCTCTGGCCGTGCTGGCGCGCGTGAAGCCGGAGGTCTACGTCAAGGGCGGCGACTACGACATGGAACGCATCCCTGAAACGCCGCTCGTGCGCAGCTGGGGCGGCCGCGCGCTGGCCCTGCCTTTCGTCGACGGCTACTCGACGACGAAGCTGGTGCAGGCCATCCGCGGCGGAGCCGGCTCATGACGGCGAATGCGCCGCGCCCGCTCGTCGTCCGCCTGCGCAACTGGGTCGGCGACGTCATCCTGGGCCTGCCCGCGCTGCGCCTGCTGGAGCAGCACGGCTACCAGCTGCACCTGGTGGCACGCGGCAAATGGGCGCCGGCGCTGCTGGCGGGCGAGGGCTGGCCGGTGCACGTGCAGCCGACCAAGATCGCCGACAAGATCGCCCAGTTGCGCCGCCTGCGCGCCGAACTCAAGGCCACCGACCCCGGCTTCGACCGGCGCGAGAACACGCTGCTGCTGCCGGTGTCGCTGTCCAGCGCGCTGGAAGCCAAGCTGGCCGGCCTGCGCGCCGTGGGCTTCTCCAAGGAAGGCCGCACGCCGCTGCTGGCGCGCGGCCTGCCCGTCATCCACACCGGCCATGAACTGACGCGCTACTTCGGCGTCGCCACCGGCTTCCTGCGCGTGCAGGCCGAACCGCCGCTGCACAACCAGCTGAAGCTGCAGCTGCCCAAGGTGGCCGCGGCCGACGACCTGCTGTCCGCGCAAGGCATCACCGGCCGCTTCGTGATGATCTGCCCCTTTGCCGGCGGCCGCTCGGCCAACCCCGGCAAGCCGACCAAGACCTGGCCGGCCTTCCCCGAGTTCACGGCCCTGGCGGCGCGTGAACTGGGCCTGCCGCTGGTGGTGTACCCCGGCCCGGGCGAGCACGCCCAGGCGCGCGAGCAGTACGCGGCCGCCACGACGCTGGACGGCGCCGATCTCGGCACCTACGCCGCGCTGCTGGCACGGGCCGCACTGGTGGTGGCCAACGACACCGGCCCGGCCCACATGGCCGCGGCCCTGGGCACGCCGGTGATCAGCGTGCTGGGTCCCACCACGGCCGAGCGCTGGAAGCCCTGGGGCCCGCAGGTCAGCGTGCTGCAGAAGCCGCAGACCGAAGGCGCGCCGACCGCCTGGCCAACGGCAGCAGAAGGCTTGGCCGCCGCGCGCGAGCGCCTCGCCGCGCTCGGCTGAAAGGCGGCATCCCCCTTCCGGGCCCCCCGCCACGGGGCCCTCCTCGCGCGCCCCGCGCGGGGGAATGTCAGGCGGCCCATCGCTTTCCAGAATGCCGGTCACCTGCTCATGACGAGCGGGCTTCAACCGCAACCCACCCCAAGGAGAAAGCCATGTTCCGCCACCTCATCGCCATCCTCGCCACCCTGTTCTGCCTGTCGGCTTTCGCCGCGGTGGACGCCAACCAGGCCACGCGCGCCGACCTGGAGACCGTCAAGGGCATCGGCCCGGGCCTGTCGGGCAAGATCATCGAAGCGCGCAAGGCCGGCGCCTTCAAGGACTGGAACGACCTCGTCGAGCGCGTCGGCGGCGTCGGCCCCGGCAACGCCGCGCGCTTCTCGCAGGCCGGCCTGACGGTCGGTGGCAGCGCCTACGACGCCCAGGCCGCCGCGCCGAAGGCCGAGAAGAAGGCGCGTGCGGCCAAGGCCGAGACGGGCGAGAAGGCCGAGAAGGCGCCGAAGAAGGCGCGCAAGGCCGAAGGCGCCGCCAGCGCGATGTGAGGCCGGCGGCTCAAGGCAGCACGATGTCCGGGCCGGCGGGCGCCGCCGCCGGCCGGTCCCAGTCGAAGAAGCGCATCACCTCGTCGCGGCGCGCCTCGGCATCGGTCTCGCCCAGGGCCATCAGCTCGCGGGTGTAGGCGGCTTCGAACAGCAGGTAGCTGGCCAGCGCCGAACCGCGCGCCTGCTCGCCGGTGCTGCTGGACGCCGCCCCCACGCCCACGCCGCGCAGCAGCGCGCGCACCGGCACCGGCAGCGCACCGATGTGCCGCGCCGCCAGGTCGTCCAGGCGCTGCGACGGCGAGATCACCAGCACCTCCAGCGGCCGCAGCGGCGTGTCGGCCAGGGCGCTTTCGGGCAGCAGCGCCAGGGTGCGGTTGATGCGCTTCATGCGCTCGATGTCCACCGCCAGCGCGTCCAGGAAGATGCTGGACATGGCGTGGCCCGCGATCTGCGCGAGGTTCGGGTAGCCGGTCTGCGCGACCGTGCGGCCGCCGGGCTCCGCCATGCGGCCGGCGCCGATCACCATCAGCCTCTGCGCGCCCAGGTGGACCGCGGGCGACAGCGGGGCGGTCTGGCGCATGGAGCCGTCGCCGAACCAGCCACCATGCGTTTCCCCCGCGATCTGCACCGCCGGGAACACGAAGGGAATGGCCGACGACGCCATCAGGTGCTCGTGCGTCAGCCGCCCGGGCACGGCCACGCGTTGCGAACGCTGCCAGGGCTCCACCGGCTCGCGGGCGTCGTAAAAGGTGTAGTGCTCGCCGCTGCTGTAGCTGGAAGCGGTGAGCGCCACCGCGTGCAGGTGCTGCTGCTCCAGCAGCATGGGGATGCGCTGCAGCGGCAGCAGCCGCTTGAGCAGCCCCTCCAGAGGCCGGTTGTCCAGCAGCGAACGCGGCCGCGCGCGGCGCCAGCGCGCGATGACCCAGCCCACCGAGAGCATGGTCAGCCACTGCGCACCGCTGCGGATGACGCCCAGCGAATCGGCCCGGTACACCTGCTCGGCGCCGAAGTTCTCCCACACGCTGGCGATCTGCTGCACCGCCTGCTCGAAGTGGTCGGCACGGCAGGCCAGCGCCGCGGCGTTGATGGCCCCGGCCGAGGTGCCGCAGATCACGCCGAAGGGATTGCGCCTCCGGTCGCGCGGGCGCAGCGCCTGGCGCCGCATGCGCACCAGGGCCTGCAGCACGCCCACCTGGTAGGCGGCGCGGGCGCCGCCGCCGCTCAGCACCAGGGCCGTGAGTGGGGTCTCGTGCATGGCCGGACTGTAGGTCCGGCCCGGCGCGGGTGTCAGTCGCGCTTGCCCTGACCGTGACCGCGGCCGTGGCCGCGATCGTCGCCGTCGCGGCCGCGGCCATGACCGTCGCCGTGCGGGCGCACGTTCTTGTCGTACCAGTCGTCACGCACGAAGTAGACCGGCACGCCGCAGGCGTTGTAGGCGCGACAGTGCTTCTTCCAGTTCTTGCGGTGGCCGGGCGGCACCCACATGTACACCGGCTCGGGCCGCGCCACCACCACGGGCTGCGGCTGCACGACCACCGTGCGCGGCGGCGGGGGTGCCATCACGATCACCGGCTGCTGCACCACCACCGTGGGCTGTGGAAAGCGGCCGATGTCGATGCGGCCGTAGACGCCGGGCTGGCTGACGGAAATGGACACGCCGATGTCGGCCTTGGCCGCGTCGGCGGCCAGGGCCGGCGTGACGACGGACGCGGCGGCCAGGGTGGCCAGGGCGAGCAGCTTCTTCATGCAGATCTCCAGGTCATGCGAGGGACTCGCCCGGTTCTAACGCACGGGCCCCGCTTGCGGATGGCCGCGGCGGCCGGCTTTTCATTCGTACACAACCTGCGCCGCACCCCCGTGCGCGATGCTGCGCCAGCGGCCCAGCGCCTCGTCGCAGGGCCAGAAGCGGGCGTCGTCGCCGAGGTCGATCTCGGCCACGGCCTCGCGCCGCTGCAGCTTCAGCCGCACCGCCAGGCCCTGCACGCGCTCGCCGTGCTCGTCTTCCTCGCGCCGCGCCGGCCACAGCCGCAGCACGTCGTTCACCGGCGGCATGCCGCCATTCAGCGCCACCGACAGGTAGCGACCGAAGCGTGCGCGCGAGGCCGGCAGGTCCCACACCTGCGCGACGTTCAGGCGCAGCCCGCCGGAGAAGCGGTCGGGCTGCAGCTTGCCCTGAACGATCAGCAACTGATCTTCCTGCATCAGGTCGCGGCGCTGCTCGAAGATCTCGTCCTGCGCCACCGCCTCGATGGCCTCGCTGCCGTCGTCCAGCTTGAAGATGACCACGCGGCCGCGCTGCCCGTTCACGGCGCGTGGGTCGGTCACGATGCCCGCCACGAGCACGGGCTCGCGCGAGTCCGTCAGTTCCTCGATGGAGCGCCGCACGAAGCGCCGCACCTCGTCCTTCCAGGCGTCGAAGAGGTGGCCCGAGAGGTAGAAGCCGATGGCGCCCTTCTCGTTGACGAGCTTTTCCCGCACGTCCCAGGGCGCGGTGTGCACGAGCGCCGGTTCCTGCGTGCTGCTGCCATGGCTGTCGCCGAAGTCGAACAGTCCGCCCTGCAGCGCGTTCGCTTCCTGCGTCTCGGCCCAGTCGAAGGCCAGGCCCACGCTGGCCAGGGTGGCGGCGCGGTCGGGGTGCAGGCTGTCGAAGGCGCCGGCCTTCACCAGGGCTTCCACGGCGCGCTTGTTCACGGCCTTGCGGTCCACGCGCGCGCAGAAGTCGAAGAGGCTGCGGAAGGGCCCACCGCCGGCCCCGTCCACGCCTTCGCGCGCGGCGACGATGGCCTCGATGGCGCCCTGCCCCGTGCCCTTCACCGCACCCAGGCCGTAGCGCACCGTGCGGTCGCTCGTCGGTTCGAAGCGGAAGGTGCCGCGATTGATGTCCGGCGGCTCGAACGCGATGCCGAAGAGCTTGGCGTCGGCCAGCAGCACCTTGAGCTTGTCGGTGTTGTCGGCTTCGATCGTCATGTTGGCGGCATAGAACTCCGCCG
>CAZBUU010000182.1:0-8769 GCA_964495125.1 uncultured Rubrivivax sp.
CGACCTGGACATGCTCAGCGGCTACTGCGCCGGCTGGAGCCTGCGCACGCTGCTGCACGAAGGCCTGAACGGCGTGCCGGGCAAGGTGGAAGCGGCGCCGCCGAAGCACCTGTCCAGCGTGGTGGGGCAGATCGTCAACTTCCTGGGCACGCTGCAGAACGAATGGGCCGGCGCGCAAGCCTTCAGTTCCTTCGACACCTACCTCGCGCCCTACGTCCGCAAGGACGCCATGAGCTACGAGCAGGTGCGCCAGTGCATCCAGGAGCTCATCTACAACCTCAACGTGCCTTCGCGCTGGGGCACGCAGACGCCCTTCACCAACCTCACCTTCGACTGGGTGTGCCCGGAAGACCTGCGCGAGCAGGTGCCGGTGATCGGCGGCGTCGAGCAGCCCTTCATGTACGGCGAGCTGCAGGCCGAGATGGACCTCATCAACCGCGCCTACATCGAGGTCATGTCCCAGGGCGACGCCAAAGGCCGCGCCTTCACCTTTCCGATTCCGACCTACAACATCACCAAGGACTTCGACTGGACGAGCCCGAACGCCGAGCGCCTGTTCGAGATGGCGGCGCGCTACGGCCTGCCTTACTTCCAGAACTTCGTGAACTCCGATCTGGAACCGAACATGGTGCGCAGCATGTGCTGCCGCCTGCAGTTGGACCTGCGTGAGCTGCTCAAGCGCGGCAACGGCCTCTTCGGGAGTGCCGAGCAGACGGGCTCGGTGGGCGTGGTGACGGTCAACTGCGCGCGCCTGGGCTACCTGTACCGCGGCAACGAAGCCGCGCTGTTGGCGCGCCTGGACACCCTGCTGGAGCTGGGCAAGCAGACGCTGGAGATCAAGCGCAAGGTCATCCAGCGCCTCATCGACCAGGGCCTCTTCCCCTACACCAAGCGCTACCTGGGCACGCTGCGCAACCACTTCAGCACGCTGGGCGTGAACGGCATCAACGAGATGATCCGCAACTTCAGCGCCGACGCCTGGGACATCACCGCGCCCGAGGGCCACGCCCTGGCCGTGCGCCTGCTGGACCACGTGCGCGAGCGCATGGTGGCCTTCCAGGAAGAGACCGGCCACCTCTACAACCTGGAAGCCACGCCGGCCGAAGGCACGACCTACCGCTTCGCCAAGGAAGACAAGAAGCGCTTCGCCGACATCCTGCAGGCCGGCACCACGCAGCAGCCCTACTACACCAACAGCTCGCAGCTGCCGGTGGGCTTCACCGACGACCCCTTCGAAGCCCTGGAGCGCCAGGACGAACTGCAGCGCAAGTACACCGGCGGCACCGTGCTGCACCTGTACATGAACGAGCCGTTGCCCAGCGCCGCGGCCTGCCGCGACCTCGTCAAGCGCGCGCTCACGCGCTTCCGCCTGCCCTACCTGACGGTGACGCCCACCTTCAGCATCTGCCCGACGCACGGCTACCTGGGCGGGCGCCACGATTTCTGCCCCAGGTGCGACGAAGAACGCCTGGCCGCCAAGCGCGCCAACGCGGCGAAGAACGGGCCGGCGATCCCGGCCTGAGCCCCGAACCACAAGACCCCGGAGGAAAGAACATGACCTGCACCCTGCTCGAACCCGTGACCCGCGAAGAGGCCATCACCCTGCGCGACGACGAACGCCAGCGCTGCGAGGTGTGGACGCGCGTGATGGGCTACCACCGCCCGGTGGCCTCGTTCAACATCGGCAAGCAAGGCGAGTTCGAGGAACGCAAGCAGTTCCGCATGGACGCCTGCTGCGCCGGTTGAGGCCACCATGAAGGTGCCGGCCGACGCGCTGCGCATCGGCGGCTTCGTGCCCTTTTCCAGCGTCGACTGGCCGGGCCGGCTGGCCGGCGTGGTGTTCGTGCAAGGCTGCCCATGGCGCTGCACCTATTGCCACAACACGCACCTGCAGTCGCGCGACATGCTCGCCGACGAAGGGCCGGACTGGGCGGCCGTGCGTGGCTGGCTGGCGCGCCGTCGCGGGCTCATCGACGGCCTCGTGTTCAGCGGTGGCGAGCCGACGCTGGACCCGGCCATCGTCGCCGCCGTGGCCGAGGTGAAGGCCGCGGGCTTCGCGGTCGGCCTGCACACGGCCGGCATGTACCCGGCGCGGCTGGAGGCGCTGCTGCCGCAGCTGGAATGGGTGGGCCTGGACATCAAGGCACCGCTGAACGACGACGCGCTTCACGACCGCATCACCGGCCGCCCCGGCAGTGCCGCGCCGGTGCGCGAGAGCCTGGCGCTGCTGCGCGCTTCGGGTGTGGACTTCGAATGCCGCACCACGGCGCACCCGGCCTGGCTGGACGAGGCGGCGCTGGACGCGCTGGGGGATGAACTGGCGTCTGCGGGTGCGCCGCACTGGGCGCTGCAGATGGCGCGGCCGGTGGAGGGGCAGGCGCTGCCGCCCGTGGACGCAGGCTACCCGTCGGCCGCCACGCTGGGCCACCTGAGGGTCTGCGTGCCAGGCCTGGCGGTGCGACGCGCTTGATCCCCGCAGGGTTCGCTGCGCCGGCCTTCAGGCAAGATGCGCGCATGAGCCCCGCCCACGCTGCCGGCCGCGCGCAGACGCGTGGCGAAGAGATCGCCAATGCGCTGAGCCATGCCCTGGGCGTGGCCGGCGCCATTGCCGCGCTGCCTTTCCTCATCATGGCGGCGCTGCGTCGCGACAGCGCCGCAGAAGTGGTCGGCGCCTGCCTGTTCGGTGCGACGGCCATCGTGCTGTACGGCGTTTCCACGCTGTACCACGCGGCGCGGCCGGGCCGTCTCAAGGCCTGGCTCAACCGCATGGACCACGCCGCCATCTACCTGTTCATCGCCGGCAGCTACATGCCCTTCATGCTGGGCGTGCTGTGGGGCGGCTGGGGCTGGTCGATGTTCGGCGTGGTGTGGGGCGCGGCCACGGTGGGCGTGGTGGCCAAGCTGTTGAACCGGCTGCAGCATCCCCTGTGGTCCACCGGCCTGTACGTGGCCATGGGCTGGGTGGCCGTGGTGGCCGCCGTGCCGCTGGTGGAGCGCATGGCGCCCGAGGGCCTGGCCTGGCTGGTGGGCGGCGGGCTTGCCTACACGCTCGGTGCGGTGGTGTTCCACTTCGACAGCCGTGTGCGCTACGCGCACTTCGTCTGGCACCTGTTCGTGGTGGCTGGCAGCGCTTGCCACGTGATGGCCGCGCTCCGGCAAGTGGCCCCGGCAGGTTGATCAGGTGACCGCAGCGATGAACTCGCGCAGGTCCGCGACCTGCGCGATGCTGATGGCCTGATCCCAGGCCCGCGCTGCCTTTCCGGCGCCGAGCACGGGCTCGCTCTGACCGGTGAACTTGGCACGCAGCTGCGCTTCGCTCATGGGCTTGTGCAGACTGCCGACGGAGTGTTCGACCGTGACGACGATCGTGCGGCCGTCCACGGTGGTCAGCGTGAGTTCGGCCGCGGCCTCGTCGATGCTCTCGTCCACCACGGCCTCCACCTTGGCGCGCAGCGCCAGCACCTCGGGGCGGCGGACCACCTCGTCGGTGTATTCGTGCTCGCCCGCGCGGCCGTACAGCAGGCCCACGGCACAGGAGTGGTAGACGCTGAACTTGCCCTCCAGTCCGGTGACGGGTGCCTTCTTGCCCGTGAGCTCGAGCACGAGCGAATGCACCTTGAGCTGGATCCTCGCCACGTGCTCCGGCTTGATGCCGTGCTCGTCACGCAGCTGCACGCAGGCGTCGATGGCCGGGTGGATGACGATGCCGCAGGCGAAGGGCTTGTAGGTGTTGAGCGCGATCTCCCACCTCTGGCCGAGACCTTCGGTGACTTCGAGCCAATCGGTCTTGTCACTGAACACCTGCAGCAGCCCGCGCGGCGCTTCCAGCGCGCGCTTGCTGGCGGTGAAGCCGTGTTTGGCCATCAGCGCCGACATCAGCCCCACGCGCGCCGCGCCGCCGGGGTGGAAGGGCTTGGTCATGGTGCCGAACTGCTCGCGCAGGCCGATGGGCTGCGAGGCCGCCAGGCCCAGTGCCATCTGCGTGCGCGCGGTGTCCAGGCCCAGCAGGCGCGAACAGGCCGCCGCGCTGCCCAGCATGCCGGTGGTGCCGGTGATGTGCCAGCCGCGGTCGTAGTGGTCGGGATAGATGGCGTTGCCGACGCGGCAGGCAACTTCCACCCCCAGCACGAGGGCGTCCACCAGCTGCCGCCCGCTCAGCCGCAGATGCTCGGCCAGTGCCAGCGCCGCCGGCGCCACCGGCCCTGCAGGGTGGATGATGGTCTTCAGGTGGGTGTCGTCGAAGTCCCAGGTGTGGGAGCTGATGCCGTTGATGAGCGCGGCGCTGGCGATGTCCACCTTCTCGGGCCGGCCCAACAGGCTGGCCTGCGCGGCGGGCTGCAGCTCCTTCACGGCCGCGAGCGCAGCCTCCACCGTTTCGTGACGCGACGGGCCGATGGCGCATCCCACCCAGTTCGCGAAGGTTCGGTGGGCCTGCTTCTCGACCTCGTCACCCCAGCCGCGGCTGGGATGCTCGGTGACGAAGCGGGCCAGCATCGCGGTGACGCCCGGCGCGTGGGCGTCGGCCCTGACCGTCTGGTTTCTTGCCATGAGGGTTCCTGTGGCGGCCTTCGGGCCGGAGTTGGGTTCAGGCGTCGATGCGCCAGGAGAGGTCGACGGCGCGCACGTCCTTGGTCAGCTTGCCTACCGAGATGCGGTCCACGCCCGTGCGGGCGATGTCGCGGATGGTGTCCAGATTGACGCCGCCCGACACCTCCAGCACGGCGCGCCCGGCATTCACCTGGAAGGCCCGGTGCATGTCCTCGAGCGTGAAGTCGTCCAGCAGCACGTTCTTCGCCCCGGCGGCCAGGGCCTGTTCCATCTCGGCCAGGCTCTCCACCTCGATCTGCACCGACACGCCGGCCTCCAGCGCGAATGCCGCCTGCAGCGCCGGCGCGATGCCGCCGGCCGCGGCGATGTGGTTCTCCTTGATGAGGATGCCGTCCCAGAGGGCCATGCGCTGGTTCTGGCCGCCGCCGGTACGCACGGCGTACTTCTGCGCCTGGCGCAGGCCGGGCAGGGTCTTGCGCGTGTCCAGCACGACGCAGCCGCGCGGGTTGGGGCTGAGCCCGGCGATGGCGTCCACGTACTGTCGCGTGAGCGTGGCCACGGCCGAAAGCATCTGAAGGAAGTTCAGCGCCGCGCGCTCGGCCGACAGCAGCGCCCTCGCATCGCCCTCGATGCGGCAGACCTCGGTGCCGGGCGTCACGGTCGCGCCTTCGGTCACGTGCCAGTCCAGCACCGCGTGAGTGTCCAGCGTGCGCACGCAGCCGTCGAACCAGGGGCGACCGCAGATCACCGCGGCCTCCTTGGCCACCACGCGGCCGCTGGCGCGGCGGCCTGCCGGCACCAGGCTGGCCGTCCAGTCGCCGCGGCCGATGTCCTCGGCCAACGCGTCGCGCACGTTGCGAGCCAGCGCCATCCTCAGGTTCTCGTTGCTTTCGACCATCGCTCAGATCCTCTGCAGTCGTTCAAGGGCGGCCCTTCAGCCCCAGCGCGTCTCCACACCCTCCAGGATGCGGTCGACGGTGGCGAGAAAGCGCGCCACGTCCAGCGGCTTCGTCACGTAGTGCAGCGCGCCGCTGGTCAGTGCCTGCTGCATCTGCAGCGGCGTGGCGTCGGCGGAGACCACCACCACCGGAATCGGCGCCACGCCGTCGTCCTCCTTCAGGTGGCGCAGCAGTTCCAGTCCGCTGATGTCGGGCAGGTGCATGTCCAGCAGCACCAGGTCGGGCCGCGTGGCACGGATGGCCGCCAGGCCGTCCAGGCCCAGCGTGGACACCTCCAGCCGGATCTGCGCGCGTTGCAGCAGGATGCCGCGCATCACCTCCACGTTGGTCTCGTTGTCCTCCACGTAGTGCACCAGCCGCTGCTGGTAGGGCGCGGGCGAGGTGTCGGTGAAGGGCGCCAGGGGCGGGGCCGCGGCGTCGGTGGCCGGCAGCGTGAGCGTGAAGGTGGAACCGCGACCTTCCACGCTGTGGACGTCCAGCGCGCCACCCATCAGCTCGACGAGGCGCCGGCTGATGACGAGGCCGATGCCGGTGCCTTCGATGCCGGAGTTCTCGCGCCCCAGGCGGTTGTAGGGCTGCCACAGCGCCGCCTGCTGCACGGCCGACATGCCCAGGCCGGTGTCGGCCACCGTGAGCTCGATGCGGTCGCCGCCTTCGCGGTGCAGCCGGCGCGAGCCCAGCGTGATGCGGCCGCCTTCGCGGTTGTACTTGACGGCGTTGGTCAGCAGGTTGGTCAGCACCTGCTTCAGGCGCGTGGTGTCGGCCAGCACGGCCACGGCGTCGGGCGCGAAGTCCTCGACGATGGCCACCTGCCGCTGCTGCGCCGAGCCCGTCACCATGGAACGGCAGGCCGCCGCCAGCGCCGGCAGCGACACCGGCGCGGTGCTCAGCTGCACGTCGCCGTTCTCGATGCGCGCCAGATCCAGGGTCTCGTTGATCAGCTCCAGCAGGTGCCAGCCGGCACGCTGGATCTGCATCGTCCACTCGTGCTGGTGACGCGCCAGCCCGGGGTCGCGGTCCAGGCCCAGCAGCTGCGCGAAGCCGATCATCGCGTTCAGCGGCGTGCGCAGCTCGTGGCTCATGCGCGAGAGGAACTCGCTCTTGGCGCGGTTGGCCGCCTCGGCGCGCAGGCGGGCAGCCTCGCTGGTGAGCAGCGCCAGGTGCTCGGTGATGTCCTGCACCACGGCCACCTGGCGCTCGATGCGCCCGTCGGTGCCCAGCAGCGCGCTGGCCGTGGCGCGCACCGTCAGGTCCTCGCCCGAGGCCATGCGCAGGCGCAGCGGCTCGACCGTCGAGCTGGGGGCGCCTGCGGCCAGTTCGCTGCGCATGAGGCGCACGCGACCGGCGTCGTCGGGGTGCATCACGTCGAGTACGGCGCGGCCGCGCAGCGCCTGCGGCGTGGTGCCCAGCATCTCGGCCATGCGCGTGTTGACCTCCAGGAAGTGGCCGCCGGGGTCGAGGAAGATCACGCCGATGGGGGCGTGGTCCAGGATGCGGCGCAGCCGGCCTTCACTCTCGCGCAGTGCGGCGTCGGCCAGGTTGCGCTCGTGGATCTCGCGCCGCAGTTCGGCCGTGCGCGCCTGCACCGCCAGTTCGGTGCGGCGGCTCTGCCCGGTGACGATGAGCAGCAGCGCCCCCAGCAGCGCGAAAGCCGCCAGCGAACCCAGCGACAGCAGCCAGGTGGCCTCGCCCTGGCGCCCCGGCACGCCGGTGCTGGGTGCCCAGACGCGCAGTTCCAGTTCGCGGCCCGCCAGCGTGAGCGCGCGCCGAGCCTGCAGGCCGACAACGGCGGCGTCTTCGCAGCCCGCCGGGCCGGCCCAGTGCCGCCGCTGCGCGCCGGCGTCGGCGTCCACGACGCACCAGCGCAATGACGCGAGGTCGGGCGGTGCGGCGCCGGCCAGCGCGGTCTCGGTGCGCAGGGTGACGAAGACGACGCCGCGGAAGCGGGCGCGGCGCTCCTCGACGGTGGCCGCCCGGCCCTCGTACAGCGGCTGGTAGATGACCACACCCGTTTCATCCTGCGTCGACTGCGTCAGCCCGAAGGCCGCGGTGGCCACGGCCAGGCCACTGTCGCGCGCGGCCTCGATGGCCGCGCGTGCGGCCGGCACCGACAGGGTGTTGACGCCCAGCACGCCGGCGTTGCCCTGCAGCGGTTCGACCAGGCGCACCGCCACGATGCCGCGGCTGGCGCGCTGCGTGGTGTCGCCGTCGCGTTCGAACACGCGGTAGTCGGGCAGGCCGCTGGCCCGTGCGCGGGCCTCGAACTCGCCCAGCGCCGCGGGCGCCACGGTCTCGGCGTAGCCCAGCGCCAGCAGCGCATTGGGCTGCGCCAGCCAGCCGGCGGCGGCCTCGCGCAGCGCGTCGGCGTCCAGCGGCACGCGCACGCGCGCCACGCCGTCCAGCGCCTGCAGCGCATGCTGCGGCAGCGCCAGGCGGGCTTCGACGGCCGCCGCCAGACGGCCGGTGTCGCGCTCGAAGGTGGCTTGCGCGCGCTGCCGTTCCGCCGTCTGCAGCTCGAACATGCCCAGCGCCACCAGCGCCATGGCCAGCAGCATGGGCACGCCCAAGGTCAGGCGCCGCGGCCGCCAGTCGGCCGCTGGCCGGCCGATGAAGGCCAGCGCCAGCGGCGTGGCGATGAGCACGCCCAGGGCGTCGCCCACCCACCAGGTGAGCCAGTTCGCGGCCAGCGCGTCGCGGCCGATGGCCCCGGCGGCCAGCAGCGCCGGCGTGGCCACGCTGGGGCTGATGCAGCAGGCCACCAGCGCGCCCAGGGCACAGAAGTTGAGGATGTCGCGCGGCGCGTTCAGCACCAGCGGCCGGCCCACGAAGCGCCGCAGCAGGGCCGCGCCAGCTCCGGCCTGCAGGGTGGCGCCGCAGGCGATGAGCAGCGGCAGCGCCAGCCCCTGCCAGCCGCCGCTGCCGCGCACGGCGGCCAGGGCGCCGTTGACGGCGAAGGCCCCCAGCAGGACACCGACCAGCGCGCCACGTCCATGGCACAGCACCGCCGCCAAGCCGATGCCCGCCGCCGGCCACAGAGGCGCGGCGTAGCCCGGCGGTCCGGCCAGCACGAGGGCCAGGGCGCCCGCCAGCGCATAGGCCAGACCGGTGCCCAGCACCACGGGCCAGGACGCGGCCGACCGCGGGACTTCGGGGGCGCTCATGGCTTCACTCTACGCCGCCCGCCTGCGGCTGCGGCAGCAAGTGCGCTCAGACGTTGAACAGGAAGTTCAGCACGTCGCCGTCCTTGACGACGTACTCCTTG
>CAZBUU010000183.1:0-8680 GCA_964495125.1 uncultured Rubrivivax sp.
GGGGCCGGCGATCAACTGGCCGAGTTCAAGGACACGCAGGCCCCGCAGGGCCTGGGCAGTGGAACGGGAGTCGATGGCGGACATGCGGGCGGCGCTCCGTGGCGGGCGGTCCGTTCCGCCCCCGAGGCCCGCATTCTCAACCCTCGGTCGTCGCCTCCCTCAGCGGTGGCGTCGCACGCGCAGCAGCAGGCCGGCCAGGCCCAGCGCCATCAGGGCGCCGGACATCGGCTCCGGCACGGCCGTGACCGAGAGCGCAACGAACTGCGTGAACTGCGTGGCGCCGAAGTTGTTGTCGGAGACCAGGATCAGCGTCTGCTGGCCATCGACGATGGGGCCCAGCGTCATGCCCTCCAGGTTGTCCAGCGCCAGCACGGAGCCGTCGTCGTTGCGCAGGTCGGCCAGGTCCAGCAGCAGCGTCTTGCTGACCGGCGTGTAGCTGGCACCGACCAGCGAATCCAGGCCGGAGACGTCGGTGGCGCCTCGGGCATCCACGGCGTACAGACGCACGGTGTAGCCCGTGGGCAGGCCGTTGGGGCCGACGCCCGGCGACGCGGCACCGACGGCGAAGCTGCGTTCCATGGCGATGAACTGGCCATCGCCGGTGGCGAGCAGTTCCACCAGGCCGTTGGTGGCGAACTGGCCGGCTGGGTTGGGCGGCAGCACGACCGGGGTCACCGGATACACGTATTCGGCGCCGGCCTGGCCCGTGACGGCGTCGAAGGACAGGATGCGCGACAGGGAGCCGTTGGCCACGGTGGCCGTGGCTCCGTCCTGCGCCAGCGCGTTCTCGGTGGCGGTGTAGAGCCGACTGCCGTCGGTCGAGAAGGTCAGGCTTTCGAAGGCCAGGTTGTTGTAGATGCCGCGGTCACCCACCGCCGTTCCGGCGGCGCTGCCGACCGGCAGGAACTTGGCCGGGACGGCGTAGTCGCCGGTGTAGCTGCCGGCTGCCGTCATCTCGCGCACGGTCGGATTCTGAAAGCCGGCGGCCGCGCGCTGGCCTTCGTTGGTCCACACCAGGCCGCCCGTCACCGGATTGCGACGGATGGACTCCGGGTCCAGCGTGTTGGCAGCGAAGGGCGTGCCGTCCGGCTTCAGGAGGGTGGTCACGGCCTGGAACTGCACACCGGCGTTGCCCGGTGCGCCGGAGCGGGTGAACTGCGCCAGGTCCAGCGACAGTTCGTAGAAGCGCGCGGGCTGGAGCGCGCTGCGGTCATCGCTGATGGCGATGTAGCGACCGGTGGTGCGGTCGAAGTCGATGCCCGACAGGCCGCCGACGGTGGTGCCGGCGAACGTGGCGCCTGTCGGCACGATCTGCTGGCCGAGGTAACCCAGACTCTGGGCCTGGGTGCCGCCGCACAGCGTGGCCAGGGTCAACGCGGCCAGCGCAAAGCGAGGTGAAGTCTTGCGGGACATGAGGTTCCTCCGGTGCGCAGGCCCGGCCCGCGCGGTGTCGTTTTGGATGAACTTCAGTCTCGCGGCGAGACATGACAGTGCCACGACGGCCGCGAGCCGGGCATGGTCCGCGCGAGTGCCGAGCTGCCCGGCGCGGCTTCAGTCGCGCCGCCGCTCGCGTTCGCGCTGCCGCAGCACGTCCACCATCACGTTGAACGTCCGGCCGAGCTGGCCCAGTTCGTCCTTGCGCTTCACTTCGACGCCGGCCGTGTCGTACTGGCCTTCCTTCAACGCGCCGGCAGCCTGCGTCAGCGCGCGGATGGGCCGCACGATGCTGCGCGCGAAGCGCAGCGCCAGGCCGATGAAGAGCAGGCCCACCAGCAGCAGGCTCCAGCGGAGTTTCTCGTACAGCGCGGTCAGCGGGGCCTCGAAGTCGGTGCGCGACTTGCTCACGCCCAGCACCCACTGGTGGGCCGTCACGGGCGCGAAGCCGGCGATCTCGTCGCGCGCGTTCAGCCCCGATCGGTAGGCGGCGTGGCCCGGGCTTTGCGCGCCGGCCACCGCCGCCGCCAGCGCGGTCTCGCCCACGCCGGCCAGAGGCTGGAACACCAGGTCTTCCTGCAGGTGGTGAAGCAGCGTGCCCTGGCGGTCCACCAGGAAAGGCGTCAGCGAGGGGTCGTTGCGCACCTCGTCCACCAGCGTGGCCAGCGAACTGCCGCGCAGCCGCAGCACGGTGGCGCCGAGCACGCTGCCGTCGGCGGCGGACACCGGCTGCACCATCACCACGCCGGGCAGGCCGCCGCCGGGGTCGCGGATGAGGCTGGTCATGCTGGCGCGGCCCTGCAGGGCTTCGTGCATCCAGGGCTCGGTGCCAAGTTCGCGGCCGACGAAGCCTTCGTCGCTGGAGACGAGCACGCGGCCGTCGCGGCCGGCCAGCGACACGCGCTGCAGGTCGGGGTTGGCGTGCACGATGCGCCGCAGCTTCTCGCCGAGCATCGGCGCCGCCGCCGATGCGGCCGCAGCGCTGGCGAGGGCTTCCTCGAAATCGGTGTCGCTGCCCAGCGCGCGCGCCAGCTGGCGGTTGTCGGTGATGAACTGGGAGAGGCGCCCGGCCGTGCTGGTGGCGATCTGTTCGACGAAACGCAGTTCGCCCTCGCTCACCGCCTCGGCCGCGGCGCGCAGGTTGTACAGGCCCGCCACCAGCATGGGCAGCAGCGCCGTGGCCACCATGGCCAGCGTCATCTTGAAGGCCAGCGGCCAGGCGGCGGGGCTGGCCGCCGTGGCCAGCGCGCGCTTCGTGCGGGCCCAGGCGCGTTCGGCCAGCGAGTGCTGGGCCTCGTGCTCGAAGGGCGAGTCGCCGCCGCGCAGCGCGTCCTGCAGGTCCAGGCTGGCGACGTGCTCGGCACACAGCGCACGGCGGAAGTCGGCCACGGTCTGCGGGCGCTGCGTGGCTTCGACGTTCAGGGCCCAGTCGATGGCGGCGAGGAAGGCCGCGCCGTAGGCCACGCCGCCGGTCTTCGCCGGGTCCGCGCCCGCCTCCGCCGCCGGCACGAAAGCGCGCGGGTTGGCGGCGCGCAGTTCGGCATCGGGCGGCTTCTTCCCCGTCACCACCCAGTAGAGCGTGGCGCCCAGGGCGTACACGTCGGTCCACGTGCCTTGCTGGCCCAGGCCGTACTGTTCCAGCGGGGCGTAGCCCGGTGTCACCACCACGGCGCCCTGCCCGGCCACGGCGACGGTCTGGCCGGCGCTGCCGAAGTCCAGCAGCACCAGGCGGCCGTCGGCGGCGCGCACCTGGATGTTGTCGGGCTTGATGTCGCGGTGCAGGAAGCCGCCGGCGTGCACCGCCGCCAGGCCGTCGAAGAGTGGCAGCAGCAGTTCCACCAGGCCCGCTTCGCCCACGCTGCGGTGCACCGGCCACCAGGTCTTCAGCGGCTCGCCCTCTTCGTACTCCAGCACCATGTAGGCCGTGCGGTGGGCCTCGAAGAAGCGCGCCACGCGAACGATGGCCGGGTGGCGGAAGGTGGCCAGCGTGCGCGCCTCCACGAGGAAGCTCTCCAGGCCCTCGCGGTAGCGGTCGCGATGCTGCGTGGCATTGGGGCTGACGCTGCGGTCGCCGGTGCGGAAGGCGATCTCCTCCGGCAGGTATTCCTTGATCGCCACGCGCGTGTTGAGGTGTACGTCGGTGGCCAGGTAGGTGATGCCGAAGCCGCCCTGGCCCAGCACGCGTTCCAGCGCGTACTCGTGGAGGCGGAAGCCGGGCGCCAGCGCCAGCGGCAGGCCGCGCGACTCGGGCAGGCGCGGCAGCGGCGTGGCGCCCGGGGTGACGATGACGGTGGCGTCGGGGTCGTCGCGCGGCTTGATGCGCGTGACGTCACGGCGCGGGCGGATCACCGTCGCGTCCGGGTCCACGCGCGGCCTGACGACGGTGGCATCGGGGTCGTCGGCGGGGCCGGGCGGCACGCGGGCTGGCATGGCGCGGATGCTAAGGCGCTGGCGTTTATCCTCGGCCGCCGATGAACACCGCCCGACTGCTGACTCTCCTGCTGTGCGGGCTGCTGGGCGCCGCACAGGCGGCCGAGCCCGAACCGCCCCCTGCGCCGCGCATCGGCCTGGTTCTTTCCGGCGGCGGCGCGCGCGGCTTCGCGCACATCGGCGTGCTGAAGGTGCTGCGCGAATTGCGCGTGCCGGTGCACGTGGTGGTGGGTGCCAGCATGGGCGCGGTGGTGGGCGGTGCGTATGCCGCGGGGCGCGACGTGGAAGAGCTGGAGGCCTTCGTCGCCGACACCGACTGGTCCAGCATCGTCACCGACCGCCCGCCGCGCAGCGAACTGGGCATCCGCCGCCGCGCCGACGACCTGGCCGTGCCTTCGCGCCTGGAACTGGGCCTCACGCCGCACGGCCCGGTGCTGCCACCGGCGGCCGTGGGCAACCAGGCGCTGGAAGCCGCGCTGCAGCGCCTGCTGCCGCCGGGCGCCGCGGTGATGCGCGCCGGCGCGCTGCCGCTGCCCTACCGCGCCGTGGCCACCGACCTGCGCAGCGGCGAACTGGTGGAGTTGGGGCAGCAGCCGCTCTTCGTGTCGATGCGCGCATCGCTTTCGGTGCCCGGGCTTTTCGCGCCGCTGCGCGCCGACGGCCGGCTGCTGGTGGACGGCGGCCTGGTGCGCAACCTGCCGGTGGACATCGCCCGCGCGCTGGGGGCGGACGTGATCATCGCCGTCAACGTGGGCACGCCGCTGGCGGAAGAAGAAGCCGCCTTCGGCAGCGCCTTCGGCGTGGCGCAGCAGATGCTCAACATCCTGACCGAGCAGAACGTGCAGCGCTCCATCGCGCAGTTGCGGCCCGCAGACGTGCTGATCACGCCGCCGCTGAAGAGCGTGAGCTTCATCGACTTCGGCGCCGGCCCGCGCGTGGTGAAGATCGGCGAAGACGCCGCGCGCGCCCTGGCCGAGCGCCTGCAGACGCTGGCCCTGTCGCCCGAGGCCTATGCGGCCAGCGAAGCGCGGCGCCGCGGCGTGGTGCTGGCCGTGCCCGAGCCGGCCGAGCGCCTGCCCTTCCGCGGCTTCGAGATGCAGGCCGCACCCACGGCCGGCGCGGGCGCGATGGCCGTGGAGGCCGGCGTCGATTTCGGCCAGAGGCTGACGCTCGCCGAAGCCCGCCGCGCCGCCGACCGCCTGTACGGCCGTGGCGACTTCGAGCGCGTGGACGTGGAACTGCGCGACACGCCTGAAGGCCGCGGCATCGTTCTGGCGCCGGTGGATTCGGCCTGGCGCGCCAGCCGGCTGCGCCTGGGGCTGGAACTCTCCAGCGACTTCCGCGACGACCACCGCTTCACCGTCAGCGCGCTGCACGTGCTGCCCTGGCTGAACCCCTGGGGCGGCGAGCTGCGCACGCTGGGCCGCGCCGGCTCCAGGGGCACGCTGGCCACCGAATGGTGGCAGCCGCTGGGGCCGGGCTCGCGCTGGTTCGGCACCGCCGCCGTCGGCTACGAGACCGAGGGCTTCGACGTCTACATCGAACGCCGCCGCGCGTTGCGCCTGGGCGTGGCCGCCACCTCGGCCACGCTGTCGGTGGGGCGGCTGCTGGGCGACCTGGGCACGGTGCAGCTGGGCGCCACGCGGCGCCTGCTGCGCGGCACGCCGCTGGTGCCCGAGACCGCCGGCACGGGCACGCTGACGAGCACCGAGACGCGCCGCTTCGTCGAGCTGCACCTGGACACGCTGGAGCCGCTGGCCTTCCCGACACGGGGCTTCCTGCTGCAGGGCCGCTACGAGCGCGAGCCCAGCGGCAGTGGCGACACGAAGCCGCTGGCGCAGTCCTCGCTGCTCGGCCTCTTCGCCTTCCGCCTGAACGTGTGGGGCGGCCATGTCTACGCCGAGTGGGCCAAGGGGCGCGACGGCTTCTCGCCGCTGCAGCTGGGCGGCTTCCTGCGGCTGTCGGGCACGCCGCGCAACTCCATCAACGGCACCACCGTCGTCTTCGCGCGCGCCGTGTTCGGCCGCGAGGTGGGCCAGATGCCCCCGGGCCTGGGCGGCGCCGTGCGCGTGGGGCTGTCGGCCGAAGTGGGCGGTGGCGTGGCCGACCTGCGCCACCTGCGTGGCGACGACCTGCGCAAGGCCGCCAGCGTGTTCGTCTCCGTCGACACCCGGCTCGGGCCGCTGTACCTGGCCGCCGGCGGCACGCGCGGCGGGTTGGGCGCGGTCTACCTGTTCCTGGGGCCGTTCTGGTGAGCACCCGGCGCTGAAGGCTCGCGCCGCATGGCCGTGAAGGCCGCGAACTCCCACGAGCGCAGGCCGATGACCAGGGTGTAGCCGTCGCGGTCCTGCGGGCGCAGGCGCTGGTCTTCCTGGTGCAGACGCGCCACCTCGCCGGCCAGCTGCTGCACGCGCTGCACCATCTCTTCGGCACTCGCCACGCTCAGGCGGCCCAGCACGGTGTGCAGCGTTTCGCCGGGGCCGTCGAAACGGCCGCCGAAGTAGTCGTGCACCACCTGCTCGCGGAAGAACTGCTGCACGGGGCCGTCGGGCTGCCAACGGAAGGCGCGCGAGACGCGCAGCCGGTAGCGGTTCAGCGGCTTCAGTTCGATGAGGCCCAGGCGGTCCAACTGCACCAGGGCCTTCACGCAGCCGGGTTCGTCGATGCGGTAGGCCTCGACGATCTGCTCCAGGCTCCAGTGGCCCAGGCAGCACACGGCCACCAGCAGCAGCGCGGGGTCGGCCATCAGCGAGCGTTCCTGTTGCAGCGTCAGCACGTCGGTGTGCGGCGCGGCGTCGGCGGCGGCGCGCAGCACGTCTTCCATCGACAGGCCCGCCGCCTGGCAGAAGGCGGCCAGCCGGCGCAGCGAGAGGTCACCCTGGCCGAACACGCGCTTGATGCTGGATTCGCTCATGCCCACGCGCTGCGCCAGCTCGCGGTAGGTGATGCCGGCGGCCTTCAGCGCGCCGCGCAGCGCGGCCATGACGAGTTCGGGGCTGCTCATGCGGAAGTTCCGTGAAGAAAGGTTGGTACCGGAATTCGATACCCGACAGCCCGGATTGTGGGGTTGAAGGTCGGAAATCGGAACCAAGCGCCGCCAGATCGAACTGTCTGCACGTTGGCGGCGCAAAACCGCGGCGCCAGCAAACCCCGCAACTTCCTAGTGAATGCAATGAACAAGCTCTCCCTGGCCCTGACCACCGCCACCGCGATCGCCGCCGCCGCAGCGGCCGGCAGCGCACGTGCCGCGGAAGACACCTACGTGGGCGCCGGCATCGGCCTGCGCAGCCACACCGACCTGAACTGCGCCGCCGGCGCCGACTGCGACCGCAATGCCTCCGGCAGCGGCAAGATCACCTTCGGCAAGGACCTGGACGCCACCTGGGGCGCCGAAGCCTTCGCCTACCGCCTGGGCAAGGCCAAGGGCACCGTGGGCAGCCCCGCGGGCAACGTGGCCGGCAGCGTGAAGGCCGAAGGCCTGGGCGTGGCCGCCACGGCGCGCACGAAGCTCGACGACTTCAGCTTCAAGGCACGCCTGGGCGTCGCCTACCAGCATGGCCGCGCCAGCTACGCCGCCGGCGGCAGCGACAGCAAGAACTCCGTCGTGCCCGTGGTCGGCCTGGGCGTGAGCTACGCGCTGAACAAGCAGTGGGCGCTGAACGCCGACTGGGACCACATCCGCGGCAAGTTCAGCAGCCAGGAAAAGGCCAGCACCAACCTCTTCACGGTGGGCGCCTCCTACCGGTTCTGAGCCACTTCGAGTCCCTCGGCCGGGCCTGACAACCCGGTTTTGGCGGCCGTCCCTGCAAAGGGCGGCCGCCTTTTTGTCGGCAGGGTCGGCGTTGCGTATGCCGGCTGAAGTACGTATCATCAATACATACCAAACCTTGCAGACACCGCCATGGAAGCCACCGTTGCCGAACGCGGGCAGATCACGCTGCCCAAGGCCGTGCGTGATGCGCTGGGCCTGACCAAGGGCACCAAGCTGAAGGTCGAACTGATCGACGGGCGCATCGTGCTGCGCAAGGACGTGGACGACGCCATCTCGCGCCTGCGCGGCCGCTTCAAGCTGGCCGAAGGCTTCAAGACCACGGACGAGGCCATGCGCGCCTTGCGGGGCCGCGCGCCTGGCGATCCCTACCCCGAACCCGAAGAACCGTGATCGCGGTCGACTCCTCCGTGCTGCTGGATCTCTTGACCGACGACCCGCACTTCTCCAGCGCGTCGGCCAGCACCCTCGCCCAGGCGCTGGCCGTCGGCGAGGTGGTGGTCTGCGACGCGGTCGTCGCCGAAGTGCAGGCCATGCTGGACACGCAGGAAACCGCGATGCATGCGCTGGCCGAGTTCGGCATCCGGTTTTCGCCCACCAGCGAACAGGCGGCCGTGCGCGCCGGCCACATGCAACGCCGCTTCCGTGACCGCGGCGGCCACCGTGAGCGCGTGGTGGCCGACTTCCTCATCGGCGCCCACGCCATGATGCAGTGCGACGCGCTCATCACCCGCGACGCCGGCTTCTACCGCGACTACTTCAAGGGCCTCAAGGTCATCGTGCCCCAAGCATGATGTCAGCCTGAGCGTCCATCATCCCCGTTCTTCCCCGGAGCCCCGACCATGCTTGAAGCCTACCGCCAACATGCCGCCGAACGCGCCGCGCTCGGCATTCCCCCGCTGCCGCTGGATGCCAAGCAGGTGGCCGCGCTCATCGAACTGATCAAGGCGCCGCCTGCGGGTGAGGATGCCTTCCTGCTGGACCTGCTGACGCACCGCGTGCCGCCCGGCGTGGACGACGCCGCCAAGGTCAAGGCCAGCTTCCTGG
>CAZBUU010000184.1:0-8651 GCA_964495125.1 uncultured Rubrivivax sp.
GCCACCATCACCAGGCAGGCCAGCGGGTACAGCGCCTTGCGCCAGAAGCGGATCTCGTGCAGCTGCACGGACTGCTCCTGGTCGCTGAGGTGGGCGCTGTAGCGCCACAGCTCCAGCGTGGTCATGGTCTCCAGCGGCAGCACGGCAGCGGCCACCACGGCGGCGGTGAGCGTGCTGGGCCACTTCAGCGTCGGGGCTGTCTCCACCTGCACATTGCCGCCTTCCGTGCGCGGCCGTGGCCAGCGCGTGGTGCGGGCGTCGGTGAGCGTCCAGGTGCCACGGTCGTCGACCTGGCCTTCGCGGGCTTCGATGCGGCTGACCTGCCGCCCGTCGGCGTCGAACTCGAAGATGCGGATGCCCACCAGGCCACCGGCACCGGTGGCGCCCGCCACGTTGACGGAGAAGCTGTGCTCGCCGTCGGGCGCGCCGCGCTTGTCCTTCATCCACGCTCCGGCGCCACCGATCTTGAGCCCACCGCCCAGGCGCGCCTTCATGAGCACGGCCTCACGCTCGCTGGCCGGCGCCAGGTAGTCGCCGGTGAGGAAAGTGAGCGCACCGAAGGCCACGCCCAGCGTCGCCAGCAAGCCCAGGGCCCGGCCCGGGCCCAGGCCCCCGGTGCGCAGGATGGTGAACTCGGACGACTGCGCCATGCGCGCCAGCGAGTAGATCGTGCCGATGAGCACGGCGATGGGGAACAGCTCGTACAGGTGCCCGGGAACCTCCAGCCCTGCAGAGGCCAGCGCGTGCCAGGCCGTGCGGCCGCCGCGCCCGACGCCGTCGAGTTCGTCGACGAAGTCGAAGAAGAAGAACAGCGACAGGAAGGCCAGCGAGACGAAGCCCACCGAAGCCACGATGTCGAGGTAGAGCAACCGGCGAACGGTCTTCATGCCGCCACCGCCGCAGGCCGCGGCCGCCGCCAGGCCACAGACGTGACGCAGGCGTGGTCGCGCCACCAGAGCAGCGCCAGCGCCACCCCGAAGGCCGCGCCGTGCAGCACGCCGAGCGCTGCGCCCATGCCGGTGCGGCCGCTGGCGACCCAGGCCTGCGTCAGGTTGATGAGGTTGTAGTAGACGAGGAAGGCCAGCAGCGCGAAGAGCAGGTTCCAGTTCGAGGCGCGGCGCGCGTTGGTGGCCGACAGGCCCACGCCCAGCAGCAGCAGGTTGGCCGCGCCCAGCAGCAGGCCGAAACGCCAGGTCAGCTCGCCCAGGTTGCGTGGCGTTGGATTGCGGATCAGTTCGATCGTGCGCACGGCCTTGGGCGGCCGCGCTTCCGCGGAGCGCACGGCGCCATCGCTGGCCAGCACGCGGTAGCTTTCGAAGCTGGACAGCGTGCGTTCGCCGCTGGCGCTGTCGACGTCGTTGCGCTGGCCGCGCTCCAGCACGAGGTAGCGGCTGTCGCCTTCGTTTTCCAGCCGCCCCGAGCGGGCCGACGTGATCGACTCGGCGTGCTCCTGCTGCGCGAGGATGAAGACGTTGCGCGCGTTCACGCCGTCGCTGCTCTCGCGTTCGACGAAGAACACGCGGCGTCCGTCGCTGCTGGTCTGGAAGACACCGGGCGAGACGCGCGACAGGTCGCCGCGCTGCTGGTAGCGGTCGCGCAGCTCGATGCTGTTCTTGTTGCCCCAGGGCCAGACCACCAGCAGCAGCACGGCCACCAGCAGCAAGGCCGGCCAGCTGGTGCGCAGCACCGGACGCACGAAGCGGCTGAGGCCCACGCCGCTGGCGAACCAGATCGCCATCTCGCTGTCGCGGTACATGCGGCCGAGCGTGACGACGATGCTGATGAACAGCGACAGCGAGATCATCGTCGGCAAGTGGCCGAGCGCGACATAACCGAGAAGCAGCACGACATCCTGCGGAGCCACGGCGCCGCTGGCGGCCTGCCCGACCGTGCGGATCAGGAAGCTCGTCAGCACGATGGTCAGGATGACGACCAGCGTGGCACCGAAGCCCCGGGCGAGCTCACGCCGGACGGTCGAATCGAATAACATCTTGCGCTTTGGGCATCGATCGCAATTATGGACTTCAAGACGCAGGTGGCTGGCGCCACGGGGCTTGCCGGACTGGCCGCTGACGCGTTGCTGGTGGTGGTCACGGGCACGCAGGTGGCGGATGATCTGGACGCTCCGCTCGCCGATGCGCTGAGTGCCGCGGTGAAATCGGGTGACTTCGCGTTCAAGGCCGGGCAGACGCTCTACGCCCATCGTGTGGCCGGCGTGAAGGCGGCGCGTGTGCTGTTTGCGCATGTGGCCGACACGTCGCCCAAGGCGCTGCGCAAGGCGCTGGGCCTGACGCTGGCCTACCTGAAGAGCGGCGGAGCGAAGAGCCTGGCCGTGGCGCTGTCCGGCGCGGCGTGGACGCCCGCGCAGGCCGAGGCACTGGTGGCGACGGTCTCTGAGTCGCTGTACGTCTACCGCGAGTCCAAGCCCAGCGCCCCCGCGCCGGCCAAGCTCGCAGCCGTGAGCGTGGTTTGTGGCAAGGCCGAGGCCCCGGACCTCGCGGCCGCGCTGCGCCGCGGCGAGGCCATCGCCGCCGGCACCGAGCTCGCGCGCGAGTGCGCCAACCGCCCGGCCAACTATGCGACACCCAGCTACCTGGCCGACACGGCGAAGAAGCTCGGCAAGGACTTCGGCCTGAAGGTCGAGGTGCTCGATCGCAAGGACTGCGAGAAGCTCGGCATGGGCTCCTTCCTCGCCGTGGCGCAGGGCTCCGACGAGCCCCTGAAGTTCATCGTCGCGCGCTGGATGGGCGGCGCCAAGAACGCCGCGCCGGTGGTGCTGGTGGGCAAGGGCATCACCTTCGACACCGGCGGCATCAGCATCAAGCCGGCCGCCGAGATGGACGAGATGAAGTTCGACATGGGCGGTGCGGCCAGCGTGCTGGGCACGCTGCGCGCCGTGGCGCAGATGAAGGTCAAGATCAACCTGATCGGCATCATCCCGGCCTGCGAGAACATGCCCAGCGGCCGCGCCATCAAGCCCGGCGATGTGGTCAAGAGCATGTCGGGCCAGACCATCGAGATCCTCAACACCGATGCCGAGGGCCGCCTGATCCTTTGCGATGCGCTCACCTACGCCGAGCGCTTCAAGCCCGAGGTGGTGGTGGACATCGCCACGCTCACCGGGGCTTGCGTCATCGCGCTGGGCCACCACCGCTCCGGCCTCTTCAGCAATGATGAGCAGCTGGCCGGCGAACTTCTGGCCGCCGGTGAATCGGCGCTCGATCCGGCCTGGCGCATGCCGCTGGACGACGAGTACGAGGAGGGCCTGAAGTCGAGCTTCGCCGACGTCGCCAATGTCGGCGGCCGGCCAGGCGGTTCCATCACGGCGGCGAAGTTCCTGCAGCGCTTCGCAGCCCAGCAGCGCTGGGCGCACCTGGACATCGCCGGCACGGCCTGGAAGTCGGGCACGGCCAAGGGCGCAACCGGCCGGCCCGTGCCCCTGCTGACACACTTCGTGCTGGCGCGCGCCGGCCGGGGTTCTTGATCGAGGTCGAGTTCCATACCGGCGTGGCCGACCGGGTCGGCTTCGCCTGCCGCCTGCTGCGCAAGGCCTGTCGCCAGGGCGTGCGCGTGCTGGTGACGGCGCCCCCCGAGACGCTGGCCGAACTGGACCGCGCGCTCTGGACCTTCGAGGAGCGCGACTTCCTGCCCCATGTGCGCATGCCCGGCGCTGCAGCGGCCGTGGCCGCGCGAACGCCCGTCTGGCTGGCGCAGCGGGCCGGCCTGGAAGGCGCGCCG
This sequence comes from uncultured Rubrivivax sp., assembly GCA_964495125.1. Classification (GTDB taxonomy): domain Bacteria; phylum Pseudomonadota; class Gammaproteobacteria; order Burkholderiales; family Burkholderiaceae_C; genus Rubrivivax. The sequence goes on from CAZBUU010000184.1 coordinate 3,739, forward strand.
CGCGTGCTGCTGAACCTGGGGGCCGAGGCGCCGGCCGCGCTGGACGTGGCCGACCGGCTCATCGAAGTCGTCACCTCTGACCCTGACGACGCCGAGGCCGGCCGTGCCCGTTGGCGCGCCTACAAGGCCGCCGGGTTGGAGATCCGCCACCACGCCAGCCTCCAGGCATGAATCCCGCTTGGGAATCCGTGAACTTTTGCGTTATCGTCCCGCGCTTGGGTCTCCCCCATAGCCGCAACTGCGGCCACACCAATCCGGAGGTATCTGAATGCAAGTCAAGCTGAACGTGATCATCGGTGCTGCCGCCCTCATGCTGGGTGGCTCCGTTTTCGCGCAAGACATGGTCGTCAAGATCGGCCACGTCGGCCCCACCAGCGGTGGCATCGCCCACCTGGGCAAGGACAACGAGAACGGCGCCCGCCTGGCCATCGAGGAGCTGAACGCCCGCGGCGTCACCATCGGCGGCAAGAAGGTCAAGTTCGAGCTGCTGGCCGAAGACGACGCCGGTGACCCGAAGCAGGGCACCGCCGCCGCGCAGAAGCTCGTGGACAGCAAGGTCGTCGGTGTGGTCGGCCACCTGAATTCGGGCACCTCGATCCCTGCGTCGAAGATCTACGCCGACGCCGGCATCCCGCAGATCAGCCCGTCGGCCACCGCCGTGGCCTACACGGCCCGCGGCCTGAAGACCACCTTCCGTGTCGTCGCCAACGACGGCCAGCTGGGCGGCACGCTGGGCCGCTACGCCGTCACCGAAGTGAAGGCCAAGAGCATCGCCGTCATCGACGACCGCACCGCCTACGGCATGGGCGTGGCCGACGAGTTCGTCAAGGGCGTCAAGTCCAAGGGTGGCAAGGTCGTGGACCGCCAGTTCACCACCGACAAGGCCACGGACTTCACCGCCATCCTGACTGCCATCAAGGCCAAGAAGCCCGACGTCATCTTCTTCGGCGGCATGGACGCCGTGGCCGGCCCGATGCTGCGCCAGATGAAGCAACTGGGCATCGAGGCCAAGATGATGGGCGGCGACGGCATCTGCTCGGGCGAACTGCCCAAGCTGGCCGCCGGCGCGCTGGGCGACAACCAGGTGATCTGCGCCGAAGCCGGCGGCATCGAGGAGAAGGACACCGCCGCCGTCAAGGGCATGGAAGACTTCAAGGCCAAGTTCAAGGCGAAGTTCAACGCCGACGTGCAGATCTACGCACCGTACGTGTATGACTCGGTGAACCTGCTGGTCGCGGCCATGCAGAAGGCCAACTCCACCGAGCCGGCGAAGTACCTGCCCGTGCTGGCCAAGACCAGCGGCTACAAGGGCGTGACCGGCATGATCTCGTTCGACGCCAAGGGCGACATCAAGAACGGCGCGCTCACGCTGCACTCGTACGTGGGCGGCAAGCAGACGAACATCGGCGTCGTCCGCTGAGCCCCCGACCTCGCTGGCGCTCGGTACCCCCCGAGGGGGCCGTTCGCCAGCGGACCGGCGGAGCCGGATCCGCGGCTCTGCTGGACGGACAAAAGAAAACCCGCCGAAGGCGGGTTTTGCTTTTGGTTTGTGGGCTGACTACTTCAGCTTCACTTCCTTGTACAGGACGTGCTTGCGCGCCTTCGGGTCGAACTTCAGGAATTCGAGCTTCTCGGGCGTCGTCTTCTTGTTCTTGCTGGTGGTGTAGAAGTGGCCGGTGCCCGCCGTGGACTCCAGCTTGATCTTTTCGCGTCCGCCTTTGCTGGCCATGCTGTGCTCCTAACGGGGGTCAGATTTCGCCACGGGCACGCAGGTCGGAAACGACCTGCTCGATGCCCACCTTGTCGATGAGGCGCAGCGCGGCGTTGCTCACGCGCAGGCGCACCCAGCGGTTTTCGGTTTCCAGCCAGAAGCGGCGGTAGTGCAGGTTGGGCAGGAAACGCCGCTTGGTCTTGTTGTTCGCGTGCGAAACGTTGTGGCCCACCATCGGGCGCTTGCCGGTGACTTGACAGACGCGTGCCATGACGCTTCTCCGATTAGGTTGTGTCGCTTGCTTCGCGATCTCGCTCGACGTCAGCTTGGATGCAGGTCCCTGGAAATTCATCCAGCCTGTGCGTAACGCCACGCTCAGCAAAGCCCGCGATTGTAGCCCGATTTTCAGCCCTGCTGCTGTTCCAGGAAGCGCTGCGCGTCCAGCGCCGCCATGCAGCCCGTGCCGGCGCTCGTGATGGCCTGGCGGTACACGTGGTCCTGCACGTCACCGGCAGCGAACACGCCCGGCACGCTGGTCATGGTGGCGAAGCCGTCCAGGCCGGTCCGGGTGACGATGTAGCCGTCCTTCATCTCCAGCTGGCCCTTGAAGATGTCGGTGTTGGGCTGGTGGCCGATGGCGATGAAGCAGCCCTTCACCGGCACGTCGGTGGTGCTGCCGGACTGCGTGCTCTTCAGCCTCACGCCGGTGACCCCGGTGGCATCGCCCAGCACCTCGTCGAGCGTGTGCCAGAGGTGCAACTGGATCTTGCCGGCCTCCACCTTGGCCATGACCTTGTCGATCATGATCGCCTCGGCGCGGAACTTGTCGCGGCGATGGATGAGGTGAACCTTGCTGGCGATGTTGCTCAGGTACAGCGCTTCTTCCACCGCCGTGTTGCCCCCGCCGACCACGCAGACCTCGTCACCGCGGTAGAAAAAGCCGTCGCAGGTGGCGCAGCCGCTCACGCCCTTGCCCATGAAGGCCTGCTCCGAAGCCAGCCCCAGGTACTTGGCGCTGGCCCCGGTGGCGATGACGAGCGTGTCGCAGGTGAAGCTGCCGGAGTCGCCCTTGAGCTTGAACGGCCGCTCGCGCAGATCGACCTCGTTGATGTGGTCGAACACGATCTTCGTGTTGAAGCGTTCGGAGTGCTCCAGGAAGCGTTGCATCAGTTCCGGGCCCTGCACGCCCATGACGTCGGCCGGCCAGTTGTCGACTTCGGTGGTCGTCATCAGCTGGCCGCCCTGGGCGATGCCGGTCACCAGCATGGGTTGCAGGTTGGCGCGTGCGGCATAGATGGCCGCTGTGTAGCCGGCGGGACCGGAGCCGAGGATCAGCACGCGGGCGTGGGTGAGGGTGGTGGTCATGGTGGGCTGGGGCGTTGCGGAGGGCCGGCGTCGCGTCGATCCGACGTCGTGCCGGCTGATCGTGGGAGGCGTTTGCGGCGTCGTGGGCCGACATCGGCACAATAGCCGGATTCTTGCAGACGACGCCCGGCCCGCCGTTGCAAGGGTCGAGAACACCAAGAGAGGAGCCCAGTCGATGTCGATGCTGTCCAACCTGGACCTGATCCGCCGCGTCCCGCTGTTTTCGATGCTGACCGCCGACCAGGCGCAGGCCATCGCCGACAGCGTCGTCAAGCGCCGCTTCCGCCGTGGTGAACTCGTGGTCGAGCAAGGCCGCAAGAGCAACGCGCTCTTCATCCTGCTCAACGGCCGCGCCCGTGTGCTCACCAGCGACAGCCGCGGCCGCGAAGTCATCCTGGCCGTGCTGGAGTCGGGTGACTATGTCGGCGAGATGAGCCTCATCGACAACGAACCCCATTCGGCCACGGTGCGCGCCGAGATCCAGACCGACATGCTCGTGCTGGCCCGGCAGGACTTCGCGCGCTGCCTGCCCGAGAACAGCACCTTGTCCTACGGCATCCTGCGTGGGCTGGTGAAGCGGCTGCGCAACGCCGATCGGCAGATCGAAAGTCTGGCGCTGCTGGACGTCTACGGCCGCGTGGCGCGCACGCTGCTGGACATGGCCGAGGAGATCGACGGCATCAAGATCATCCGCCACAAGGTCAGCCGCCAGGACATGGCCAAGGTGGTGGGCGCGTCCCGCGAAATGGTCAGCCGCGTCATGAAGGACCTGGAAGAGCGCGGCGTCATCGAGACGCAGGAAAACGGCTCGGTGGTCATCAAGGAACGCCTGTCGAACGACTGACGTCCGCTCACGCTTCACGCGGCTGCGGGCGATAGCGTTCCGCCACAATCGCCGCCATGAGCTTTCCTCTCGGTTCGCTGGCAGCCGACGGCACGGCCACGATGGCCGCCCCAGTCGAGGCGCCGCCCCGCTGGCGCCAGAAGGCCTGGCTGCTGGCCGGCGCGCTGGCCTGGTTGCTGTTCGTGCTGGCGATGGTCACGCACCACCCGGGCGACACGGCCTTCACCACCTCGGGCACCGGCGAGCCGCTGCGCAACAAGGCCGGGCTGCTGGGCGCACGCGTCTCGGACCTCGTGCTGTTCCTGTTCGGCCACTCTGCCTGGTGGATCGTGCCTGTGGCGCTGCGCGCCTGGTTGTCGGCCCTGGCCGCGCTGCTGCGAGGGCCGGCGCCGCGTCCCCCGCGCTGGCTGTTCTGGGTGGGTTTCGCACTGCTGCTGGGGGCCAGCAGCGCGCTGGAGTGGACGCGGCTGTACCGCTGGGAGGCTTTGCTGCCGGGCCATGCGGGCGGCGTGCTGGGCTATGCGCTGGGGCCCTTGTCCATGCGCTGGCTGGGCTTCGCCGGGTCGGGCGTGCTGTGGATCGCGCTGCTCGTCACCGGCGTCGCGCTGTCGCTGCGCTTCTCGTGGCTGGCTGTCGCCGAGGCCATCGGCGAGCGCATCGACCGGCTGCGTGAGAACCGCCAGGACAAGCGCGAGGCCGAGGAGGACCGCCGTCTGGGCGAATTGGCGCTGCGCGAGCGCGAGGCGGTGGTGGAAGAGCAGCGGCACGAGGTCGAGGATCACCTGCCGGTGGTCATCGAGCCGGTGATGGTCGAGGTGCCGAAGTCTCAGCGCGTGGCCAAGGAACGCCAGCAGCCGCTGTTCGTCGAACTGGCCGACACCAAGCTGCCGCAGGTGGACCTGCTGGACGCCGTGACGGCGCAGCAGCGCCAGGAGACGGTGACGCCCGAATCCATCGAGATGACCTCGCGGCTCATCGAGAAGAAGCTGAAGG
>CAZBUU010000185.1:0-8642 GCA_964495125.1 uncultured Rubrivivax sp.
CGCCGCCCTTGAGCACCAGCGTCTGCGGCTTCATGTCGATGCCGCCGAAGACGACGGTGGAGCGCAGGTTCGTGTACTTGGCGTACTTCTTGACGTTCTCGGCCACCTGGTCGGCCAGCTCGCGCGTGGGCGCCAGCACCAGGGCCCGCACGGGGTGGCGCGCCGGCGACATGCTGGCGTTCTCGTGCCGCAGCATCTTCTGCAGCAGCGGCAGCGTGAAGGCGGCCGTCTTGCCGGTCCCCGTCTGCGCAGCGCCCATCACGTCCCGGCCGGCCAGGACGATGGGGATGGCCTTGGCCTGAATCGGCGTCATCGCGGTGTAGCCGGAGTCGGCCACGGCGCGCAGCAGCTTGGGGTCGAGCGGGAGGGTGTTGAACAGCGGGGCCGGCTCGGCCGCCACCGTCGTCGTCGTGCTCGATTCAGTCATCGGAGCTGATTATCCTCGCCCGGCAAGCCGCCCACCGACGAAGTACCGAACGCCAGCGCGCGCATCCAGCGCGGCGCCTTGAAGCGGACGATTCGCCAGTACAGGACGACATAGGCGATGGCAAAGACCGTCAGCGCCGCCGCGATCAGCGAAGTGTGGTTGTAGAACAACACCGCCGGCACCACGGACAGGCTGCAGAGCATCCACAGGAAAGGCGAGGTCCTCGAGTTGCGGCGTGTCAAGGCCTTGGCGCTGCGGTCACCGACAGCCCAGCGCAGCACCCGGCGGTAGATCAGCGAGTGGAGGTGGATGCCGTCGGGCATGCTGGGCGGCACAGCCCGCAGGAAGCTGCGACGGTAGATCGAGAACAGGGTCTCGAACACCGGGTAGATGCAGACCAGCAAGGGAAACAGCGGCGAGACTTCGCCCGGGTTGCGCTGGACGAGCAGGATGTTCAGTTCCGCGAGCATGAAGCCGAGGAAGTAGGCGCCGCCGTCCCCCAGGAAGATCAGGCCGGCCGGGAAGTTCCACAGGAAGAAGCCGAGCACGGCACCGATGGCGGCCAGGGCCAGCGCGCCGACCAGGCCGTCGCCCAACTGGAAAGCCACGTAGGCCACGGCCGACAGCATCAGCACGACGCACATGCCGGCCAGCCCGTTGAAACCGTCGATGATGTTGATCGAGTTCGCGATGCCTGCCACGGCGATCAGCGTGATGACGAACGAGCCAGCGGCCAGGGTCAGCAGGGTGTCGATGCCGGGGATCTCGGTGCGCAGCACGGCGGCGTCGAGCCAGAAGAAGGCCAGCGCCGCCGACACCGCGGTGGCGAGCAGCCGCCCGCGCGGGGACAGCGCCTCGCTCAGGTCATGCACGAACCCGGCGGCGAAGGCCGGCAGGGCGCAGGCGATCAGCGCGAACGGAACGGCCGCGGCCTGCATGCCCGACATGGCGGCCAACGCACCGATACCGGCCAGCATGCCCAGCACGACACCGACCCCGCCGACGCGGGGCACCGAGACGGCGTGAAACTTCTGCGGCTTGGAGAAGTCGCGGTCCGACCACGGGTGTCCATGCAGCTTGGCCGTTCGCACGACGAGCGCGGTGACCGTCAGGGCAACGGCAAAGGCGACGATGAAGGTCAGCACCTGGGCATTCTAAGATCCAGGGTTTGGCTGGAAGCGCCGCGGGCGGGCGCGGCCCGTGGGGGTTGCTCGGTTAAATTAGCGTCCCCCATCAGTTGATCGTGCCGGTCTTCGCGCCACCTGGCGCACGGCACGCCCGCCCCGTGACCCTCGCGTTCGCACACGCCAAGCGGCTTGTTCTTCTCCCACTGGCAATTGCCGCCGCGCTGAGCGGCTGCCAGCAGTTGCCGACTTCGGGCCCGAGCGCCGAGACCATCACCGAGAGCTCGGCGCGGGGTGGCGCCGGCTCGGTGCAGGTCGTCGACGTCGATGCTGGGATCACGCGCCAGCTCTCGCAGGCCCAGCGCCAGCAGCTGTTCTCCGAGACCCTGGGACACCGGCCCACCGCGGCCATCCCGATCGGCCACGGCGACACGGTCGAGGTCAGCATCTGGGAAGCGCCGCCTGCCACGCTCTTCGGCGCCGGATCCATCGACCCGCGCGCGCCCTCGACGGTGCGTTCGACCACGCTGCCCGAACAGAACGTCGACCACGAAGGCTTCATCAACGTGCCCTTCGCCGGGCGCATCCCGACGGCCGGGCTGTCGCCGGCGGTCGTGGAGGCAGAGATCGTGCGGCGCCTGCGCGGCAAGGCGAACCAGCCGGAAGTCCTGGTGCGCGTGCTGCGCAATGCCTCGGCGCGCGTCACCGTCGTCGGCGAAGTCACCACCAGCACGCGCATGCCGCTGACGGCCAGCGGCGAACGGCTGCTCGACGCGCTGGCCGCTGCCGGCGGCGTGCGGCAGCCGGTGGGCAAGACGACGGTGCAGGTCACGCGCGGCCAGACCCTGCAGTCGCTGCCGCTGGACCGTGTCATCCGCGACCCGATGCAGAACGTGCCGCTGCAGGCGGGCGACGTGGTGACCGCACTGTTCCAGCCCTTCAGCTTCATCGCGCTGGGCGCCACCGGCAAGAACGACGAAGTGGCTTTCGAAGGCCAGGGCATCACGCTGGCGCAGGCCCTGGCGCGGGCCGGTGGCCTGCAGGACAGCCGCAGCGACGCGCAGGGCGTGTTCGTGTTCCGGCTCGAGCGCGAGAAGGCGCTGGACTGGCCGCGCAAGCCGGTGGCCACCACGCCCGACGGCCGCGTCCCGGTGGTCTACCGCATCGACCTGCGCGACCCCAACAGCTTCTTCCTCATGCAGTCCTTCGCCATCGCCGACAAGGACGTGCTGTACGTCAGCAATGCGCCGGCGGCCGAACTGCAGAAGTTCCTGAACCTGGTGTTCTCCATCGCCTACCCGGTGCTGAACACCATCCAGTTGACGCGCTGAGCGGCGGCGCCTTGTTCGACCTCCCCGATCCGGCGTTCGTGGGCGCCGCCTACCTGCGTGTGCTGGGGCGGCCCGCGGACCCGCAGGGCTGGCTGTTCCACGTGCGCACGCTGCGCCGCGGGCAGGTGTCGCGCGCCACGGTGCTGGCGCGCCTGCAATCCAGCGACGAAGCCCGGGCAGGCGCCCGCGGCCGGCCGATGGCCGCAGCGACGGCACACCGCGTGCTCTGGCCCGCGGCGCGGCGGCAGCGGCCTCCACGGGTGGCGCGACGCGCCGGCGAAGTGCTGGCTCTGGACGGCGAAGTGTTCGTCGAGTGCGCCTACGCCTGGTGGCTGGGGCGCCTGCCCGATGCGGCCGAACTCCGCGAAGGCGCATCGCTGGCGGGACAGCCGGGCGGCAAGGCGTCGCTCCTGGCGGCCCTGCGGCGGCGCCGGCCGGCACTGCGCCGCTGGCTGGGCTCCTGGGCGGGCCCGGCCGAGCCGGCGGCCCCGACGCCCGCTCCGCCGATTTCGCCACCCGTGGCCGAGGCCGGCGGCACAGGCGCCGGGCCTGGCCCGGCCGCGGGCGCGCGCGTGGCCCTGTTCACCATCGCATCGCGACGCTACCGCCCCCATGTCGCGGCGCTGATGGCCTCGGTGCGCCAGCATCACCCCGGGTGGTCGCTCTACCTGCTGCTGGCCGACGAACCGCAAGCCGGCGACCCGCCCTTGCCTGGCGTCGTGGAAGTGCCGGCCACCGCCATCGGCGTGCCGGACTTCGACGACATGACGATGCGCTATGACGTGCTCGAACTGAGCACGGCGCTCAAGCCCTTCTTCTTCCGCTGGCTGCTCGGCCACACGCCGGTGCAGTCGGTCATCTACCTGGACCCGGACATCCACGTCTACGCGCCGCTGGAGCCCGTGCTCGGCCTGCTGGACGGCGGCGCCCCGATGGTGTTGACGCCCCACATCACCGCGCCGCTGGACGATGATGGAGAACCCGGCGACCACACCATCCTTGCGTCGGGCGTGTTCAACCTGGGCTTCGCGGCGCTGCGCCGCGACCCGGAGGCCATGGCCTTCCTGGACTGGTGGGCGCGGCAGCTGCGCACCGGCGCACTGGTCGACTTCGCCGCCAACCTGTTCACCGACCAGCGCTGGTGCGACATAGCCCCGGCCTTCGTCCCTGGCCTGGCGGTGCTGCGCCACCCCGGCTGCAACGTGGCCTACTGGAACCTGGCCCAGCGCGAGGTGCAGGCGCGGGGCGACAGCTTCACGGTGAATGGCCAGCCGCTGGTGTTCTTCCACTTCAGCGGCATCGACATCGACGCCGCGGCCGATGGCCAGCTGTCGCGCCACCAGACGCGCTTCGCGCCCGGCGAGCCGGTGGCTGTCCAGAGCCTGCTCGCCGACTACCGCCAAGTCGTCCAGCGCCTGGGCTGGCCGCAGTGGCGTGACGTCGCCTGGGCGTGGAACCAAGTGGAGGGCACGCCGGTGCCGGCCCTGGCCCGGGCGCTGTACCGTCACCTGCACGCTGAACCTGCGTCCCTGTCGCGCATTCAGGCGAGAGACGAGTTGCTGCGACACTGCGCAGCCGTGAATCCCGAAGCCGAAGCCGCCAAGCTGCCGACACTGCTGATGCTGGTGCACGCTCGCGACCCGCAGGCCGCGCGCGCCTTCGATCTCGACGAAGCCGAAGGCCGCCGGGCCCTGATCGACTGGTTCGACAGCGCCGGCGTGCATGCGCCGGGCCTGATCGAACTGCGACGGCAGGCACGCCAGGCCGCCACCGCAGCCCCCTCCCCGCACGCCTGAACATGGAATTTACCGGCGAACGCTACGTGCCGACGGTCGGCGGGGAGATCCGCCAGGAGCACCTCCACCGCTACGCGCTGGCTTCGACGCTGGTGGCCGGCCTGCGCGTGCTGGACATCGCCTGCGGCGAAGGCTACGGCAGCGCCATGCTGGCCGGGCAGGCCGGGCAGGTGGTCGGCGTCGACATCGCGCCGGACACCGTCGCCCACGCGACCGCGGCTTACGGCCGGCCCGGCCGCATCGAGTTCCGGGTGGGCAGCGCGGCGCAGTTGCCGCTGGAGACCGGCAGCGTCGACGCCATCGTGTCCTTCGAGACCATCGAGCACCACGACCAGCACGAGGCGATGTTCGCCGAGTTCGTGCGCGTGCTGCGGCCCGGGGGCCTGCTCATCCTGTCGTCGCCGAACAAGGCCATCTACTCCGACGAGGCCGGCTACCACAACGAGTTCCACGTCAAGGAGCTCTACTTCGACGAACTCGACCAGCTGGCGCGCCGCCACTTCAGCCAGGTGGCCTACTTCGGCCAGCGCTTCGCCACGGGCTCGACCATCCTGCCGCTGGCCCCGGACGGCGCACCGGCCAGCCGGATCGGCGAAGGCGCCGGCCTGTGGACGGACGACGGCACGACGGTGGTGCAGCGTTCGCCAGGGCTGGCAGCGCCGGTGTACTACCTGCTGCTGGCCACCCAGGGCGGAAAGCTGCCGGCCGTGCCCAGTTCGGTGCTGCTCTCGGAGGCGGCCGACCTCTACCTCGAGTTCAAGAAGGTGGCGCGCTGGGCCAGCGGCGTGCATGGCGAGCTGCAGGCGGCCCAGGCGCAGGCGAAGTGGCGCGAGAGCGCACTGACGAGCGACCTGGAACAGTCGCGCGCCAGGGCCGAAGCGGCCGAGGCGGCCGCAAGGGAATCGAAGAGCCGCGACCAATTGCGTGGCGAGCAGTTGCAGGCGCTGCATGCCGCCCTCGGCAGCCGCGAGGCGGCGCTGCAGGAATCCGGGCAGCGCGAGCAAGGGCTGCAGGCGAGAGTGATCGCCCTGCAGGAGGAGCTGGATCGTTCTCGCGCGGAGCTGGCGCTGTCGGCCGAGGCCGGCCGGGCCCAGCAGGCGGCGAACCTGACGCTGCAGGCGGCGAACTCGGCGCTGCAGCAGCAACTGGTCGACGCGTTGCAGCGCGCCGCCGCGCAGGAGCGTTCGCTGCACGAACAGCTGGCCACGCTGGCCGCGCGGCGCGCCGCGGACCGCGCCGATGCCGCCGCGGCGCAGCAGGTGGCGGAACAGCAGCGGGCCTTGCTGCAGGCGCGGCTGCAGCAGCAGGCCCGCAGCGCGGAAGCCGCGCTGCATGCGGCGCAGGCGCAGGGCCAGCAACGGCTCGATGCCGCGCGACGTCAACTGGAGACGGCCGTTCGCGATGCCGAACGGCGCCAGGCCGAGGAAGCGGCGGCGCTGCGCGCGCGGCTGGCCAGCACGCTGAAGGAAGCACGCCACGTGCAGCGCGAGCTGCGCGCCAGCCATGCTCACGAGCTGGATGCCGTCCGCGCGGAGTCGCGAGACGCTCTTCGGCTGCTGTCCGAGGCCCTGGCCCGCCGGGAAGCCGCGTTCGACCAGCAGCGTCAGGCGCTGGAGCACACGATCTCGGAGACACGCGCTCAACTCCTGGCGCTGAGCCAGCAGGCGCTGGCCGACGAACGCCAGTGGCAGCGACGCCTGGACGAGACGGGCGAAGCTGCGGCCAAGGCGGCCGGCACGGCCGCGGCCGCCCTGGAACGCCAGCGGCGGGCACTGGTGCTCCATTCCGAGCTGGTGGCCGTGCTGGCCCGCGGCGTGCTTGAACAGGGCGATTCCTGGGCGGGTCGGCTGCTGGCGCCATGGCGGGGCGCGCTGTCGGGCCGGCTGGGCGGCGACATGCCGACCGGCCCGGCGGCCTGGCGCGAAGCCGCCATGGAAGCCTTGTTGCTCCGCGTCAACGACACCGTGCCCCAGGAAGCGGGCCCGCGCCTGGACTTCACGACAATCGAGATGATGACCACCAACCCTGATCGGCGCCCGTCCGCGGTGCACAGCGTGGCCGACCTGATGGCCCTGGACGACGCCTCGTTCGTGCAGGCCGCCTACACCGCCCTGCTGGGCCGGCAGCCCGACCCCGTCGGTCGCAAGCACTACATGGACGCGCTGCTGGCCGGCGAGCCCCGCCTGCAGGTGCTGCACGACCTGCGCAACTCCGAGGAAGGCCGGGCGAGGGAACCGCAGCTGGCCGGCTTCGACGCCGCGATGCTGACGCTGCGGCGCAGCCGCCTGCCGGTGATCGGCCGCCTGTTCCGCCCGGCCGTTCCGGCGCCGGTGGGCCTGGCGACGCGGCGCATCGTCGAGACCCTTGCCGCCGATCTGGAGGCCTCGCAGGCGCGCGTGGACGAGCGCCTGGCCGGCATCGAACGGCTGTTGAAGACGGTGCGTGCGCAGGCCGAGCATCAGGCGCAGGCCGCGCTGATCATGGCCACGCTGGCGCGCTACAGCTGGCCCCCGGAGACCGACCTGTGGCGCGCGGCGATGCAGTTCGCAGAAACCGCCCAGGACCGCTTCATCCAGGACGCCTTCGCCTTCCTGCTCAACCGCGTGCCCCACGGCTACGAGCTGATGCACTACCGCGAGCAGTTGTCCCGCGGCGGCACACGCCTGCTGGTGGTCGAACGCATCGTGCAGTCCGATGAGTTCATGTCGGCGCACCCGCCCCTGCTGGCGGCGCTGCCGCGCGCGGCCGGCGAGGCCGGCGGGACGCCGCTGCTGGAGGCCCTGCCCTCGGTGCCCATCCACGCCCAGCCCCGCGTGTCGGTGGTCATCCCGATCTACGGCAAGCTCGAGTACACGCTGCGCTGCCTGCGCTCGATCGCCGCCCACCCGCCGCGCGTGCCCTTCGAGGTCATCGTCGTCGACGACTGCTCGCCGGACGATTCGGCCGAGGTGCTGTCGCGGGTGCCCGGCATCCGGCTGGAACGCAACGAGAAGAACCTCGGCTTCATCCGCAGCTGCAACCGCGGCTCGGCGCTCGCCCAGGGCAGCCACGTCTGCTTCTTGAACAACGACACCGAGGTGCACGCGGGCTGGCTCGACGAACTGCTCGCCACCTTCGACCTCTTCCCCGGAACGGGGCTGGCGGGGTCCAAGCTGGTCTATCCCGACGGCAAGCTGCAGGAGGCCGGCGGGATCATCTGGCGCAACGGCAATGCCTGGAACTTCGGCCGCGGCCAGGACCCCGACCTGCCCGTCTTCAACTACGCCCGCGAAGTGGACTACTGCTCGGGTGCGTCCATCCTGCTGCCCAAGGCGCTGTTCGACGAGCTTGGCGGCTTCGACGAACACTACCTGCCGGCCTACTGCGAGGACAGCGACCTCGCGCTGAAGGTGCGCGCCAAGGGCCTGCGCGTGATCTACCAGCCGATGTCGGTGGTGGTCCACCACGAAGGCATCAGTTCGGGCACCGACACCGCCTCGGGCACCAAGGCCTACCAGGTGGCGAACTCGAAGAAGCTGTTCGAGCGCTGGAAGGAGCATCTGGCGGCGCACCAGCCCGACGCCGAGAACGTCGACGACGCCAAGGACCGCATGCACCGGCAGCGCGTTCTGGTGCTGGAGCACTGCAACCCGACGCCGGACCAGGATGCCGGCTCGGTGAGCGTGTTCAACATGCTGCTGCTGCTGCGCGAGATGGGCTTCCAGGTGACCTTCATCCCGGAGGACAACTTCCTCTACGAGCCGCCCTACACGCAGATGATGCAGCGCGCCGGCATCGAGGTGATCTACGGCCCGCACGTCACCAGCGTGAAGCAGCACGTGCAGGAGCACGGCGGCCGCTACGACCTCTGCTTCCTGTTCCGGCCGGTGGTCGTGGAACGGCATGCCGAGACGCTGCGGACCTTCTGCCCGCAGGCCAAGCTGCTGTTCTACACGCACGACATCCACCACATCCGCATGGAGCG
>CAZBUU010000186.1:0-8581 GCA_964495125.1 uncultured Rubrivivax sp.
GCTCCCCCAAGGAGTCAGGCCATGTACATCCGAACCCCGCGGATCGGCGCCGTTTTCTGGGCCGATCCGAACGACATCCACGCCCTCGCGGGCGGCTTCGCCTACGAACTGCGCCAGTTCATCAAGACCGACCGCGATGGCGAGCGACGCCGCGCCTCATTGGCGGCGATCGACGACTTCGAGAAGGCATGCGACGACCCGGAGGCCCTTCAGGCCTTCGTCGACGGCGCAGGCCCCGAGGCCATCCAGGCGTATTGCCTTCCGTTCATGAGCTTCTCGCTCTCACCGTCCGGAGAATACGGCTTCTGGCCGGACTTGGAGGGTCTGGAGTACGCGGCCCGAACGAAGGATGGCGTCATCACGGTCAACGCGGGCGACGCCTGGCCGCCACTGTGGACATCAACCGGCCGGGAGGTGCAGTTCGTCATCGAGGTCAACGATCACGGCAACGTGACGCTGTTCAACCGACGACGACAAGAGGTCTGGAGTTGCGTCTAGCAGCGCTCTCAGCAGCGATTTTCGCAGCACCGTCGCGAGTGAGAGGCGAGGACGTCGATCGCGCGAGCCAGCCACCCTGCACGCGCAACTTAGCGGTGCCAGTCCACTTGGACTGGCACCCGCTGCCCTTTCAGCATCTCTTTGGAAGCGTCAGCCGTCCTTCAATCCCGGACTGACAGCGGAAACTATACGTCGGAGCACGGTCACTGACCTGGCCAGCCGGTGCCGGAGCCGCATAGCGGTGATCAAGCGTAGTACTTGAAGTTGTGTCTCCACCTCTCGGGCAGGATTGCAGGATTCGCCAGCAGAATCTCGCCTACGCGCTCCGAGTACTTCACTGTGATCGGTCGCCCCTCGCCAAGCTGGCACGAGTTGTAGTTCAGCTTGGTCAGCCCAAGGATGTCGCGGGCAACTTGAAGGATGTCGGCTTCACCATGTTGAATGGTGATCGCTAGCGGCACCGGCACCTCGAAGCCATCGTAGGTCGCGATGCGAGGTTTAAACCCATTGCTGTATAGCAAGCCGTGTCTCGCCGTGCGCTGCCAGAACACTCCCCGTTGGACTGGGTGCTGCCCCCGCTTGGCGGCATCCGGGTGTTCGTCGTAGCGGTACAGCCGGAGGCCGTTCTTGTCTTGACGCACGCGTATTGCGACTAGCTTGACTCCAGGCGGGCAAGCCTTCAGAAAGCCCTCGTACTCTTCAGCGTCAATGCCAGAGTGGGCGTGGAGAAATATCTCCTTGAGCGGCCGCCCGTCCTCTTGCTTGTAGGTAGCAATGGTCCCACGCAGCAACGCCTCAGCCCTGTCGGGCGGCAGATGAAACTCACCTGTCTTCCTCGAATACCAGGGACCGAACTCGCCGACGAAGACAACACCGTCTCCGCTGTCCAAAAACATCTGCGCAGCACAGCAGGCCTTGCGACCATCCTCAGTCATCTTGTACGCGAGGCCTACGTAGCAGACGCCCTCGCGCGCCCACGGCGTCTTCCAAGGCTTGGCTCCACACTTGTAGTAGGTGGCTGTTGCGAAGTTCCAGAGGCGATCCGATAGCGGATTGGTGCCTGGCTCGCCATTTCGCACCTGCGGTGTGATGCGCAGCGTCGCCTCTCTAATGATCTGGACGGGCAACTCCTGGCCCATCATCCGACCCTTGATTTGCCGTCGGAAGTCAGACGACAGACCGCGGGCCTCTTCGAAGGCGTCCATCTCCTCCAGAGCTGCCGCAACGGTCGGATCCTCGTCATCAAACATCCGCGATTGGCCAGAGTCGCGGTCATCGATGGCTTGGTTCAAGAACCTGACTTCCTTCCTGCTTCGGCCCGCGTCGCTGCGCTGAGCGAACGCCACAGAGGCCTTGGGGCGGCAGTTGTCCGCGACCTCGTCCGGGACGATGCAAATTGCCAGCGCGGGCTTCGCGTCCAACTTTCCCAGTCGCTCCACCTGCTCCATGTATAGGTTTGCCACTGCGAAAGCGCGGTCATGCCGGTCAGCCTTGCGCGCGGCCTCGGAGAGCAGCGCAGCGTCCAACGAGCACGCTCGCACTGGACTCGGCCATCGGACGCCGAATGCAACGTCGTATCCAGGGTAAGGTGGCCAGGCGCGATGCCTGCTGGGGTCCACGCAGGCTGCTGGCGAGTTCAGCGCGGAGCACCATTCCTTCCAGAGCGCAATACCCTCCGGAGTCCCAATTACGATGTTGTCCTGTAGCTGATCCCGCGTCTGCGCTGGCCCGAAAAGCGCCAGACCATCATGAGGGTCTTCTGCGGTCTGACCGTGGCCGAACTCGAGCAGTGGCTCGCCTAGGAAATGAAAGGTGTCGGTCATGCCTGAACACCCTTCTCGAGAGCCGGTGCCTCATCGTCCTCATCTTCGTCTTCGTCCCTTGTCCGCCAACTGGCCATCTCTTGTCCCAGGTCGGACATGCCTGACAGCGCGAGCACGTCAAGCCCAACGGGGCACTGCCACCCAAGTGGCTGTGTGCTCATCACCAGCGCGCGAGTACCGGTACCAATCTCTATTCGTCCTTCAGAGGTCTCGAGCGCTTGCACAACGCCCAGTAGGCGAGCAAGCCACTCCTTGTTCCACCAGCTCTTGGTAACGACCTTCCGGCGCCGATTGATCTCCTCCTTCTCATAGACCTTTCCATCGAGGTCCGTACTTCGCACGTAGATGCCCACGATGACGTTCCAGACACCGTGCGGGTCGCGATGCGCATGAAAGCGTGGTGACAGCTGATAGAGGAACGGAGACGCTCGCTCACCCCAACCTTTGGTTCGCTCGCCTGTAAGTTGAACCGTTGTCGACCTTCCGTCGACGTGGCGGATCGATTGAACCCACTCTCCATCCGAGCGTTCGGCAAAATACAGCACCTTGCGGTCTTCGCAGAACTTCAGCCCCTTCTTTACGGCCACGACGTGCAAGCTTCGCCATGCGAGTTGCTTGGCCAGGTCCTCGCTCCGCCTTCCATCCTTCTCGGCAACGTCGGCCCAGAGGAACTCACCTGGCTTTGCGGGCTTCGACGACCCCGGGGACTTCCTGAGAGGGATGGCACCGTAAGGTGGTGGTGTGAATGCGACCAACCGATAAGCGGACGACTCAACGAAGGCCCAGCGGTCGCGCAAGCTTTGAACCTCATCCTCCTTGAGCGACCGACGCAGGTCATAGACGAGCATCGTCTGCGGCAATTGCAAGGGGAAGACGTTGGCGAAGACCGGCTCGGGCTTCTCGACGGTGACCCGAGTGGGTAGGTAGTCCCGCAGCGCAATCTGCCTCCCGCGGTCTTGGTCAAGTTGAGGCCCGACGCCCAGCGCGCGCAGACGCGCGAGGACATCGCCGAGGCCCTTGTTCCAAGAACTCGAAAAATCCGCGGGCAGCACGTTCCTAAGCTTCGAAGGCAAGCGGCCGGAGAGTTCTACGGCGAGCACGCAAGGGAGAACACGCTCGTCTTTCCCGGAAGCCAGTGCACAGCGCTCTACAAACAGCTCATCTCCAAGGCTAGCCACCGAGACCACAGGTACGTATTGAGCGGCACGCGCCTCCAGCAGCGCGCGCACGCTGTCGTCTGGGTTCTCGCCAGCGAGTGGTGCGGTACCACGGCACCAAGTCCGATAGCCTTCCAGCGACAGCCGCCGAGACAGCCACGTGGCGAGCGCATGGTCTCCGTCTACGTGGTCGATGAGGATAGTGTCCTTGCTCTCGGCTACCGACTGGCCGCCTCTTTGCGGAAAGAAGGGTGGTGCAAAGATGCTGGGATGCTGCGCGAGGAGGTGGCGCTGCGGACCGACCAACTGGACCCGCAGTCGCTCGATGTCGTAGAGGTCCAACCTCCAACCAAACTTGGTTGAAACGAACTCGTGAGCAAAGTCCTTCTCGTTTGCACTCAGCGCCTGTGTACACACGAAGACAAACCCGTCAGGCTTGTGCCCCATCTCCTGCACCCTAGCGCAGTCGCTGGCTAGCTTGGTCCGCCAGTCCGAGCGAACCGTGTAGGCGAAGACCGTCCGCCGCCCAACATCATCAACTCTGATGATGGCATCACGTCCCTTGTCCCCTGTTCCACCAAGCGGCTCTATTCCTGGGTAGCCCGCAACAGCAAGTAGCGCCGAACACAGGCGTTCAAACTCCCTGTGGTCAGACGTTCGCTCTAGGCAGTAGATGACGGGATCAGCAGACATGCGTCAAGCATACGACGCGACACCCAAGTCGTCCGACGACCGCCTACCGCTCACCGGCCTAGTCGACTCTTCACAGAGTGTGCGGTCGATCTAAAAGGCGATTCTGACGGCCACAATGGGCTGGTGCGCGCAGATGGGAACTGCCTGCTGAAGATCGCACAAGGGAGCCCAGATGAAACTCGTCCGACTTCGACTATCCAACTTTCGTTCCTTCGGCCTTGGACCCACAGTGGTCGAGCTGACGGACATGACATTTTTGCTCGGGCCTAATGGCGCAGGCAAGACCGCCGTGCTTCAGGCCCTATCGCGCATGTTCGGACTCGATCCCGCGCAGCGAAGGATCAAGCGATCGGACTTTCACGTCCCGACAAGCGAAGCGCCGGAGGACGCCCCAGAACAGCGAACCCTCTGGGTCGAGGCGGACTTCGAGTTTCCTGAGCTGGAACAGGCCGAGGCCGATGAGGCCGCCCTGCCGGCGGTGCCTGGCAACTTCGCGCACATGCAACTGGCGGCAGCCGATGGCCCAGCACAAGTTCGCCTTCGGCTGAAGGCGACCATCGATCAAGACGACGAGATCGAAGAGAGCTTCACGTTTGTCATCAGTGAAGACGACGATGGGAATCCATCCGAGGAGAGCCGCGTATCGAAGCAGGATCGGAGCGCCATCCAGGTCCACTATTTGCCGGCACGCCGCGACCCGGCGGATCACATCTCCTACTCTGCCAACGCGCTTCTCGGGCGAGCGCTGCGGGCGGCGGACTGGAGCGCTGAGCGGGAGGAGATCAGCACGCTGACGGAACAGATTGGCGATGAGCTCCGGGACAACGCGGCCATCGGTGGAATCGCTGCCTCGCTGACCGACAAATGGGGAGGTCTGCATAAGGGGAGCCACTACGCAAACCCGTCGGTCTCCTTCGGTCGGAACGAGATCGAGGGCCTCCTGCGGCATCTGAGCGTCGGATTTACGCCCGGCCATGGCGAGAACATCGTGGACTTCACCAGGCTCAGCGACGGTCAGCAGTCACTGCTTTACGTTTCTCTGGTGCTCGCAATGCACGACGTCGGCAGCAAGGTCCTGAGCGGCGAACTGGCCGAGGCATTCGACATCGACAAGCTGCGCCCCGCTGTATTTACGCTCATTGCCATCGAAGAGCCTGAGAACAGCTTGTCGCCACACTATCTCGGGCGCGTCGTCAGGACGCTAACGGCCTTCGCCGAGGGACAGGACAGCCAGGCGTTGGTGGCGACGCATGCGCCGTCGCTCTTGCGCCGGGTGCCGCCAGAGTCGGTTCGGTACCTTCGCCTGAACGAAGAGCGGAGCACCGTCGTCAAGAGCATCGAACTCCCCGACGACGAGTCAGCGCAGAAGTTTGTCCGCGAAGGCGTCCAAGCATTCCCGGAGCTCTACTTCTCTCGCCTGGTCATCCTGGGCGAGGGGGACAGCGAGCAGATCGTGCTCCCGCGACTACTCGACGCCAGAGGCATCCTCGCCGATGACGCATCTATTTCAGTCGCACCGCTCGGCGGACGGCATGTCAATCATCTATGGCGGCTCCTGAACGGCCTTGGTATTCCGCATGTCACGCTGCTGGACCTGGATGTCGCGCGCTATCAGGGCGGATGGGGCCGCATCAAGTACGCCGCCAGTCAGCTTCTGAGCTATGCCGACATAGACGGCAATGACCTAACGCAGGAAGAGATCGACGACATCCCGAAGTGGAACTCCAACGACGGCCTCATGCTTGGCGATCTGGGCTGGATCGCTCGCCTTGAGTCGCTCGGGGTCTACTTCTCGACGCCGCTCGATCTCGACTTCATGATGATGACGCACTGCCGCGCTGCGTATCGCGTGAAGGACGACGACCTGGAGGAGCCCGACGAAGATACGATCACGGCCGTGCTTGGCAAGAGCCATGACGTGCTTGAGGGGCAGTACTCCGACGAGCAGCAGAGCTATTTCGATGCCTACCATCGAAGGTTCAAGCTTAACAGCAAGCCCACATCGCATATCCGCGCGATGGCGAACCTGGATGACGAGAAACTCATCGAGGACATGCCCGATGTCCTCGAGCGCATGTTCGATGCGATTGAGTCCAAGCTCGCGGGCCTGCCCGAATGATCAGGGCCGAACTATGGGAACCAGCTGACGGTCTCTCCCTTGAGCCGAACGCGGTTGCGGCGGCCAAGGAGATCGACCGCAACCTGGCGCTGACTGCTGGTCCAGGTGCAGGCAAGACGGAGATGCTGGCGCAGCGTGCTGACTTCCTACTGCGCACCGGGACCTGCCGCTACCCAAAACGCATTCTGGCGATTTCGTTCAAGGTCGATGCCAGCCAGAACCTCAAGGCCCGGGTCCGCAAACGCTGCGGCCTGGAGCTAGCGGCACGTCTTGACAGCCACACATTCCATGCGTTCGCGAAGCGCATCATCGACCGCTTCAGGCCGGTGCTGACCGGGCCGGATGCGCTTGACCCGGACTACAGCATCGGCAAGCACCGTGTTCAGAGGCGATCCATCACCTTCGACGACATGGTGCCGCTCGCGGTCCAGATCGTGGAGTCAAGTCAGATCGCGCGCAGCGCGATCCGTCAGACATACAGCCATGTGTTTCTTGATGAATTTCAGGACTGCACGAATGCACAGTACGCGCTCATCAAGGCTTGCTTTCAGCGTACGACCGTCCGGCTGACGGCGGTCGGCGACACGAAGCAGCGGATCATGGGGTGGGCCGGGGCACTTGAAGGAATCTTCGAGAGCTACGCGGAGGACTTCGACGCCCACCCGCTCAACCTCTACCAGAACTTCCGGTCGGAGCCGAGGCTGCGCCGCATGCAGAACGCCATGGTGCGCGTCATGGATCCGCCCGCTGCGCTCGACGACGATGACCTTCCGGGAGATGAAGGAGAGATCGAAGTTCTGCGATTCGACAACGATGATGACGAAGCCGAGGCGCTCGCAGGTTCCGTGCGCGGCTGGATTGAGGACCAAGGTCTCAAGCCCTCCGAGATCGCCGTCTTGGTCAGCAAGCAGCAGAACCTCTACTGCCAGAAGCTGCGTGCCGCGCTGGATGCCAATGGTGTGCCCTTCCGCGACGAGGATTCGACCCAGAACCTTGCGTCCGAGCCGGTTGCGAACTTGATCGTTGACTTTCTTCTCGTCGCGGCGGGGCGGCGGCAGCCCGGACCCTTTCAGCGCCTGCTTGACCTGGTGGTGTTCGGACGTGGCCTCGATCAGGAGAACGAGTACCGCGCGCGATCTCGATGGAATCGCTTCATCACGAATGTCAAACAGAGGCTCGCGGCAGAGGAGGCCGATCTTGCGAGCATCGATGACCTTCGGACCATCGTTGGTGAGCTACTCGACATCGTCGGACGTGATGCGGTAGTCGGTCTTTCGTCCGAGTACGCGCAGGGTGACTACCTGCAACAGCAGATCGACGCGACGATTGATCGTGCGCACGCACTGCTGTCCGATGGAGAAGACTCGGCGACAGCTCTCGCCTCATTCTCAGGCGACCGCGCGGTGCGCATCATGTCGATCCACAAGAGCAAGGGACTGGAGTTCGACACAGTGGTGGTGCTGGGTGTTGAGAATCAAACCTTCTGGAGCAAAGACCAGGACGCCGAACGCTCAGCGTACTTCGTCGGGATCTCGCGGGCCAAGCGTCGCCTGCACTTGACCGTTTGTGAGCGAAGAGAGGAGCCTGACGGGGCCAGGTACTGGAAGGTCGCCCGGACGGAACATGATGAGTTCGTCGGATACGCAACGCCCTACCTATAGCCAGAAACAAGCGAACTGGTGTCAGACGATGGCGGAAGAGGGCAGCACTTCGTACGCGCAATCGACGATGCGCCCGATTCGTGGATCATGCTCTCCGCGAAGGCGACCTTGATCGAGCCCGCGGCATGGCGAGTACCAAACTTGCTGGCGCGATCGGGTGGCACCTTGTCGGGTCTGGCCTGAGTTGGTTGGCCTTCTTGTCAAGCTTGCCAAGCAAACAGGCTTGCGGCGCCGTAGGGGTGTGTGCATCGCTTGAACGCGCTCACGTCCGCCGCTACTCCACGTCAACGAACGGGCCAACAGTAGTCGCACTCGGCCCGCTCCGCCCTGTCGGCGTCTCACTGCCGACTATTTCTTCTTGCCGGCCTTCCGCGCACCCTGTCGATTCTGACCCTCCCGCGTATCTGCGACTGGCTCGTTCAGGTTGTAGAACTCATGCAGCTTGGCTGCCAGCAGTTGCTTGTCGGGCAACTGGGTCTGGTATTGCGCGACGAGCGCAGGCGATAGCGATCGACTCAGCGCGTACTCCACCACCTCGCTGTCCTTGGAGGCGCACAGCAGCACCCCGATGGCCGGGTTCTCGTGCGGTTTGCGCACGTCACGGTCCAGCGCTTCCAGGTAGAAGTTCAG
>CAZBUU010000187.1:0-8572 GCA_964495125.1 uncultured Rubrivivax sp.
GTGCCGGCCTGCCGCGCGTCGGAGGCACGGCCGCCGCCTTCCGCCGCGGTCGTGCCGGGCCGGCGGCGCTCGGCCTCCGGCGCAGTGGCCTGGGCGCGCAGGGCGCTGGCGAGGTCGCTGGCGAAATCGGGCGCGGTGGCGGGGGCGGCCGGTGCCGGGCCAGTGGCTGCCGGGGCTACCGCCGGGCCGGCCGCCAAGGGCGCTGACGGCACCGGCCGTTGCACGACGAAGGCCGCCAGCGCGCCGCACACGGCCAGCGTGGCCAGCGGCTGTCCCAGCCGCCAGGGTGCAGGGCCTTGCGCCAGCCTCTGCAGGCTGGCGGGCAGCTGCGCGCTCACCCAATGGCGCAGGTGCTGTCGCGCCGGCGTGTCCGTGGCGTGGCGCTGGTCGAGCCAGGTGCCGTAGGCCGAGGCGCCGCCGAGATGGCGATCGGCGAAATGGGCGCAGCGGGCGTCGTCAGGCCGGCGGCTGGCGGCCCAGGCCAGCGCGGTCAGGAGCGGCAGCGCGACGAGCCCGGCCAGCGTGGTGGGCGCCAACGCATCGATCCAGCGGTGCCAGGCGGCCGCAGCCAGCGCCAGCGCCGCCGCCGCCCAAGCCGCGCGACGCAGGGACTGCGCCAGCGCTTGCCGCCACAGATGGCGCCGAACGGCCCGCAGCAGCGGGTTCAGCAGCGTGGCCGTCAAACCGCAGCCCCCAGCGCGGCAGCCACCGCGGCGCGGCCGTGCCACAAGGCGGCCGCCAGCGCCACGCCCAGCGCCAGCGCGGCAGGCTCGGCCTGCGCCGCGCGGCGCAGCACGCGGGCCACGGCCAGGCCGGCCAGCGGCAGCGCGAACGCGGCCAGCAGCAGCGCCGCTTCCGCCGCCAGCATGGCCCAGCCCGGCACGCGGCTGGCCGACCAGGCCAGCACCACCACCGGCCACGCCGGCGCCAGGCGCAGCAGGGCGGCGGTGGCGGATGCCGCCAGGCCGCTGCGCACCGCGTCGGCCGGCGCCGTGAGCGCCAGCACGATGCCCCGCAGCAGCAGCAGCACCAGCAGCGCCTGCGCGGCCGGACGGCTGGCATCGGCACCGTCCAGCAGCACCAGCCGCGTGCTGCCCAGCCACCAGACGGCCACGGCTGAAGCGAGCAGCAGTCCGCTGGCGGCGGCGACACGGCGGGCGCCGGCGGCTTGGGCGTTCACGGCGTCCCCCCTGCGGTGACGAGCAGCCAGCCCCGCGCGTCACGCGGCGCACCGGCCACGCCGCCCAGTTCCAGCGGCCAGAGCGCGGCCGCGGCGCCGGGCTGCAGGCGCGAGGCGGCCACGCGCACGGCGGGGTCGTCGACGGGCGCAGGCGGGCTCACCGGCACGCGCGCCGCGCCGCCGGGCCCGAGCGCCGGCAGCGGCTGGGCCTGACCTCCGACGATGAGCGTGCCGGCCGGCCAAGCCACGAGGCCCGGGTTGCGCACCTGGCGCATGCCGCCGGCCAGCATGTCGGTGTCGAAGGCCCGGTCCATCGGGAAGGCGCCCGCATGGCAGAACCACACCTGGCGGAACAGGCGCGTCTCGAACTCGGCGAAGGCCGGCTGGCCACGGCCGGCGTCGTAGTCCAGGCGCACGGGCAGCGCGGCGTCGCAGGGCTGCACGCCGCTGGCCAACTGGGCCGGCAAGGCCACCCGCACCGGCCCGCGAGCCGCACCAGGAAAACGCTGCCAGGCCTGGTAGCGCGCCAGCTGGGCCCCCGAGTCGCCCTCGCTCCAGATCACGAGCTGCGGCGCCGGCGTGGCGGTGTTCAGCAGGACCAGCAGGGCCACTGCGGCACCGGCCGGCAGGGCCAGCAGGGCTGCCGCATGGCCCGTGAACAGCAGCGCCAGCGCCAGCACGGCCAGGGTGACGGCCAGCGCCACGGCCACGCGGTCCCAGTCGGCCAGCGAGGGACGCGCCAGTTCACCCAGCGAACCGCGCGTGACGGCCGCAGGCTGGGGCTCGGCCAGCGAGGCCTGCAGGCGCTGCACCGCCTCGTCGGCCGTCGCCGCATGCATCAGGCCCTGGCCGCCGCAGCCGCGCGCGCCGTCCAGCAGGCCACGCACCCGCGCGTCCGCCTGCAGCACCACCACGCGGCCGCATCCGGCGATGTGGCCGAGCAGCGCGTTCACCTGCGCGGCGTCCATCGCGGTGAGGGTGGCGGCATCGAGCAGCAGCGCGTCGACGCTGGCATAGGCCGCCGTGCTGCGCGGCAGTGCCGGCGCGGCCAGCGACAGGCCATGAAAACCATCGATCGCCGCGACAGCCGGCGTGGCCAGCGCCACCACGAACAGCGGCGACTCCGACGGCGAAGCCACCAGTTCGCGCCGCACCGGCGCCACACCGGGCGCGGTGAGCGAAACCCGCAGCGGCCCGGCGGCCGGCACGGGCACGCTCAGGCGCTGCGCACGGCCGGGCTGGAGTTCGAACTCGGCGCGTGAGCGCTGGGCGCCGGCCTGCACTTCCAGCGTGGCGCGCGTCGCGGCGGCCGCACTCAGGCTCACGTCGACCTCGGCCACGCGACCAGGCCGCGTCCAGCCTTTCAAGGCCAGTTCGGCGGACAGTTCCAGCGGCGCCGCCGCACCCGGAAGACCTGCCGCGGCCAGCGCGGCGCCGATCAGCAGGCGGCGCGGCACCGCTTCACTTCAGGACGTGCTCGAGCGCGATCACCGACCAGGCGGTCACCAGCGGCGGGCGGTCTTCCCACCAGGCGTTGGAATCGCGGTTGACCCAGCTGCCGTCGGGGTTCTGCAGGCTCAGGAGCTTGGTCGCCAGATCGTTGCGCCAGTTGTGCTTCTGGCCCTTGGCATCGACGAAGCTGTCCTCGCCGTAGGCCGCCATGACCTTGGCGAAGGCGTTGTAGAAGTAGTACAGGCCGTGCTTCTTGTTCGTGCCGGGGTTGGTGTCCAGCGTGTAGTTGGTGGTCATCCACTTGTAGGCGGCCTGCACGCGCGGGTCTTTCTTGTCCAGACCGGCGAACAGCAGGCTCAGCAGGCCGGCGGCCGTCATACCGCCGTAGGACGCGGTCTCGTTCTCGTACTCGGGCGGGTTCTGGCCGGGCAGGTACATGAAGCCGCCGTCGTTGCCGGCGAACTTCTGGTCGTTGCTTTCGCTGCGGTTCTGCGTGCGGCTGATGAAGGTCAGGGCCTTCTGCCAGACCGGGTCCTTGGGGTCGGTGGCGGCGGCCTTCAGGCCTTCCAGCGACACGTAGAGGTTGGACAGGTCGGGGCGTTCGCCGCCCCCGTAGCCGATGCCGCCGTAGTAACGGTGGTCGGGCTTGTAGCCCTCGTCCTCGTCGGTCTGGTGCGTGATGAGGAACTTGCGGCCGGCCGCGATGATGGGCGCGTACTTCGGGTTCTTCGTCGCCACCAGCGCATTGATGGCCACGGCCGTGTTGTAGGCGGTGGACTGCAGCGTGGTGCTGATGGAACCGTCGGGCCGCGCGTTGGCGACGATGAACTCGACCTGCTTGGTGATGAAGGGGCCGTCGCTCTCGTTGTAGGCCGAGGGGCTCTCCAGGAAGCCGCGCAGCGACAGCGCCGTGATGCCCACCGAGCGCATGACGGAGCCGTCCGGGCCCTGCTGCCCGCGCAGGTAGTGCAGGCCGCCGGCGATGGCGCGCACGACACGGCGGCGCAGCTGCGGGTCCATCTTCTCCGTGCCCTGGGCATGCGCGGGGGCCAGCACCGCCAGCGCCGGCAGCGCCAGGAACGATCGTCTTTGCATCATGAGCTCTTCTCCGGAATGGGGGTGGCACCCTCGGGCTGCGGGCGATGAAGCCGCAGCCCGGACAGGGACAGCACGAGGCAGGCCGCGGCATAGGCCAGGACCAGCTTCGCGACATCGGGGTAGGAAAACGGCAGGCCGGCGAGGTTCGAGTGTTCGTAGAACCAGCCGTTGCGCAGCAGATCGTTGCCCGCGGCCACGGCCAGGTGCACCAGCGGGCTGAGGGCCAGCAGCAGGTCGACGGCGTCGTCGGAGCCCGCGGCCAGGCCCTGCACCGCCGGCCCCAGCCACAACGGCAGGGCCGCCAGCAGCGCCATCAGCAGCACGACCCCGGCCTGGCCCGCACCGCGCGCGAGCAGGCGGCCTTCACCGCCCCAGCGTGCCAGCAGGCGGGCCAGCAACAGGTGCACCGCCAGCAACAGCAGCAGCAGCTGGGTGCAAACGCCCGCCAGGCCGGCCAGGCGTTGCCCGCGCGGGTTCAGGCCGAACATGAGCAGCGCGGCCAGCGCCGTGGCGGCCAGGCACCAGGCCAGCACCGGCCACAGCCCGCGGCGACCGGCGGCCTGGGTACCCGGCCAGAACAGCGGCGCCAGCAGCGCCACAACGGACGCCACCATGACGTTGAAGGCCGAGGGCGGCCCCTCCAGTGCCAGACCGCCGCAGGCGACGATCACGAACACCGCGCCCGCCGCCAGCCATGCCCCGCGGGCCAGGATCACTTGGCGCCCTTCACCGGTTCGATGATGAGTTCGATGGCCGAGCCTTCGGCGGGCAGCTTGGTGTTGCCGCGGATCTCACCGTAGGGCCCGATCACGGCATCGGAGACCACTTCGATGATGCCCGTGAGGTCCTTCTTGACGAAGCTGACCAGCGTGCCGGTCACGTCGGCGGCGATGCGGCGGCCGTCGGTCGAGGTGAAGGAGCCGGTGTACATCCAGTCGAGCGACTTGCCGCGGCCGACGGCCTCGGTGCCGTACAGCGCCTCGGCCGCCGACATGCGCTGGCGCTGCGCCCCCGTGCCCCAGGCCACGGACAGCGCCACCCGCTGGCCCTCGATCTTGGACACGGCCAGCGGCTTGGTGGGCGGCGCGGCGGGGTCGCGCTCGAAGCCGGCCAGGATGCAGGCGAGGTTCAGCTCGGTGCCGTTGGCGTCGAGTTCCAGCAGCGTCTCGTAGGCCTTGCGGGCGCTCGGCGTGGTGGCGAGGTATTCGAGCGGCTTGTCGAGATTGCGCACGCGGCCCGGCACGGTGACGACGCCGGCCCGCTTGTCGACGATGATGCGGCCGACCTGGTAGCGCTCATTGCCGAGCGACTTCAGGGGCGGCGCGGCCGGCGCGGCCGGCGGCGCCGAAGCAGCCGGCGGCGCCGATGCCGCAGCCGCAGGCGCCTGGGCCCGCGCCGTGCCCAGCACGCAGACACCCCCGACGCCGGAAAGCAGGAGGCTGCGGCGCTTCATGCCCTCACCCCGGTCACCACGCGGTGCGGCATGGGCGGCGGCAAGGGCGCCGTGCGCAGGCCGCTGAAACCGCAGTCGGCCATCCAGCGCTGCACGTCGGCATCGGCGTGCACGCCGCCATCGGGCGCGGTGAGCATCATGTTCAGGCCGAACATCGAAGCGAAAGGCGGGTGCGTGCCGCCGGCATCGGCAAAGATGTCGCTGACGATCAGCATGCCGCCCGGGTTCAGGGCCGCGGCGCCGCGTGCGATGAGCCCGCGGCAGGCGGCCTCCGTCTCGCGGTGGAACATGCCGGACATCAGCACGACGTCGAAGCCGCGGCCGAAGTCGGCCGTGTGGTAGCTGCCGTCGCGCAGGCTCACGCGATCGGATGCGCCGGCCTGGGCCACCAGTTCGCGCGCCACGGCGGCCACGCCGGGCAGTTCCAGCACCTCGGACTTCAGACCCGGGAACTTCTCGGTGAGCATCACCGAGTAGGTGCCGGGCCCGCCGCCCACGTCGAGCATCGAACGACGGCCCGAGAGATCGAGCACGCTGACCAGCGCACGCGCGATGCCCAAGGCGCGCTCGTGCATGGCCACCACGAAGGCGCGCGTGTGCGCCGGGTCGTCGCCGAGATACGTCTCGGCCGGCAGCGAGGGCCGGCCGCTGCGCACGGCCGCTTCCAGGCCGCCCCAGGCGTCGTAGAGCTTGTCGCTGTAGGTGATGACGTTGCCCATGAAGGCCGGGCTCTTCGACACCAGGAACACCGCCGCCGTGGGCGTGTTCTCGAAGCGGCCGCCCTCGGTCTTGAGGAAGCCCATGCCCACCAGCGCACGCATCAGCATGCCCGTGCTGCGGGCGTCGGTGCCCAGCGCCGCGGCCACTTCGTCGGCCGTTTGCGGCCCGCCGGCCAGCGTGTCGAACAGGCGCAGGCGGTTGGCGCTGAACAGCGTCTGGCTGTCCCAGAAGGCCGTGCTGAGACGAACGATGGAAGAAGGATCCGGCGCGCCGCTCATGCCGGCACTCCGTGCGCCTGGCGGTCCAGGTCGCATTCGATCTGCATGTAGGCGCAGCGGTGGCACATGAAGGTCTCGGCCACTTCCAGGCCGTGGCGCTGACGGATGGCCTGGTAGCCCGTGGACAGCGCCTCGAAGTAGCTGCGGATGCGCTGGTGGTAGTCGGGCCGCTGCCGGCCGCCCGAGGGCCAGACCAGCGAGTAGATGGGAATGATGCCGCGCGAGCACAGGTCTTCGGCGCCCTGCAGCGCGATGCGCGCGGCGTCTTCCCACTCCAGGCCATGCTCGGGCTCGAGCTCGTTGCCCGCCACCATGGCCGAGTAGACGTTGCCCCGGCCCCAGTACTTCACGGCCGTCTCCAGCGCTTCGATCCAGCGGCTGTAGCCCACGAACCTGTGCTTGCCCGGGCAGACCTTGGCGAAGAGCTCCTCGGACCAGATCTCGAGGTTGAAGCAGACATGCTGCACCAGGCCTTCGTCGAAGAAGGTCTTGATCTGGTCGTCGGGAATCGCGCCGGAACCCAGCGCCACCGGAATGTTGCGCCGGTTCACCGATTTCACATAACGCGCCAGTTGCAGGAAGCGTTCGCCTTCCTTGCGCGCGTCCGTCAGCGAACCGCCGACCAGGTAGATGTGGCGGATCTCGGCCTGGTCGATCACCGCGTCGAGCGCATTGCGCATGCGGTCCAGCGTGTCCGGCAGGATCTCCACGCGGCCGGTGATCTGGCCCAGGTGCTTGGTGCGCTCGTCGGGCGCGCCATAGGCGCAGAAGGTGCAGCGCATGGACTGCCCTTCGTGCTTGTGCAGGAAATACTCGCAGCCCGGCGCGACGTTGATGACCAGCATGTCGCCATGCGTGGTGATGCCGGCCTGCGCATAAGGCATGCCGTCGGCCGTCTTCTGCGTGGCCCAGGCGCGCAGGGGCTCGAACTCGATGGCCACGCGTTGGCCGCTGCGGTCGTCGATCAGTTCGTAGCCGACATCGATACTGCCTTCCACGTGCCAGGGGGAATCACCGTTGCCAAGGATGCGGATCTCGGTGCCGTCGGGCGTGTTGATGAGGTAGGGGATGGTGGCGATGCCACGGCCGGTGGGGTCGGCCTCACCCTCCTTGAACCGGTAGGGGTAGTAGTTGGGCATCGAGTGCGCCGCCGCCGCGCCCAGCGCCGGCGTGTAGCGGATGCCCTCGCACATCACCTGGACCTTCAGCGCCGGAGAACCGGTGAGTTGGATCATGAGACCTGAGCCTTGCGAGTGGGAGTTCGGGGCGCTTCGCGGCCCTGCTGTGCGAGCTTACGCAGGGGCGCTGGCAGCGTAGGATCATGCCATGCGACCTCTGGCACAAAGGCGCAACAAATACCGGCGCGCCGCGACTTCGCAGCCGCTTTTCATGGAGGTGGACCGATGCTCTTCCTGCTGATCAACCGCACGCGGCCCGGGCTCAGCGCCGCACAGTTCGGCGAGCTGGCCGCCCTGGCCAAGGCCTTCTACGCGGCCGTGCCGGCGGACGTGAAGATCCGCGGGGAGTGGGCGGCAGTGGACTATTCCCAGAACTTTTCCTTGCTGGAGGCGCCCGACCTCGCGACCGTGCAGCAACTGCAGGCACCATTCGAGCCCTATACCGAAACGACCATCGTGCCGGTTGCCGAGATCAAGGGCTGGACGGCGTCCTGACCGCCCGGCAGCCGAGCGGCAGACGCGGAGAAATGACAGTGGCAGTGGGAAATCGCTTGTGGTGGATGGGCGCGGCCGTTGCGGCGGCAGCGGCGGGCGCCTGGATGCTGAGGGACACGGGTCCGAGCGGCCCGGGCAGCGGCGGCGCGGTGGCCACGCCGCAAGCCGGCGTGGCGAACCCGCCCGCCAGCGCGTCGGGCTTGCCAGCGCCCGCGGCGGCCGCATCCGCCATCGCCGGCCGCTTCAAGCTGACGGGATTGATGAGCGGCGTCGGCGAGGCCCGTGCCTTCATCAGCGTCGATGGCCAGCCTGCGCGCGAGGTGCGCGTGGGCGAGGTGGTGGATGGCGACTGGGTGCTGCGCGAAGTGGCGGTGCGCAGCGTGATGCTGGCGCCGCGTGACGGTGGCCCGGGGGTGACGATCGAGTTGTCGCAGGAGGCTAACGCTGCGGGCGCGACGCCGCGCCCGGCGACGGCGGCCCCACCCGCGCCGCTGGCCGATGGTTCACCTCAATCACAGGAAGCGCTGCGCAAGTTGGGTGCGAGGAATCCACCTCTGCGGCCGCCCATCGCGTCCGAGGCCCAGAAGCCGCCCGCTGCGCCGCCGGCGCCTGTGGACGACGGGCGCTGGCGGCCGGCGGGCAGCTGAGTCCGCGCAGCAAGCAGCCAAGAAAAAAGGCGCCGCAAGCGGCGCCTTCTGGTTGGCGGGTGAAGCGCGCT
>CAZBUU010000188.1:0-8564 GCA_964495125.1 uncultured Rubrivivax sp.
GCCGTGGAAGGCGCCCTTGCGCTCGCGGAAGAGGTCGAAGAGCTGCTGTGCTGGCGGCGAGAGCGTGCGGCCCCGCCGGCGGATGAGGCCCACCTGGCGCGTGACCACCGGCTCCACCAGGCGCAGCGCCACGAGCAGCGGATGGCCTGGTGGCGGCATCGACGTCAGCGGCACCACGGCCAGGCCGAGACCGGCTTCCACCAGGCCCAGCGTGGTGGTGACATGCTCGGTCTCGTAGATGCTCTGCGGCCGCTCAGGCCTGCCGGCCAGGGCCTGGTCGATGAGCAGGCGGTTGCCCGAGGAACGGCTCACCGAGATGTGGTCGTGCCCGGCCAGTTCGGCCCAGCGCACCTGCTTGCGCCGCGCCAGCGCATGGCTGCGGTGGCAGGCGACGACGAAGGGTTCGTCGAGCAGCGGCTCGAACTCCAGTTCGCCCTCGTGGCTGCCCAGGAAGTTGAGTCCGAAGTCGGCATCGCCCTGGCTGACCGCGCCCAGGGCCTGGTTGGCGCCGGCGTCGAGCACATGCACGCGCACCCGCGGGCACAGGTTTCGGAAGTGACGCAGCACCTGCGGCAAGTAGTAGTAGGCCGCCGAGGGCACACAGGCCAGCACCACTTCGCCCATGCGGCTGGCGGCCACGCCGCGCACGCTGAGCAGCGTGTCGTCCAGATCGTCCAGCATGGCCCGCACGCGGTACTCGAACTCGCGCCCCACGGCCGTGAGCGCCACGCTGTGCGTGGTGCGCTCCAGCAGCCGCACGCCCAGCGCCTGCTCCAGCTTGTCGATGCGCCGGCTGAAGGCCGGCTGTGACAGGTGCAGCGACTCCGCAGCCTTGCGGAAGTTGCGCATCTCCGCGACGGCGCGGAAGGCCTGCAGATCGGTGATGTCGAAGTTGATGGTCATGGCGAGGGTCCGGCTCCTCGCAATGGTGCGACCGGCGGGCGGTCCGGACTCTGCGCTGCGGCAATGAGGGCCCCGATGCGTGGTGCCCAAGTCCACGCACGCGCCGGCGCGTAAGCAAAAACCCTAGATCGGCCGGCTAGACTTGAGGCTCCACCGACACATTTCCGCCATGAGTGCCTTTCTCGAAGAGCGCGTGCTGAGCGTGCACCACTGGACCGACCGCCTGTTCAGCTTCACGACGACGCGCGACCCGGCGCTGCGCTTCTCCAACGGCCACTTCACGATGATCGGCCTGCGCGTCAACGGCAAGCCGCTGCTGCGCGCCTACAGCATCGTCAGCGCCAACTACGAAGACCACCTCGAGTTCCTCAGCATCAAGGTACCCGACGGCCCGCTGACTTCACGGCTGCAGCACATCCAGGTGGGCGACACCATCATCGTTGGCAAGAAGCCCACCGGCACGCTGGTGGTGGACTACCTGCTGCCGGGCAAGCGCCTGTACATGTTCGGCACCGGCACCGGCCTGGCGCCCTTCATGAGCATCGTGCGCGACCCCGAGACCTACGACAAGTTCGAGCAGGTCATCCTGGTGCACGGCGTGCGCCAGGTGGACGAGCTGGCCTACCACGACCTGCTGGTGGAGCACCTGCCCAGCCACGAGTTCCTGGGCGAGCTGGTGACGAGCAAACTGCGCTACTACCCCACGGTCACGCGCGAGACCTACCGCAACATGGGCCGCATCACCGAGCTGATCGAGAACAACAAGATGTTCGACGACCTCGGCGTGCCGACCATCAACCCGGCCGAAGACCGCGTGATGATCTGCGGCAGCCCGGCCATGCTGCGCGACCTGAAGCACCTGCTGGAAAAGCGCGGCTTCAAGGAAGGCAACACCTCCACGCCCGGTGACTTCGTCATCGAGCGCGCCTTCGCCGAGCAATGAAAAAGGCCCGGGCAGTGCCCGGGCCTCGATGCGCGGAACGCCTGCCGTTCAGGCCGAGCGACGACGCGCCAAGCCCACCACCGCCAGGCCCAGGGCCAGCATGGCCAGCGGCGCCGGCTCGGGCACGGCACTCACCGTCAGCTGGCCTTGCGGCGTCAGCAACGTGATGGGTGCCAGCGCCGAGTTGTAGAACCCGAGGTCGGAGAACGTCAGCGCGGAGACCCCGGCACCGATCGCGTTGAAGCTGATCGAGGCCAGCGTGCCGCTGCCGCTGACGCCGGGCACGGCACCGAGCAGGGAGTCGAAGGTGAACGAGATCGTGCCGGCGGTGTTGTCGATGGTGCCGCCGCCGAAGAAGGTGCCGCCGCCCGCGGAGAGGAAACTGCCCTCGGTGACCCCGGTGGCCTGCAGCAGGCCCGGCGCGAAGGACAGCGAGAACTGGAAGGCGTACAGATCGACGATGTCGGCCACGAGCACGTCCAGCGTGACCGGCGAACCCACCACGGCGGGCGTTGGCGTGGCGGAAACCGAAAGCACGGGGTCCGCCGCCCAGGCCGGCACCGCGGCTGCCAGCGCCAGCGCCACCGCGCCCAACTTCCAAGCTTGCGAACCGGCCATGTCGTGATGCTCCCAGGTGAAGGAGGACGCCGGTGCCATCGCCCGGGGTCCTGCCCGCATGGTAGCGGCAGGCAGCCGAAGCGCCAGCCGGCAAATGGGCCTGCGAGGGCGAATCAGCCCCCGCGCTCAGGGGGGTGTCCGGCTAACGTGCCAAGGGAATGAACTGGATGCGCGCCCGAGCGCCGTCCAGCGTGACCAGCAGGTCGGCCAGGGCTTGCGGGCCGGCGTTCTCGCGCCTGAAGACCTGGCGCGATGTGCCGCCGCGCACCACCGTCAGCAGGACCCACGCGCCATCCTGCAGGCCCTCGTCGTCGTAGCGTTCGTCGAACGAGAAGTAGCCAGCGGCCAGCACGGCCCGCGCCAGGCGTTCGAACTCCTCGCGAGGGAGCGGGCCTTCGGAGACCTGGTCCACCGTGCCCAGGCGCGCGTGGCCGATCCTGGTGAGGCGGGCGCGGCCGTCGCGGCCCAGTTCCAGCCGTTCGCCGTTGGCGCACCCGAAGCACTGCTTTTCGACGGTAATCACGCTGATGGCCGCGTCTTGCCGGGCTGCCGAGGGCCCGGGCTGGGCGCAGGCCATCGGCAGACCGCACAGGCCCAGCCAGGCCAGCAGGCCGCACAGTCCAGGCAGCGTAGGGCGATTCATGCCGATCTCCGCAGAGCAGTGCCACAAGGGCATCGAGATCATCTTAAGGGACTGCCCTAGCGCCCCCCGCGAATCGGTGGTGAACCTGCCCCCGGGCTTGCTTTCGCTTGACATGGCAGCGCCTTCGATGATCCTTGCGAACTTCCTTTCACACGACGTCGCGCGCCAAGGCGCAGCGGGTAACCAAGGGCACTTCATGAGCATCCGCCGATCCATCCGATCGTCCCGTGACACCGGCTCCCGCAGGCCTGTGTTGGCGGGGTCCCTTCTTGCGCTGTGCGTGGCGGCTGCCGCCGCGCTGGCGCTGCCGGCGGCTCACGCCGCGGCCCCGGCGGCGAAGTCGGCCGCTGCCCAGCACGCCACCACGGCCTTCTGGCGCGACATCCAGGGCCGGCCTGCCGAGACCGGCCCCAAGGGCACGGCCAGCGTCGTTCGCGCGAGCAAGGCCCGCACCGTCACGCTGGACCGTCTGAGCATCGGCGCCACGCTGCAGGCCGCGCCGATGGAGCGCAGCGGCGCGGCGCGCAGCAATCCGCTGGTCATCTCGCTGCCCGACCCCTCCGGCGCCTACCAGCGCTTCGCGGTCGAAGAGTCGCCGGTGATGGAACCCGGCCTCGCCGCCAAGCACCCCGAGATCAAGACGTATTCCGGCCGCGGGCTGGACGACGTCACGGCCAACGTGCGCATCAGCGTCACGCCGCTGGGCTTCCAGGCTTCGGTGCGCTCCAAGCAGGGCAGCTGGTACATCGATCCGTACTACCACCTCGACGAGAGCCTGTACGCCAGCTACTACCGCCGCGACGTGCGCCGCGCGCCGGCCTCGTTCGCCGAAGCCCTGCAGATCGAACCGCAACTCGCCCTGTCGCGTGGCCGCTACCGCGCCGCCGACACCGTCGAGGTGCGCGGCGCCGGTTTCATGCCGGGCGCGCAGGTCGTGATCACGGTGCGCAACACGCAAACCGATGCCAGCGCCCGCCAGACCGTCTACGCCACCGCCGCGCGTGACGGCTCGGTGCTCGCCAAGCTGGTCGCCGATCCGTACAAGACCGCCGGCACCTACCTCGTCAGTGTCACTGACGGCCGCGCCACAGCGAACATCGACTACCAGGTCATCGCCGCGAACGAGCCGCTGCTGGCCTCCAGCGGCCCGCAGCTGCGCACCTACCGCCTGGCCCTGCTGACCGACCCGGCCTATGCCAACTACTTCGGCGGCGCAACCACCGCCGCCAAGGTGGCCCTGGTCAACCGCGTGACGCAGATCTACGAGTACGAGACCTCCATCCGCCTCGTGCTGATCGCCAACAACGACGTTCTGAACCTGGACACCGCGGCGCAGTTCTCCACCGCCAACGGCCCCTGCGGCGGCACGGCCTGCTACCCGTCGGCCGCGGTCAGCTGCTCCAGCGCCACGCTGACGCGCACGCGCCTGGTCATCGGCCTGCTGGCCGGCGCCAGCAACTTCGACATCGGCCACATCGCCGTGGGCGCCGGTGGCGGCGGCATCGCCAGCCTCGGCGTCGTGGGTCTGGGCAACAAGGCACAAGGCTGCACGGGCCTGCCCACGCCCACGGGTGACCTCTTCGCCGTGGACTACGTGGCGCACGAGATGGGCCACCAGTTCGCCGGCAACCACACCTTCAACGGCACCGTGGGCAGCTGCGCGGGCGGCAACCGCAGCGCCGCCAACTCGGTGGAACCGGGCAGCGGCTCGTCCATCATGGCCTATGCCGGCATCTGCGGCACCGACGACCTGCAGCCGCACAGCGACCCGTACTTCTCGCAGCGCAGCTTCGACGAAATCACCACCCACACCTCGAACGCCGAGTCCAACCTGACGGAAGTGCAGTACGCCGTGCTCAGCGGCTTCACGACCAACGGCCAGACGTTCCAGATCCGCTACAACGGGATCGACTCTGCACCCATCACCCGCGGCGTCGACTTCACCGTCGCGGGCGTCAAGGCGGCCATCGAGGCCATCCCGGGCTGGCCCGCGGGCGGGACGGTGACCATCTCCACGCTGGGTGACACGGCCTTCACCATCACCTTCGGCGGCACGCTGGCCGGCGTGAACGTGTCCGAGCTGCAACTGGTGAACCCGACCGGCGGCGCCACCGGCAAGATCGGCGAGATCGTCAAGGGCGGCATCTCCACGCGCCAGGGCGGCACCATCACGGCCACCGGCAACGCGGCACCGACGGTCACGGTGCCGGCGGCGGTCTACGTGATCCCGCTGCGCACGCCCTTCGCGCTGACGGGCAGCGCCAGCGACGCCGATGGTGACACCCTCACCTACCTGTGGGAGCAGACCGACCGCGGTGCCGCCAGCGGCACCAGCCTGACGAGCAACACCAAGACGAACGGCCCGCTGTTCCGCCAGTTCGGGACCATCGCCAACGTCACCTCCGGCGGCACGCTGCTCTACAACTCGCCCGGCGAGAACGCGGTGACGACCAACCCGACGCGCGTGTTCCCCGACATGGCGCAGGTGCTGGCCAACAACACCAACGCCGAGACGGGTGCCTGCCCGGCGGCCAGCGCCACGCCGACCGCCACCGAGATCGACTGCTTCTCGGAGTACCTGCCCACCGCCGCCTACGTCGGCTTCGCCGGCGTCAACGCGGCCCCGCTGTCCCTGAACTTCAGGGTCACGGCCCGCGACGGCCGCGGCGGCGTCAACAGCGGCAACGTGCAGCTGCAACTGGCCACGGGTGCGGGCCCCTTCCTCGTGACCTCGCCCAACACGGCGGTCACGGTGGACGGCGCTTCGTTCCAGACCATCACCTGGAACGTCGCCAACACCGACGTCGCGCCGGTGAGCACGGGCAACGTGAAGATCAGCCTGTCGCTGGACGGCGGCACGACCTGGCCGGTCGTCATGGCCGCCAGCACGCCCAACAGCGGCAGCAAGTCGGTGCAGTTCCCGAACGTGAACTCGGCAGCGGCGCGCGTGAAGGTGGAGGCCGTGGGCAACATCTTCTTCGACGTCTCCAACGCCAACTTCACGATCCGCATGACGGGCGACCTGAACAGCGACGGTCGGGTCGACTGCGGTGACCTCAACATCATCCGCGCCTCGTTCGGCAAGAGCGTCGGCCAGCCGGGTTTCGACCCGCGCGCCGACACCAACAACGACGGCATCGTGAACGTGCTCGATCTGGTCTACATCACGCAGCGCGTGACGGTCGGGGTCCGCTGCCCCGTGTGAGCGGCGCGGCGCTGGGCGCCGCACTTTGCTCGTCCCCATCGAAAGGGCCGGTTAACCGGCCCTTTTTCTTTTGGCCTTGCGGGGCATCGGCTCGGGCCCTGCAGGCGTTCATCGTGCGCGGACACGTCTGTCCCGCGGCGGCTGGCTGGTGGATCAGACCTCGGCGGGCAGCGGTGTTGCCCCGCAGCGCACGGCATCGGCGCAGGAGCGGCAGGCTTGAGCGCTGTGGTCGTTGAACGCGTCTTCCGCGAACTCGCGGCACACGCCGCAGGCAGTCGCCACGCCCAGGTTTCTCTGCAGGGCGATGAAGTCGTTGCAGCCGGATTCAACCGATCGGGCGATGTCTCGATCGCTGACGTTGCGGCACAGGCAGATGATCATGCAAGAAATGTAATGCGAATCATTCTCACGCGCAATAGCAACCCACCACGCCCCTCGCCGGGGCGAGCAATCTTTGCGTTCGCCGCTTAGCCTTGCGCCTTTGCAACCTGCCAAGGACTTCCATGAAAGGCGACCCCCAGGTCATCGCGTACCTCAACGCCCAGCTCAAGCTCGAGCTCACGGCCATCAACCAGTACTTCCTGCACGCACGCATGCTGAAGAACTGGGGCCTGGATCGCATGGCCAAGCATGAGTACGAGGAATCCATCGAGGAAATGAAGCACGCCGACCGTCTCGTCGAACGCGTGCTGATGATCGAGGGCCTGCCCAACCTGCAGGATCTCGGCAAGCTCTTGATCGGTGAGAACGCAGTGGAGACGATGCACTGCGATCTCAAGGTGGAGGCGATGTCCCAGGTCCATCTGAAGGAAGCGATCGCTCACTGCGAGAGCGTGCGTGACTATGTCAGTCGCGAGCTGCTCGAAGACATCCTCGAGGACACCGAGGAACACATCGACCATCTGGAGACGCAGATCGAGTTGGTCGCCAAGGTGGGCGAGCAGAACTACCTGCAGTCGCAGATGCAGGGCAGCTGCAGCTGAATCGGCCGTGGGGCCGTCGCCCGTCAGAACTGCTCGGTATCGACCTCGATCTGGCTCTGGGCACCGTAACGATTTCCCGAGATCGCCGCCGGCGTGAAATGCCGGTCCAGCCAGGCCAGCACCTCGGCCGACAAGGCCCGGCCGCAGGTGCCCAGGTTCTCCAGCAGGTGCTCCCGGCTGCGGGTGCCCGCCAGGGGAATGAGGTCGGGGCCGCGGTGCAGCAGCCAGGCCAACGCCAGTTGCACCGGCGTGCAGCCCAGATCGCGCGCCAGCGCCTCGAACGGCGGCAGCAGTTCCAGGTTCTTCGCGTAGTGCACCGGCTCGAAGCGCGGCATGCCTCGGCGGATGTCCTTGGCGTCGAGCGTGGACACATCGCGCAGCGTGCCGGTGAGGAAGGCGCGTGCCGTCGGGCTGAAGGCCACGAAGGCGGCGCCGATCTCGCGGCAGGCCGCCAGCACGGCGATCTCGGGGTTGCGCGTCCACAGCGAGTACTCGGTCTGCAGCGCGGCGATGGGGTGCACGGCGTGCGCCTTCTTCAGCGTGGCGGCCGAGACTTCGCTCAGGCCCAGCGTTCGCACCTTGCCTTGCTCCACCAGCCGGGACATGGCGCCCACGCTGTCCTCGATGGGCACGGACTTGTCCCAACGGTGCAGGTAGTAAAGGTCGATGACGTCGGTCTGCAGGCGCTTGAGGCTGGCTTCACAGTCGCGCTGGATCGACTCGGGACGCCCGTCGATCACCCGCTGCAAGGCCCCGCCCGGCCCCACGGGTTGCCCTGTCATGCCGCCCTTGCTGCACAGCACGATGCGGCTGCGATGCGGCTTCAGCACGCGGCCGATGAGCGTCTCGTTGCCGCCGAAGCCGTAGAGCGCCGCGGTGTCGAAGAGCGTCATGCCGCGGTCCAGCGCCTCGAGCAGCAGCGCCTCGGCCACGTCGGCCGGCGGCGGCGCCGCGTAGGCGTGGCTGAGGTTCATGCCGCCGAAGCCGATCTCGGCGACCTCGAACGGGCCGATGCGACGCGACTTCATCTTCAGGCGAGCTGCAGCTCGAGCTGGTGCAGCACCTCGTAGCAGGGCAGCACCTGCGCCACGCTGGAATT
Organism: uncultured Rubrivivax sp.; assembly: GCA_964495125.1. Lineage (GTDB taxonomy): Bacteria > Pseudomonadota > Gammaproteobacteria > Burkholderiales > Burkholderiaceae_C > Rubrivivax. The sequence goes on from CAZBUU010000188.1 coordinate 8,395, forward strand.
CGGCTCGCGGCCTTCGGCGATGGCCGAGAAGAACTCGCGGTCCTGCAGCTCGATGCCGTTCATCGAGACGTCGACCTTCGAGACGTCGATCTTCTCTTCCTTGCCGTTGAAGAGATCGTCGTAGCGCGCGATGTAGGTGCCGGTGTCGCCGATGTAGCGGAAGAAGGTGC
>CAZBUU010000189.1:0-8517 GCA_964495125.1 uncultured Rubrivivax sp.
CCGTCGGTGCGCACTGGCGCATGAGGATGCGGCCGACCTCGGTGCTGCCGGTGAAGGAGAGGTGGCGAACCACGTCGCTGCTGCACAGCACGGCGCCGATCTCGATGCTGTTCTCGGCGCTGGCCGGCAGCACGTTCAGCACGCCGGCCGGCATGCCCGCGCGCTGTGCCAGCTCAGCCACGGCCAATGCCGACAGCGGCGTCTGCTCGGCCGGCTTGATGATCACCGGGCAGCCGGCGGCGATGGCCGGTGCCACCTTGCGCGTGATCATCGCGATGGGGAAGTTCCACGGCGTGATGGCCGCGCACACGCCGATGGGCTGGCGGATGACGAGGAAGCGCTTGTTGCCGTCGGTGGTGGGCACGGTCTCGCCGTAGACGCGGCGCGCTTCCTCGGCGAACCACTCGACGAAGCTGGCGCCATAGGTGACCTCGCCGCGCGCTTCGGCCAGCGGCTTGCCCTGCTCGGCGGTCATGATGCGGGCCAGGTCGTCGGCGTGCTGGTGCAGCAGCGCGAACCAGCGCATCATCACCGCGCCGCGCTCCTTGGCCGTCTTGGCGCGCCACAGCGGCCAGGCCTTCTCGGCGGCGGCGATGGCGGCGGCGCAGTCCACCGCACCCAGGTTGGCCACCTGGGCCAGTTCGGCGCCGGTGGCGGGGTCGGTCACGGCGAAGCGGGCGCTCGCGTCCTGGGCGGGCACCCAGGCGCCGCCGACCAGGCCTTCGGTCTTCAGCAGGGAGGGGTCGGCCAGCTGGGCCAGGGGGGAGGCGGTGGTCTCGGTCACGGTCGTCCTCGTGTCGCGGGGTCGGGAAAGGGGCGGTCGCGCCGACTCTACCCCCGGCCGCAGCGCGCCTAAAGCAGGCCGCTGCGCTTGACCGCGTGGTAGTGATTGACCAATTCGGCGGCCAGCGCCGGCGGCTCGCAGTCCACCATCAGCGCATTGCGGGCGGCCAGCCGTGCGAAGGCGTCGCGCCGCGCCTGCGCCATGCCGTGCGCGGCGGCCACGCGTCGCACGGCCGCAGCACCGTCCAGCGGCTGGACGAGCGCGGCGCCGAGGGCGCTCTCGCGCAGGCTGGCCAGCAGCACCAGGTGGCGCGTGCGCAGCAGGGCCAGCGCAGGCGCCGTCTCGTCGGCGTCTTCGTCGCGGAAGTTGGTGAGCACCACCACCAGCGAACGGCGTTGCTGGCGCTGCATCAGCTGTGCGGCGGCGGCCTGCAGGTCGGCATGTTCGGCTTGCGGCTGCACGTCGTGCAGCGCGGCGGTCAGGGCGGCCAGCGTGGCGCGGCCCTTGCGCGGCGCGATGTGGCGGGCGTGCTCGGGGGCGCTGCCGTAGGTGAGGGCACCGACGGCGTCGCCGCTGGCCAGGGCCACGTAGCTCAGCAGCATGAGGGCGTTCAGCGCATGGTCGAAGTGGCCGCCGCCGGGCGCGTCGTCCTCCGCGGCGCGCATGCGGCGGCCGCAGTCCAGCAGGAACATCACGCTCTGGTCGCGCTCGTCCTGGAACTCGCGCACGATGGGGCGCGAGAAGCGCAGCGTGGCCTTCCAGTCGATGTGGCGGACGTCGTCGCCGGGGCGGTACTCGGCCAGTTCCTTGAAGTCGGTGCCTTCGCCGCGCTGCGTGTAGCTCTTGATGCCGATCTCCGACAGGCGCCGGTCCCCCGCCAGCCAGGCGTAGCGCGCCACCGCGGCGAAGTTCGGGTACACGCGCAAGGTCTCCGCGCTGCCCACGGCGCGGCGCAACTCGAAGAGCTTCCAGGGCGTGAGCAGGCGCAGCTCAGCCGGCGCGAAATGCTGCGTGCCGCGCTGCGCCGGCTGCAAGGTGTAGACGGCGCGCACCTGGGCGCCGGGCGGCAGCTCCACCAGCAGCGGCAGGCCGCTGTGGCCCAGGCGCGGATCGGGGTGGTCGTGCAGCCGGGCGCGCCAGCGCACGGGGCCGGGGTTGGTCAGCACCAGCGTCAGTTCGCGCGCCACGCCCAGGGCCAGCGCGGCGGGCAGCCTGCGCTGCAGCTGCACGGGCGCGGCACGGAAGGCCCGCGCCGCGCGCCACAGGTCCAGCACGCAGGCGGCCAGGAAGACGGTGGCGAAGGCGCCGGTGGCCGCGGCCATGGCGGCCACCGATGCGCCGGCCGCCAGGGCCAGCACCGCCAGCACCGCGGCGCCAGCGAACCCTGCCACGGCACGCGGCGCCGGCAGCAGGCCGCCACCGGGATGCTTCGTCACAGTCGCGGCGCCTGCACGGTGTCGGCCACGTCCTGCAGCAGGCTGTCGACCTCGCGGCCGTCCAGCTGGGCGTCGGGCGCCAGCGCCACGCGGTGGCGCAGCGCCGGCAGCACGAAGCGCTTGACGTCGTCGGGCGTCACGAAGTCGCGCCCGTCCAGGTGGGCCGCGGCGCGCGCGGCACGCACCAGCGCGATGGCGCCGCGTGGCCCGGCGCCGCTGGCCAGGGCCGGCCATTCGCGCGTGGCGCGCACCAGGCGCACGGCGTAGGCCAGCACACGCGGGTCGACATGCACCCGCGCCACCGCGGCCTGGATGGCGAGCATGGCCGCCGCGTCCAGCAGCGCCGGCACATTGTTCAGCGGCAGGCGGTCGCCGGGCTGGTCGAGCGTGGCCTTGGCCACCACCGACACCTCGTCGGCCTCGGCCGGGTAGCCGATGCGCAGCATGAAGAGGAAGCGGTCCATCTGCGCCTCGGGCAGCGGGTAGGTGCCTTCGGTGTCCAGCGGGTTCTGCGTCGCCAGCACCATGAAGGGCCGCGGCATCGGCAGCGTGCGGCCGTCCAGCGTGACCTGCTGCTCCTGCATCACCTCCAGCAGCGCGCTCTGCGTCTTGGCCGGCGCTCGGTTGATCTCGTCGGCCAGCAGCAGCTGCGTGAACACCGGGCCATGGCGCACCACCAGCTCGCCGATGCCGCCGTCGCGCGACGGCGCCAGCACCACGTGGCCGGTGATGTCCGACGGCATCATGTCCGGCGTGAACTGGATGCGCGCGTGCTGCAGCTGCAGCGACTGCGCCATCGCCCGCACCAGCAGCGTCTTGCCCAGGCCCGGCACGCCGGTGATGAGCACGTGGCCGCTGGCGGCCAGCGCCACCAGGGTCTGCTCGACGATGTCGGACTGGCCGATCAGCACGGTGTCCAGTTGCGCCTTCAGCGCGGCGAGCGGGTGGGTGGTCTCAGCGTTCATCGATGTTCCCGGTTCGGAGGGTCGTCCGCGTGCAGCAGCGCGCGGCGGGTGGTTTCCAGCAGCATCAGGGCCTCGGCCAGCTGCGCCCGCGTGCCGTGCGGCGACAGCGCCTGGGCCAGCGGCATCTCGGGCAGGCCGGTGGCGCGCGCCAACATCGCGGCACGCTGCGCCGGCGGCGTGCGCTGCCAGCCGGCCAGCCGTCGCGCGGCCGTGTCTTCCAGCGCGCGCAGCGCCATGGCGTGCAGCGCTGCCGGCTGGTGGCGGAAGAGGAAGTCGGCGCTGCCGCGGAGCTGCTCGGCCACCGAGCGGCGCGCCGGCGGAGGTGGCTGCCGCACCGGCCCGAAGCGCGCGCTGCGCAGCCACAGCCACAGCGCCAGCGCGGCGGCCGACAGCAGCAGCGCCGGTGCGCCGTGCTGCCACAGCCACAGCAGCAGCGCGGGGCGTTCGATGCGCGTGACGAGCCACACCTCGCGGCCCGGTTTCGCATCGACCAGCGCCGCCAGCAGCGCCGCGTTGTCGCCGTTGGCCAGGCCGCGGTTGGAGAAGTTGGTGACCACGCTCGCCGTGCCGTCGGCGGCGATGTAGAAGCCGTACTGCTGGTCGAATTCGAACGCTCCGGCGAAGGCCGTCACGCGGCCACGGCCCAGGGGCAGGCGCATCACTTCCGTGCCGTGCTCTTCGCTCGTCATCACCCACAGCGGCTCCGGAGGGCGCCGGCCCTTGGGCGCCTGCGCACTGAGCTGTGCGCCGCCGCCGAGGCAGGCCACGTAGTCGCCCGGGTCGCCGAAGGCCGGCGGCAGGCCCTCGCGCTGGCGCAGCAGGCGGCAATCCTGGCGGGTGCTGCCGCGCGAGTCGTTCTTCAGCACCACGCGCAGCATCGGAAACCACTGCGAGGAGACCTCGCCGTCGGTGTTCATGCCGTCGCCGTCGACGTACACGGTCTCCAGCGTCTCTTCGTCCACCACCAGGTGTCCGCCGGCTTCCACCCAGGCGCGCAGGCGCGCGTTGCTGCCTTCGAGCAGCTGCCAGTGGCGGGCCGTCAGCACCAGCGTGGCGTCGGTGGGCGGCAGCTGCAGCAGGTCGTCGACGCGACGCGCGCGCAGGCCCAGGCGCTGCAGGTGGTCGCGCGCCATCACCGTGCCGTCCCGGGCCAGTTCCTCGGGCAGCGGCCGCGGCCGCTTCTCTTCCGCCCACTCGGTGGAGATCAGCAGCAGCCAGCCGCCCAGCAGCAGGGCGGCCAGCCCGAGCCCGCGGCTCAGCCACGGGTTCATGGCGCGGCCTCCAGCGGTGCGGGCAGGCGGCGGTCGAACTCGGTGCACAGCAGCTGCATGGTGCTGTCGGCCGGCGGGCGCGCGGCGTAGACCGTGGCGCGCCAGGCGTCGACCAGCAGCGCGAAGTAGCGCAGCGCGCCTTCGGCCAGGTGCGGGCGGGCCAGGCGCAGGCAGTCGCCTTCGGTGCTGGACGCGCGGATGGGCACACCGTGCCCGTGCACCAGCCGCGACAGCGCGCCCCGGTACAGCAGCGACATCGCTTCCTGCAGCCGCCCTTCGCGCCACAGCGCCAGCGCGGCCGCGCCGATGTCCGCGGGCAGCGCCTCGGGGCGGATGTCCAGCTTGTTGACGTGCGTGGGCCGCAGGGCGCCGGCGGCGGCGGCCATCTCGCGGCCGCCGCGCAGCCACTGGCGCAGCCGCAGCGCCAGCACCGCCACCACCGCGAAGGCCAGCGCCCAGACGATGAAGCGGCCGCTCTCCGACAACCAGCGCACGAGGCCCTGCAGCCACAGCAGCCAGTCCGGCGTGGGCTCGGCCGCGGGCGGCTTGTCGTCGCGCTTGAAGCGCAGCGTCTTCTCGGTCTCGGTGCCGACCAGGCGGGGGTCGCGCCGCATCACCTCGGCGGCTTCGTCCACGCGTTCGCGCGTCAACGGGGCGGCCGCCGCTGCGGACGCCGCGGCGTCGGCCGCACGCAGTGGCGCCGCGCCCAGCAGCAGCGCCAGCGCCACGGCCGCGGCCGCGCGCCGCTCAGCGAGGGGCGAATGCCTGCCGCAGCTGCTGCTCGACATCCCAGGCCTCGATCTCGACACGCCGGTTCAGGTACATGGCGAAGCCGGCACCGACGAAGAAGGGCTCCACCAGCGCCACCACCGCCGCATAGGCGCCGAAGAGCAGCAGCTCCAGGCTGCCCTCGCTGCTGCCGCGCAGCCAGCTGAGTGGCAGGTCCCAGTCGCCGCCAGGCCCCAGCCACAGCAGCAGTGCAGGAACGCCGATGACGAGCACGGTCTCCACGTGCAGCAGCGCCGTGGCCAGTCCCAGCGCCGCGCCCTGGTGGCCGCGCAGCAGCACCTTGCGCCGCTGACGCAGCGGCGAACCCGCCAGCCCTTCCAGCTGCTGCGCCGCCTGCGTGAAGCTGCGCCAGGGCACCAGGCGCTGGCGCAGCAGCGTGCCGAACAGGTGTCCACCCCACACCTCGCGGCGCGCCGCCCACAGGTCGGCCCAGCGCGTGTCCTGCTGGAAGACGGCGCGCGCCAGCACGAAGAGCAGCGTGCGGTCCAGCCACGGCTTGGCCCACCACAGCACCAGGCCCGGCGCCCAGCTGGCCAGCGGGAACAGCGTGGCCGCGGCCAGCACCAGCAACAGGTGCACGGGGCCGGCGCAGCGCAGCAGCGCCGGCGCGCTGGTCTGCACCAGGCGCGCGCCGAGGTCGGCGGCCTCGAACATCGGTCGCGGCCTCAGCTGCACACGGGGCGTCATGGCTGCGCTCATGCAGGCCCTTCCTGAGCCCCGCGACCGGCGCGCGCCAGATAGGCGAAGACCAGCGTCCAGCACAGCGCCGCGACGCCGAACTTCGCCGCCGGCGGCACCCAGGCGGCCGGCGACCAGAACGCCTCCAGCGCTGCGGCCACCACCAGCATGGCGGCTGCGCCGCCCACCAGCGTGGCCGACTCGCGCCCGCTGGCCGCCAGCGCCGCGCCGCGCGTCATCGTGCCCGGCGCCAGGAGCGCGCGGCCCAGCATCAGGCCGGCTGCGCCGGCGATGACGATGGCCGTGAGTTCGAAGGCGCCGTGCGTGGCCACGAAAGGCCAGAAGTTGTGCCCCAGGCCGCGCGCCGTGAGGTAGCCGGCCACGGCCCCGATCATCACGCCGTTGACGACCAGGAAGAACAGGCTGCCCAGCCCCAGCAGCAGCCCGGTGGCGAAGCACTGGAAGGCGATGCCGATGTTGTTGCGGACGTAGTGCCCGAACATCTGCCAGTCGTCGTCGGCGCTGCGCATGCGGCCGATGGTGTGCGCAGCGTCGCCGTACATGGCGTCGTAGGACGACAGGTTGTCGGCCGGCAGCACCAGCAGCGCGAAGGCCGGGTCGTGCCAGCAGGCCAGGCCCATGACGACCAGCGGCACCACGAAAGCCAGCGTGGCCCACAGCAGCGGCCCGCGCTGGCGCCGCAGGCCCTGCGGGAAACGCAGGCGCAGGAAGTGGCCGAGGCGTGCGGCGCCGGCCGGCGGCTCGCGGTAGATCAGCCGGTGCGCACGCTGCGCCAGCGCACCCAGCCGATCGGCCACGTGCAGCGGGTAGCCGCGGGCCTGGGCCAGCGCCAACTGCTCGCACACGCGCCGGTGGCTGCGCAGCACAGCCGCGGCGTCGACGCCGGGCTTGCGCGCTTCCAGCAGCGTGAGCTGGGCTTCCAGCGCCGCCCATTCGGCGGCGTGGGCCTGTTCGAAGTCGTGCGGCGACATCGCGGTCTCAGCGTCGCCCCAGCGCCCAGTGCGCCAGCGACAGCAGCCTTTCGGTGGCACTGCGCGTGTCGCCCGCCACCGGGCCCAGCGCGGGCGCGGCCAGCGCCGCCAGTTCCTCGGCACGGGCCGGCGTGAGCCGGGGGGCGCGCAGGGCCCATTCCACGAGCGCACGCTGTTGCGCCGGCGTGAGCGGCAGGCTCGGCGCCTGCGGCGCAGCGGGCGTCGGCTGGCCGTGCAGCGCCACGCTGCCGTCGTGCACGACCAGCGTGCCGGCCACGATGTCGCCCAGGCGCTTGAAGTCGTGCCGCAGCAGCATGGACAGCAGGCCCGCGGCATAAAGCAGCGGCAGGAAGTCCACCACGCGCAGCAGGTTGCGCAGCAGGCTGGCGGACAAGGTGATCGGCATGCCGTCGTCCATCACCACGCGCAAGCCGAGCGCCCGCTTGCCCGGCGTGGCAGCCATGGCGGACAGCTCGAAGACCACCGGGTACAGCCACTCCAGGGCGAAGAGGAACAGCAGGATCAGCGCGCTGCCGAACTTGCCGCCCATCGACAGCGCCGTGGCGCCGGCGAAGAAGATGGCGAAGCGGATGCCGAAGTCCACCAGGAAGGCCAGGGTGCGCGGCACCACGCCGGCGGTGCGCAGCGACAGCGCCACGCCCTCGGGCGTCTCGACGCGGTGCAGCGTGTCCAGCCGCGCGGCGGACAGGCCGGTCACGGGGACTCAGACCTTGACGACGATGGTGTCGGCGATGAGGTCATGGAGGCAGCGGCGCGACTCGCGGAAGATCATCAGCGAGTCGATGAGCCCGTAGACGATGTTCAGGAACGGCACCACGCCCAGCACGTAGCCGATGCCGTAGCGCAGCCCGAGCATGCGCGCGGCGCCCACGGCGCGGCCGTCGGGCCGCGTGATGCGCAGCCCCAGCGCCAGCTTGCCCACGGTCTGGCCGCGCGTGACGAGCAGGTAGCCCTGCACCACCACGAACAGCAGCAGCCCGAGGCCGGCGTTGAGCGCCAGCATGGACACGGCGTTGCTGTCGCTGAACACCTTCCAGGGCACGAACAGGCTGGCGACCCACAGCACCGCCATCTGCACCAGCAGGTCGATGATCACGGCGCCCAGACGGGCCCAGCGGGACCCGAGTTCCACGCCCGTGGCGGGCAGGTCGGCCACTTCGGCCGCGGGCGGCGCGTAGGGGTTGGAGTTCACGCTCATTTCTGTTGTTTCTCCCTGCGGATCCGCGACGGATTCTATCGGCGGCCCCCAAGAGGGCGGCCCTCTTAGAATCCACCCTCCCGCGATCGCGGGAAGCACCCCTCACCTGACCCCGGCGCCGCCCATGAAAGCCTCCGAGATCCGCTCCACGTTCCTGAAGTTCTTCGAGTCCAAGGGCCACACCATCGTCGCTTCGAGCCCGGTGGTGCCCGGCGACGACCCGACGCTGCTCTTCACCAACGCCGGGATGAACCAGTTCAAGGACGTCTTCCTGGGCTTCGACAAGCGCAGCTACACGCGCGCCACCACCAGCCAGAAGTGCATCCGTGCCGGCGGCAAGCACAACGACCTGGAGAACGTGGGCTACACCGCGCGCCACCACA
>CAZBUU010000190.1:0-8508 GCA_964495125.1 uncultured Rubrivivax sp.
ACCAGGCCGCGATGGAAAGCCCGGAGGACGGCTGATCAGGGCTTGACGGCGCGGTGCGGGCAGCCGACCTTGTTGCAGCGCGCGTAGAGCGCCAGCGAGTGTTCCTGCAGCTCGAAGCCGCGCGTCACGGCGATGGTGCGCTGGCGCTGCTCGATTTCGGGGTCGAAGAATTCCTCCACGCGGCCGCAGTCCAGGCACACCAGGTGGTCGTGGTGCTGGCCCTGGTTCAGCTCGAACACCGACTTGCCGCTCTCGAAGTTGCTGCGCGTCAGCAGGCCGGCCTGCTCGAACTGCATCAGCACGCGGTAGACGGTGGCTAGGCCGATGTCGGCCCCTTCGGCAAGCAGGGACTTGTAGACGTCCTCGGCCGTCATGTGGCGACGGGCCGTCTGCTGGAAGACTTCCAGGATCTTGATGCGCGGCAGCGTGGCCTTCAGACCGCTGCTCTTCAGTTCATCGACCTGCGTCATCGTCCTTGCCCCTGGGTCCGCGCCTGGAAACCGCCCCGGTCCGGCGCCGGGCCCTCGCTAGAATCCGCCGATCATAGCCAGCCGGGCCGCGCGCCTGCGGCCCCCGGCCTTGGCCTGCACACGGGCATGGCGCCCACCGAACCTGCTGCTCCTGCCGATGCGACGTCCGTTCCTGATTCTCTGCGCCGCGCTGGCCAGCGCCGGTCTGGCCGGCTGCGAAGCGCTGCAGCGCACCGACAGCCTGTTCGGCTTCATCACGCCCTACCGCATCGACATCGTGCAGGGCAACGCCATCACCAAGGAACAGGCGGCGCTCGTCAAGCCCGGCCTGTCGCGCCTGCAGGTGCGCGACATCCTCGGCACGCCCATGCTGGCCGACCCCTTCCATGCCAACCGCTGGGACTACATCTTCACCTTGCGCCGCCCCGGCACCGAGCCGCAGCGCCGCAGCGTCGTCGTCACCTTCGAGAAGGACGTGGTCAAGGCCATCGAGGCCCCCGAGCTGCCTTCCGAACGCGACTTCGTGGCCTCCATCAGCCGCTTCAAGGATCTGAAGGCGCCCAAGCTGGAGCTCAGCGAAGAAGAGCGCGCCGCGCTGCCGGTGCCGCCCAAGAAGGAAGCACCGCCGGCCGAGCCCATGGGCGCGGTGCGCGAGTACCCGCCGCTCGAGCCTTCCTGACATGGTGGCCGTCGCCATCGCCGGCGCCAGCGGTCGCATGGGCCGCATGCTCATCGACGCCGTGCTCGCCAGCCCGGACTGCCGCCTGGCCGGAGCTCTGGACGTTCCCGGCAGCCCGGCCCTCGGCCAGGACGCCGGCGCCTTCGCCGGCCGCGACACCGGCGTGAAGGTTACGGCCGACCTGCGCGAAGGTCTGGCGGCTGCCGATGTCCTCATCGACTTCACACGCCCCGAAGGCACGCTGGCGCACCTCGAGGCCTGCCGCGAACGGGGCGTGCGCGCCGTCATCGGCACCACCGGCTTCACGCCGACGCAGAAGGACGCGATCGCCGCGCATGCTGCGCAGGTGGCCACCGTCTTCGCCGCCAACATGAGCGTCGGCGTCAACGTCATGCTGCGCCTGCTGGAGCAGGCCGCGCGCGCGCTGGGGCCGGGCTACGACATCGAAGTCGTCGAGGCCCACCACAAGCACAAGGTCGATGCACCCAGCGGCACGGCGCTGGCCATGGGCGAGGTGCTGGCGCGGGCACGCGGCGTGGACCTCGCCACGCACGGCGTCTTCGAGCGTCACGGCCACACCGGCGCGCGTGCCGAGGGCAGCATCGGCTTCGCCACCGTGCGCGGTGGTGATCTGGTGGGCGAGCACCTCGTGATGTTCGCCGGCACCGGCGAGCGCATCGAGATCGCGCACAAGAGCAGCAGCCGCGCCAACTACGCCGACGGCAGCCTGCGCGCCGCGCGCTTCCTGGCGGCCCTGCCCGTGGGGACGACGGGCCTGTTCGACATGGGCGACGTCCTGGGCCTGAAGTAGCCGCCGGCAATGGACGGCCTCTCGCATTTCTGGAACCAGGGCGACGCCGTCGGCCGCGCCGTGGCGGTGTTGCTGCTGCTGATGTCGGTGGCGGCCTGGGTGCTGATCCTGTGGAAGGGCTGGCTGCTGCGCCGCGCGGCGGCCGACATCGCGCGAGCCGTGCCCGCCTTCTGGGACGCGCCGACCCTGGCCGACGGCCGCACCCGCCTGGTCACGCTGGACCGCGAGCAGGTGCTGCTGCCGCTGCTGGACGCCGCCGCCGCACGCCCGGCCACCGGCGCGCTGGAAAGCCGCGGCGCGCTGGAAGCGCAGCTGACGCGCCGCCTGCGTGACGCGCTGCACCGGGGCCTGGCGCACCTGCAGTTCGGCCAGGTGGTGCTGGCCTCGGTCGGCAGCACGGCACCCTTCGTGGGGCTGTTCGGCACCGTCTGGGGCATCTACCACGCGCTGGGGGGCATCGCCAGCGCCGGCAGCCTGAGCATCGACAAGGTGGCCGGCCCCATCGGCGAGGCGCTGATCATGACGGCCGCCGGCATCGCCGTGGCCGTGCCCGCGGTGCTGGCCTACAACGTCTTCGGCAAGTGGGTGGCGGCCTGCGAGGCCGAGCTCGAAGGTTTCGCCCACGACCTGCGCCAGCTCGTGCTGGACACCGAAAAGCACTGACATGAGCTTCGGTCGCCTCGAGCGCAACCCGGGTTCCCAGCCGATGAGCGACATCAACATGACGCCGCTCATCGACGTCATGCTGGTGCTGCTGGTGATCTTCATCATCACCGCGCCGCTGATGACCAGCAGCCTCAAGCTGGACCTGCCGAAGGCCGAGGGCGCGGCCGCCAGCAACGCCCCGGCCTTCCTGGCCCTGGCCGTCGACGCCGAGGGCCGGCTCTTCCTCGGCGACGACCCGGCCAGCCGGGAGCAGCTGCTCCAGCGCGCCCGCGCCGCCGCGCAGCGCGACCCGCAGACCGAGGTGCAGCTGCGCGCCGACCGCCGCGTGCCCTATGGCCGCGTGGCCGAGGTGATCGGCTGGCTGCAGGAAGCCGGGCTGACGCGCATCGGCTTCGTCATGGAGACGGCGCCGGCGGGTCCCTGATCAGGCGGTCACGCCCACGGCCAGCAGTTCCGCCACCTGCGCCGGCTTCAGCGGCCGGCTCAGCAGGTAGCCCTGACCCAGCGGCACGCCCAGTTGCCGCAGCAGGGCCAGTTGCTCGGCCGTCTCGATGCCCTCGGCCACCACCTTGCGGCCCAGCGCCTGGCCCAGCGTGACCACGCTGCGCACGATGGCCGCGTTCTGCGGCTGCTCGTGCAGGCCCATGACGAAACTGCGGTCGATCTTGAGGCTGTCGATGGGTAGCGTGCCCAGGTAGGCCAGGCTGGAGTAGCCGGTGCCGAAGTCGTCGATCGAGAAGCGCACGCCCAGGCTGCGCAGTCCGTTCATCGTGCGCAGTGCGACCTCCAGCTTGCCCATGAGCGTGGTCTCGGTGATCTCCAGCGTCAGCGTGTCCGCGGCGACGTGATGGCGTTCGAGCGAGCGCTGGACCTCACCGGGCAGGTCGTCGCGCGCGAGGTCGCGGCTGGAGATGTTGACGTGCAGCTGGAGTCGCGCAGCGCCGGGCAGCCGCTGCTGCCAGACCGACATCTGCGCGACGGCCTGGTCGATGACCCAGTCCGTCAGTGTCTCGATGTGGCCCGCCTCCTCGGCCAGCGCGACGAACACGGCAGGGCTGATGGGGCCGCGCTCGGGGTGCGTCCAGCGCACGAGCGCCTCGAAGCCGCTGAGCTGAAGCGGTTCAAGCCGGTAGATGGGCTGGTACACGACGGTGAGCGAACCCTCGCCGATGGCACGGCGCAGGTCGGACTCCAGCGCCAGCTTCTCCGCCACCCTGGCGTGCATGGAGGTGTCGAACAGGGCCACGCGCCCGCGGCCGCCCGCCTTGGCCTCGTACATGGCGAGGTCGGCGTCGCGCAGCACCTCGTCCACCGAGCGGTAGCCCAGGTCGCTGAAGGTCACGCCGATGCTCGCGCCGGGCACGACTTCCGTGCCGCCCAGGAGCATCGGCCGGCTCAGCGACTCCAGCACGCGTTGCGCCAGGCGCAAGGCGGCATCGGGATCCTTCAGGTCCTCCAGCAGGATGGCGAACTCGTCGCCCCCCAGTCGCGCCACCAGGTCGCCCGGCCGCACGCAGCCGATGAGCCGGCGGGCCACGTCCCGCAGCAGGTCATTGCCCGCGATGTGGCCCAGGCTGTCGTTGACGATCTTGAAGCGGTCCAGGTCCAGGAACATCACCGCGAAGTGCACCCGTGCGTCCGTGGTGCTTCGGTCCACCGCCAGCGCCAGCCGCTCGTGGAAGCAGCTGCGGTTGGCCAGGTCGGTGAGGCCGTCGTGGTAGGCGATGTGCTGCAGGCGTCGCTCGGCCACGTGGCGCGAGGTGATGTCGTGCAGCTGGTGGATGAGGCAGTGGCCTGCGCCGCCCGCGTCCTCGTAGCGGCTGCAGTGCAGGGCCACCCAGAGTTCCGTGCTGTCGCGACCGGTGCAGCGCAGCTCCATCGAGAAGGCCTGTTCGTCGTCGGCCAGCACGGCGGCGGCGCGGCGGCGCAGCAGCAGGGCATCGCCGTCGTGCAGCAGGTGGTCGAAGACCTGGCCCACCAGCTCGGACTCCTCGCGCCCCAGCAGGGCGCCGAGCGCGCGGTTGACCTGCAGGATCTGTCCGCCGGGCCGCACGATGGCCATGCCGATGGCCGCGTGCGTGAAGGCGGCCGTGAAGCGCTGCTGGCTCAGGGCGGCCTCGCGCTCGGCATCGGACACGCGCTCCTCCTGCTGCTGCCGGTCGCGTTCGATGCGACTCAGCGTGGTTCGCAGCAGCACGACCAGCGCCGTCACGAGCACGGTGCCCACGCCATAGACCGCCGGGCCGTGCTGCAGTGCCGTCAGGTGCGCCAGGCCGGCCAGGAAGGCCGAGCCCAGGCTCATGGCGGCGATCCAGGACCAGGCCGCAGTCCAGTCCGCCAGCGCCAGCTGCCGGCCCTGCTTGGCCGCGATCATCGACATCAGTGAGCCCGTGGTCAGCATCACCGGCAGCGGCGCCGCGCAGCACAGCGCGGCCAGCCTGGCGACTTCGGGAGTCAGCCCCAGCTTGCCAAGTACGCCGTCCAGGACCTCGAAGACCACGCCCCCCAGGCCCATGGCGGCCATGGCTGCGGCCGGGCCGCTGAGGTGCGTGCTCAGCCGGCGCGAGCTGCGCAGCGCACCGATGGCGGCCTCCAGCCCCGCCGCCAGCACGGCCGCCGGCGGGCCCACGGCGGCCAGGAGGGCGTAGATGAAGACGTCGGCGACGAGAACCGTGTTCTTGCTGCGCGGAATGCGCAAGGGGAAACAGGCGGCCAGCGCGACCATCGCCAGCCCGGCCCCGGTGAAGGCCAGCGTCGGCAGGGGCCAGCGCCAGGCCGAGCTGGCAGCCCAGAGCAGCGCCAGGGCGCCCGCGGCGCCCAGGGACAGCCAGATGCGCAGCGCCGCGGGGGGATAGTCGTGCAGGTGGGCCTGCACGAACCGTGACCAGGGGCCGCGCGCGGCGTGCGCAGCGGCCGAGGGGTCGTCGGGGGTGTCGGCGGGTGGGGGCATGGGCGCGTCGTGGCGACGGCCCCGCCTGGGCGGGAGCGTCTCGTCTTTGCATCGGCCGGGCGGGCGCCAGACTTGAGCGACGCTCAGGACAAAGGCCGCCTCCGCGTGGCGGAAGGCGGCCCTTCAGGGTGGCAGGAGCCCGGCGTGCAGGCCGGCTACTCGCCCAGGAAGGCGCGGTCGGCGGCGCCGCCGGGGTCGGCCACCGTTTCGCTGACGATGAAACCCTCGCTGACGATGAAGCCTTCGGAAACGATGAAGCCTTCGGAAACGATGAAGCCTTCGCTGACGATGAAGCCCTCGGAAATGATGAAGCCTTCACTCACGATGAAGCCTTCACTCACGATGAAGCCTTCGGAAACGATGAAGCCTTCACCCAGGACGTAGCCTTCACTGAGCGTGAAGCCTTCGGCGCCGATGGCGCCACCGCCGCCGCTGAAGCCCAGGTTCAGCGTGATGCCTGCGCCCGCCGCCGCACGGCCGGCCAACAGCGGCACCGGCGTGAACAGGGCCCGCGGGCCGCCACTGGTGGCCAGCGCCACGCCGTCGAGCAGCCGCACGCCAGGCGTGAGCAGCAGCTGCCACGGCGCGTTGGTCTCCACCACCGCCGAGGGCACCGTGAAGGCCGGCACACCCTTGGTCGGCGGCAGGTAGCTGACCGTGTTGCGCAGCGTCAGCTGGCGCGCCCAGGTCAGGCCCGGGTCCCACACCGGTTGCCAGCGCGTGAAGAGCGCCGGGCCGCCGACGAGTCGGTTGCCGCCCACGACGGCCATGCCGCTCCAGGGCACCGGCTGGCCATGGAGCGCGGACGCCGCCACGGGCAGCGCCGCACCGGCAGCCAGCATGTTGTCGCCGGCCTTCAGGCGGCCGGCGGCCAGCGCCGGGCCCAGATCGGTGCGCAGCGCGCGGGCCAGGCGCAGCGCGCCCTCCACGTTCAGCAGGCCCGTGCCTTGTTCGACCAGCGCCGCGCCGGCCAGCGGCTGGGCGCTGTATTGGAGGATGGCCTTCACCAGCGGCGGGGTGAGCCCGGGGTTGGCCTGCAGCAGCAGCGCCACCGCTCCCGACACCACCGGCGCGGCGACCGAGGTGCCCGAGAGTTCCATCAGCGTCTGCCGCGGCGCCTGCGTCGCACCGGGCACCTGGCTGAGTTGCGGGTAGGTGCGGGCGAGCAGGTTCCAGGTGTTGTTGCGGTCGGCCGCCAGCGTGGCGACGATGCGGTTGCCCGGGGCCACCAGGTCGGGCTTGACGAAGTGGTCCACCCAGCGACGGCCGCTGGGGAAGGAGACGCTGCCGCGCGTGGGTCCGCGTGAGCTGAAGCGCGTGACCTGGTCGTCACCGCGGGCGGCAGTGGCGGACGCGTTCGCCGCGCCCACGGTGATCACCGAAGGCTCGTGGCCCGGCGATGAGATGGCGCCGTAGACGGTCTGCCCGGCTTCGTTCTTCCCGGCGTTGCCTGCCGCGGCGACGACCACGATGCCAGCGGCGGTGGCGCTGCGGGCGGCACGCGCCAGCGGGTCGATCATGAACGAGTCGGCCGACGACGCCCCGAGGCTCAGGTTCATGACGCGGATGTTTGCCAGCCTGGCCCGCTGGACGACCCAGTCGATGCCGGCGAGCACGTCCGCCAGGTTGCCGACGCCGCGCTCGTCGAGCACGCGCACGTCGTAGAGGTCGGCATTGGGGGCGATGCCCCCGGAGTCGGGCGACTGGTAGCCGCCGGCCCCCGCCGCGGTGGCGGCGACATGGCTGCCGTGGCCGTAGGCATCGGGCAGGTCGGTGATGGGCACGAGCTTGGCCGTGCCGCTCTTGTACTTGGCGCCGTCGATGCTGGCGCGTGTGGCAGGCGAGACGTCGAAGCCCTTGGCCCAGCCCTGGCCGGGCAGGGCGCGACCCAGGGCCACGAAATCGGCCAGCGCGCGCACCCGGGTCTTGCCGTTGGCGTCCACCAGGTTGCGGTGGCGCCAGTCGATGCCGGAGTCGACGATGGCGATGCCCACACCCGTGCCGTCGTAGCCCACGCCGCCCAGGCTGCGCGTGGCGGCCCCGCTGATCACCGCATCGGCGCCCGTGGCGGACTGCAGCAGGCTGGCATGGCGGGTGGTGGCCCGGTTGGGGGCGATGCTGAGGACGTCGCTGCGGGCGGCGAGCGCGTCCAGTGCCGCCGTCGGGACCATGGCCGACAGGGCGCGCACCGAGATGTAGTTGTAGAAGACCGAGCCGCCGCGCCGCAGGATGTCGGCGCGAAGTTGCGTGAGCATCGGGTCCGTGCTCTGGGCGTTGATCAGCACCTTCACGTGGGGCTGGTTGCCGGCCAGCCACTTCAGCCAGGAGACCTGGCTTGTCCGGCCGGCGTTGCCGGCGTCGGCGACGGCAGCACGCAGGTCGGGGGCGATCTTGGCCTGCTGGGCCGTCTGGGCGTCGGCTTGCGGCACGGCCCCCAGCGTCAGGGCGAGGACCGCCGCGGTGAGCCAGCGGGACAGGGAGTTTCTGCTTGGGGGCATGCGGGTCTCGGTGGCGTCCAGGGAGAGGCTGGGTCGCGGCTCGACGCGCACAACCCGGGCGGTCTCGTGTCATCGGCAAGACGGCGCAGGCACTTGAGCGCTTGTTGCATGTCGGCCGTGCAGGCGTGACCGATGCCACGAAGCCCGGCCGGAGGCGGGCGCTCTGGGCCCCGTCCCTACAATTGGCCGCATGAACGACAAGTACATGCCCGGCGAGGTGGAAGCCGCCGCCCAGGCCCACTGGCAGGCCACGCAGGCCTTCGAGGTGCGCGAGGACCCCTCGCGCGAGAAGTTCTACGCCTGCAGCATGCTGCCCTACCCCAGCGGCAAGCTGCACATGGGCCATGTGCGCAACTACACCATCGGCGACATGATGGGCCGCCAGCTGCGCATGAAGGGCATGAACGTGCTGATGCCGATGGGCTGGGACGCCT
>CAZBUU010000191.1:0-8507 GCA_964495125.1 uncultured Rubrivivax sp.
CGCTGATCGCCGAGGCCGAGGTCTCGCGCGTGCTGCAGATCTGCAATGCCTGCCGTTACTGCGAAGGCTTCTGCGCCGTGTTCCCCGCGATGACGCGGCGGCTGGACTTCCCGCCCGCGGACGCGCACTACCTGGCCAACCTGTGCCACAACTGCGGCGCCTGCCTGCACGCCTGCCAGTACGCGCCGCCGCACGAGTTCGCGGTGAACGTGCCGCAGGCGATGGCGAAAGTGCGCGGCCGCACCTACGAGCACTACGCGTGGCCGGCGGCCTTCGGCGCCGCCTACCGCAAGAACGGGCTCGTGCTGTCGCTGGCCCTGGTCGCGGGCCTGGCGCTGTTCCTGGTGCTGGCGTCGAACGTGAAGGGCGTGCCGCCCGGCGGGAACTTCTACGACATCTTCCCGCACGGCCTGATGGTGTCGCTCTTCCTGCCGGTGTTCGCCTTCGCCGTGCTGGCGCTGGGCATCGGCGTCGCCCGTTTCTGGCGCGACGCGGCTCCCGGCGCCGCCAGCGGACCGGCCGTGGCCGAGGCCGCGCACGACGCGCTGACGCTGCGCTACCTGGACGGCGGCCACGGCCAGGGCTGCAACGAGGAGGCCGACCGCTTCACGCGCGAGCGCCGCGCCGTGCACCACGCCACCTTCTACGGCTTCCTGCTGTGCTTTGCGTCCACCAGCGTGGCCACCATCTACCACTACGTCTTCGGCTGGGTGGCGCCCTACGGCTGGACCAGCCTGCCCAAGCTGCTGGGCGGGGCCGGCGGCGTGCTGCTGGTGCTGGGCTGCGCGGGCCTGCTGCGCCTGCGCCTGAAGCGCCACCCCGAGCACCAGCTGAGCGAGCAGCGCCCCATGGACCTGGCCTTCATCGCCTTGCTGGGCCTGGCCGGGGCCAGCGGCCTGGCGCTGGCGCTGGCGCACGGGACCGCCGCCTTGCCCGCGCTGCTGTGTCTGCACCTGGGCGCCGTGATGGCCTTCTTCGTGACGCTGCCCTACGGCAAGTTCGCGCATGCCGGCTACCGCGTGGCGGCCTTGCTGAAATGGGCCATCGAGAAGCGCCAGCCCCAGCGCCTGAAGCTCGGTTCGGAATGAGCGCGGTCCCGCCGCTGCGGCTGCTGCGCTGCGTGGTGGCGGTGGCCGAGGCCGGCAGTGCGGCGCGTGCCGGTGCGCGGCTGCACCTGTCGGTGTCGGCCGTCACGCGCGCCGTGCAGCAGGCGGAAACCGACATCGGCCTGCCGCTGTTCGAACGCGGCGCGCGCGGCATGGTGGGCACGCCGGCCGGCCAGCTGCTGGTGGCGCGGGCCGGGCGGGCCTTCGCCGAGCTGCAGCGCGGCCTGGGCACGGGCCTGCCGCCGAGGGTCAGCGACGCCATGCTGGCCGCCTTGCTGGCGGTGGCCGAGACGGGCAGCGAAGGCGCGGCCGCGGCACGGCTGGGCCTGTCGCAGCCTGCCGTGCACGGCGCACTGCGGCAGCTGGAGCATGGTGCGCGCAAGCCGCTTTTCGAACGCACGCGGCGTGGCACGCGGCTCACCGACGCCGGGCAGACCCTGCTGCGCCACGCCCGGCTGGCGCTGGCCGAACTGCGCACGGGGCAGGACGAGCTCGCGGCCTTCCGCGGCCTCGCGCCCGGCCGCGTGGCCGTGGGCGCCTTGCCCATGGCGGCCGACGTGCTGGTGCCGCAGGCGCTGTCGCGCCTCTTCGCCGAGGAGCCGGCCCTGCAGGTGACGGTGGTGGACGGCACCTACGAGGCGCTGCTGCACCAGCTGCGCCACGGCGACATCGACTTCATCGTCGGCCCGCTGCGCGGCGCCGCGGCGGCGTCCGACGTCGCCGAGCAGTTGCTGTTCGAGGACTGGCTGCGTCCGGTTGTTCGTGCGGGCCACCCGGCCCTGGCCGGCAAGCGCCCTCCGCGCACGCTGAAGGCCCTGCTGCGCTGGCCTTGGGTGGGCCCGCTGCCTGGCACGCCGGCCCGCGCGGCCTTCGAGCGCGCCTTCGCGGCTGCCGGGCTGGACGTGCCGCCCGTGGTGCTGCAGGCCAACAGCCCGGCCGTCGTGCGTTCGGTGCTGATGGCCGGCGATGCGGTGGCCATGCTGTCGCCGCTGCAGATCCGCGCTGAACTGGCTTCGGGCTTGCTGGCCTTGCCGCCGGTGCCGGTGCAGGGCACCGAGCGGGCCATCGGCGTCACGCTGCGGCGCGACGGCCTGCCCTCGCCGGCCTGCCTGCGCCTGCTGGCCGGCCTGCAGGCCGTGGCCCGCGCAGCTTCTCAGGTGCCATAAGTCGAACGCAAGCCTGCAGCCGGCGTGCGCGCTGGTCGTCCCTCGGGCCCGGCGCGATCATCCCGGGCTGCCCGTCCCCAGGGCAGGGAGGAGATGCCCATGCCCGTCACGAGACGCCACTTCACCGCCAGCGCGCTGGCCGCCGCGGCCTGGCCCGGATGGCTGCACGCGCAAGGCTGGCCCAGCCGGTCGCTGCGCGTCTTCGTGGGCTACAGCGCCGGCGGCGCGGTGGACGTCATCGCTCGCGCGGTCGGCCTGCCTCTGGGCACGGCGCTGGGCCAGACCGTGGTGGTGGAGAACAAGCCCGGCGCGGGCACCAACATCGCCATGCGGGCACTCATCGACAGCCCGCCGGACGGCCACACCCTGATGCTGGTGGCCAACGCCGTGGCCGCCAACCCGACGCTGTACCAGCCCGCACCCTTCGACCCGCAGCGCGACCTCACGCCCATCTCGCTGGTGGGCCGCGTGCCGGTGGTCATCGCGGCCAACGCGGCGAGCGAAGTGAACTCGCTGCAGAAGCTCATCGCGCTGTCCAGGGCCAAGCCGGGGTCCATCAACTTCGGCAGCCCGGGCAATGGCTCCACGCCGCACCTGGCGGTGGAACTGTTCCAGCGCGCCGCCGGCATCGAACTCGTGCACGTGCCCTACAAGGGTGGCAGCCAGGCCATCACCGACACGCTGGCCGGCCACATCCAGACGGTGGCCGTCAACGCACTGGAAGTGCAGGCCCAGGTGAAGGCCGGCAAGCTGCGCGTGCTGGCGGTGCTGGCACCTGAACGCAGCCCCATCTTCCCCGACGTGCCCAGCATCGCCGAGAGTGGCTACCCGGGCTTCGAGGCGAGTGTCTGGTACGGCTTCGTCGGCCCGACCGGCGTGCCGGCGCCGGTGGTGACGCGGCTGCACGCCGAGATCCAGAAGATCCTGCTGCTGCCCGAAGTGAAGGGCCGCCTGGCGGCCGCCGGCGGCGAAGTGCTGCCCGGGCCGGTGGAGCGTTTCGCCCAGTTGCTCATCGACGAGAAGAACCGCTATGGAAAGCTCATCCGTGAAGCCAAGATCCAGCCTGATTGAGCGGCGCGCGCTGCTGCTCGGCACGCTGGCGCTGCTGGCGGGCTGCGCCGCCACGCCCCCGGCGCCGCCGGCCGAGGTGCGCCAGGCGCTGGCGCCCACGGGCACGCTGCGCGTGGCGGTGTACGCGGGCAGCCCCACCTCCATGGTGGCCGACGCTCCGGACGCCGAACGGCGCGGCCTCACCGTCGACATCGGCCGCGAGATGGCGCGCCGCCTGGGCGTGCCGGCGCGCATCGTGGTCTACCCGCGCGTGGCCGAAGTCGTGGCGGCGCTGCAGCGCGGCGATGCCGACGTGACCATCACCAACGCCACGGCCGAACGCCAGAAGATCCTCGACTTCGCGCCGCCGCTGGTGGCGCTGGAACTGGGCGTGCTGGTGCGCGCCGGCTCGCCGGTGACTTCGCTGGACGGCATGGACCGGCCCGATGCCCGCATCGGCGTCAGCCAGGGCAGTTCGTCCGAACGTGTGCTGGGCGGGCGCCTGAAGTCCGCCAAGCTGGCGCCGCAACCCACGCTGCAGCACGCGGCCCAGGCGCTGCGCCAGCGCGAGATCGACGCCTTCGCCACCAACAAGGCCATCCTCCATGAACTGGCCGGCAACGTGCCCGGCGCCCGGGTGCTGGACGGTCGCTGGGGCCTGGAACACCTGGCCCTGGGCACCGGCAAGGGCCGCGACGCCGCGCTGGCCTGGCTGAAGGCCTTCAACACCGCCATGGCGGCCGAGGGCCAGGTGGCCCGCGCCGCTGAACGCGCCGGCCTCCGCGGCTCGGTGCCCGCAGACACCCGATGAACACGATGAACCCTCACGCTCAACGCCGAACCCTCCTGGCCGCTCTGGCCGCCGCCACCGTGACGCCCTGGTCGCGCGCGCAGTCCGCCAGGCCGCTGCGCCTGATCGTGCCCTTCACCCCCGGCGGCAGCACCGACATCCTGGCCCGCGCCATCGCGCCCCGGCTGGGCGCGGCCCTGGGCCAGAACGTCATCATCGACAACAAGCCTGGGGCCGGTGGTTCGCTGGGTGCGGGCGAGGCGGCCAAGGCCGAGCCCGACGGCAACACGGTGCTGATGGGCCACATCGGCACGCTGGCCGTCAACCCGGCCATGTACCCCAAGCTGAGCTACGACCCGCTGAAGAGCTTCGTGCCCGTGGCCTGGGTGGCGCGCGTGCCGAACGTGCTGGTGGTGAACGCGGCGTCGCCGGCGAAGAGCTTCAAGGAGTTTCTGGAACTGGTGCGCCGCTCGCCGGGCAAGCTGGCCTTCTCTTCGGGCGGCAACGGCAGCGCGGCGCACATCACCTTCGAGTTCCTGAAGCTGCGCGCCAAGCTCTTCATGCTGCACATCCCCTACCGCGGCACCGCGCCGTCGGTGACCGATCTGATCGCCGGCCAGGTGGACGCCACCTTCACCGGCGCGCCGGCCGTGCTGCCGCACGTGAAGAGCGGTCGGCTGCGTGCGTTGGCCGTCAGCAGCGCACAACGCATCGGGCCGCTGCCGGATGTGCCCACGGTGGCCGAGAGCGGCTTCCCGGGCTGGGAGGCCGACCAGTGGTACGGCGTGGTGGCGCCCGCCGGCACGCCGGCCGCCCGCGTGGCGCAGCTCAACGCCGAGATCAACAAGGCGCTGGCGTTGCCTGAAGTGGCCCAGCAATTGGCCGTGGAGGGCGCGGTGCCGATGCCGACCACGCCCAAGGCCTACGGCGAGCTCATCGCGCGCGAGATCCCGCGCTGGGCCGAGGTGGTCAAGGCCGGCAACGTCAAACCCGAATGAGCAGGAGAACCACGCCCATGAACGCGAGACTCTTCGCAGCGCTCGCGCTGCTGGTCGCCACGCTGGCGCAGGCGCAGCCGGCCGCCCCTTCTTCGCCATCGGGCAAGGTGGAGGTCACCTGGCTGGGCCAGGCAGCCTTCCGCATCGTCACGCCCACCGGCAAGGTGATCGTCACCGACCCCTGGCTGCGGACCAACCCGCTGACACCGCCGGAGTTCAAGAAGCTCGAGGTCTTCGGCAAGATCGACGTGCTGCTGCTTTCGCACGGCCACTTCGACCACATCGCCGACGCCCCCGCGCTGGCGCAGATGTACGACGTGCCGCTGCGCGCGCCGGGCGACCTGGCGCAATCGGCCATGACGCTGGGCATGCTGCCCGCGAAGCTGCTGCCGCGCATGAACAAGGGCGGCACCGTGGAGCCGGTGCCGGGCATCAAGGTGACGGCGGTGCGTGCCGAGCACTCGTCCATCCTCGTCTGGCGCAACCCGGCCACCGACAAGGACGAGACGCACCCCGGCGGCGAGGCCGTGGGCTGGATCATCGAGCTGGAGAACGGCTTCCGCATCTACCACGCCGGCGACACGGCCGTGTTCGGCGACATGAAGCTCATCGGCGAACGCTACAAGCCCGACCTGGCGCTGGTGCCCATCGGCGGCAACTTCACCATGGACCCGGTGGACGCCGCCTGGGCCGTCAACGACATGCTCAAGCCCAAGGCCGTGATCCCCATGCACTACGGCGCCAACCCGCTGGCCAAGGGCACGGCGGCGCAGTTCAGCTCCGCCATGGGCGGCAGCACGGTGAAGGTGATCGTGGCCGTCCCGGGGCAGGCCATCAGCTTCTGAGGCTTAGCATCGCGGCATGGACAAGCCATCTTCCTGCCGCCGCCAGGCCTTGCAACTGCTCGGTGCGGCCTCTCTGGCCGCCTGCGTGGCGCCGCTGCGCGCCCAGGGCCGCTTCCCCGACAAGCCGATCTCGCTGCTGGTGCCCTTCGCGCCCGGCGGCATCGCCGACATCACGGCGCGGGCCGTGGCCGAGCAGATGACGAAGTCGCTGGGGCAGCCGGTCGTCGTGGAGAACAAGCCGAGTGCCGGCAGCATCGTCGCCAGCCAGGCCGTGGCCACCGCCCGGCCCGACGGCCACACGCTGCTGCTGATGAGCAACGGCAACGCCGTCAGCGTGGGCCTCTTCAAGAAGCTGCCCTACGACCCTGTGAAGGACTTTGCCCCGGTCAGCCTGCTGGGCAGCTTCGACATCGGCGTCTTCAGCGATACCGCCAAAGGCCGCTTCAAGACGCTGCAGGAGGCGCTGGCCTGGGCCAAGGCCAACCCGGGCAAGCTCAACGTCGGCACCATCGCCGTGGGCAGCACGCAGCACCTGGCGGCCAAGCTGTTCGAGACCGTGGCCGGCCTGGACGTGCTGGTCGTGCCCTACAAGGGCAGCCCGGCGGTGCTGACGGCGCTGCGTGCCGGCGAGATCGACCTCGCCTTCGAGATCGTCGGCCCCATGCTGCCGCAGGTGCAGGCCGGCGTGGTGCGCGCGCTGGCCGTCTCGGGCGACCGGCGCAACAGCGCGCTGCCGGATGTGCCGACGGTCAAGGAATCGGGCGTGGCCCACTACAACGTGGCGTCGTGGAACGCCATCGCTGCCCCCGCCGGCACGCCACCGGCCGTGGTGCAGCAACTGAACAAGGCCGTGCACGACGCCCTGGCCTCGCCGGCCGTGCAGGACAAGCTGGGCAAGGGCGGCATGCGGCTGGCTTCCAGCACGCCGGCCGAACTGCAGGCGCTGCTGGTCAGCGAGATCAAGCGCTGGGGCGACGTCATCCGCGCCGCGAAGATCGAACCCGAATGAGCGCCACGCCGCTTCTTCTGCTGCCGGGCCTGCTGTGCGACGCCGCCGTGTGGGCGCCGCAGATGGCCGCCCTGGGCCGCAACGCCATGGTCGCGGCCTACGGCAGCGCGAACACGCTGGGCGAGATGGCCGAGATCGCGCTGGCCGCCGCACCGCCCGGCCGCTTCGCGCTGGCCGGCCACTCCATGGGCGGCCGCGTGGCTTTCGAGGTGCTGCGCCGGGCGCCCGCGCGCGTCGATCGCCTGGCCCTGCTGGACACCGGCATCGCTCCGCTGGCCGTCGGCGACGCGGGCGAGACCGAGAAGGCCGGCCGCCTGCGCCTGCTGGCGCTGGCGCGCGAGCGCGGCATGCGCGCCATGGCCGCCGACTGGGCCCAGGGCATGGTGCACCCCTCGCGCGTGGGCGGCCCCGTGTTCGAGGCCGTGCTCGACATGTTCGAGCGCCGCAGCCCGGACATCTTCGCCGCGCAGATCCACGCGCTGCTGAACCGGCCGGATGCCACGCCGCTGCTGGCCGGCATCGGCGTGCCGACGCTGGTGCTGACGGGCGAGCAGGACGCCTGGAGTCCGCCCGAGGCGCACCGCCGCATCGCCGGGCTGATCCCGGGCGCGCAGCTGGTGCTGGTGCCCGGCAGCGGGCACATGACGACGATGGAAGAGCCGGCCGCCGTGTCGGCCGCGCTGGCCGACTGGCTGGCCGCCTGAAGCCCCGGGCGGCGCCCCGCCTCTTGAAATCGGGCCGGACGCCCCCACCGTCCGGCCCGACCCTTTATTCATCCCCAGGCAGACCATGGACAAGCAAACGCTCGCCTTCCAGGCCGAGGTCAAGCAGATCCTGCACCTCGTCACCCACTCGCTCTATTCCAACAAGGAGATCTTCCTGCGTGAGCTGGTCTCCAACGCCTCCGACGCCTGCGACAAGCTGCGCTTCGAGGCGCTGGACAAGGCCGAGCTCTTCGAGGACGCGCCGAACCTGGAGATCCGCGTCTGGTTCGACGAGGCCGCCAAGACCATCACCATCCGCGACAACGGCATCGGCATGAGCGCCGAAGAGGCGGTGGCCCACCTGGGCACCATCGCCAAGAGCGGCACGCGCGAGTTCATGGCCAGGCTGGAAGGCGAGCAGAAGAAGGACGCCAACCTCATCGGCCAGTTCGGCGTGGGCTTCTACTCGGGCTTCATCGTCGCCGACCGCATCACCGTGGAAACGCGCCGCGCCGGCGCAAAGCCTGGCGAGGGCGTGCGCTGGAGCAGCGAAGGCACGGGTGACTTCGAGGTCGAGACCATTGAGCGGGCGCTGCGTGGCACCGACGTCATCCTGCACCTGCGCGAAGGCGAAGAGGAATTCCTGTCGCAGTGGAAGCTGAAGTCCATCATCGGCAAGTACAGCGACCACATCAGCCTGCCCGTGCTGATGCCCAGGCAGACCTGGGACGACGAAGCCAAGAAGCAGGTCACCACCGACGAGTGGGAGCCGGTGAACAAGGCCGCCGCGCTGTGGACCCGCTCCAAGAGCGACATCACCGACGCGCAGTACCAGGAGT
>CAZBUU010000192.1:0-8503 GCA_964495125.1 uncultured Rubrivivax sp.
TCGCGGTAGGCCTCGGCGATGATGATGTCGCGCTGGCGTTCGGCGTCGGCCTTGATCTTCTCGGCGTCGGCGGTGCCCTGGCTGCGCAGCTCGTTGGCCACCTGCTTGCGCTCGGACTCCATGCGGCGGTAGACCGAGTCGGTGATGTCGGCGACGAAGTCCACGCGCTTGATGCGGACGTCGACGATCTCGATGCCGAAGGACTTGGCTTCGTCGATGAGGCGGGTGCGCACGTCCGTCATCACCTTCTCGCGCTCGGTGGCCAGCACGTCACGCACGGCGCGCTTGGTGATCTCTTCGTTGAACGCGGCCTGCACCACGGGGGACAGGCGGTTCTCCAGCGTGCGGAAGTCGGTACCGCTGTTGCGGATGAACTGACGCGGGTCGCCGATGCGCCACTTGATCAGCCAGTCGATCACCAGGCTCTTCTTCTCGGCGGTGAAGATGGGGCGGGTCTCCGGGCTGTCCAGCGTCTGGATGCGCTTGTCGAGGAAGACGACGTTCTGGAAGGGCGGCGGCTGCTTGAAGTGGAGACCGGGCTCGGTGATCACTTCCTTGATCTCGCCCAGCGCGTAGACAACGCCGACCTGTCGCTGGTCGACGACGAAGAGCGTGCTGGCGGCGAGCATCAGCACGACGAGGGCCGTGAGGACGGCAAAAGCGATGCGGTTCATGCGGCTCACCTCCTCAACGGCCTTCGCGGTCACGCGTGCGCGAGTTGTCCCGCGATCGGATGTCCACGCTCTGTGTCGCGCCCGATTCGGCGGGCGCCGGCGCCGGAACGACGGTGACGCCACCGGCGGAACCGGCTGTCGTGGCGCCCGACTGCTGGAGCAGGCGGTCCAGCGGCAGGTACAGCAGGTTGGAGCCGCTCTTGCTGTCCACCATCACCTTGGTGACGTTGCTGTAGACCTGTTGCATGGTTTCCAGGTACAGGCGGTCTCGCGTGACGGCCGGTGCCTTCTGGTACTCGGTCAGCACCGACCGGAAGCGCTGCGCATCGCCCTCGGCCGTGGCGACCACGCGGGAACGGTAGCCCTCGGCTTCTTCCATCAGCCGCGAGGCCGTGCCGCGCGCCTTGGGGATGACGTCGCTGGCGTAGGCCTGGCCTTCGTTCTTGTAGCGATCGCGGTCGGCGCCGGCCTTGAAGGCGTCGTTGAACGCTGCCTGCACGGTTTCCGGCACCTGCACGTTCTGCATGTTGACGTTGGCCACCGTGATGCCGGCCTTCAGGCGGTCGAGCTGGGACTGGATGCTCTTGGCCAGTTCAACGGCAATGGCATCGCGCTGCTCGTAGAGCACCTGGTCGACCTTGCTGCGGCCGACGATCTCGCGCACCGCCGACTCGGCGGCCTGCACCACGGCCTCGTCGGGGCGGTTGTTCTCGAACAGGTAGGCGCGCGGGTCGGTGGTGCGGTACTGCACCGTGAAGCGGATGTCGACGATGTTCTCATCCTGCGTGAGCATCGAAGAATCCTTCAGGCCCGTGGCCTGGCCAACGGTGTTGCGTCCCACTTCCACCGATTGCAGCCGCGTCACTGCCACCGTCTCGTGCGCCTGGATCGGGTAGGGCATGCGCCACTGCCAGCCGGCGTCGGTGGTGGTGCTGTACTTGCCGAAGGTGCTGATCACCGCCTTGTGGCCTTCCTGCACGATGAAGAAGCCGCTGCCCAGCCAGATGGCCGCGACGACGCCGACGATCAGCAGCGCACCGATGCCGGCGCTCTTGGCGTCGGGCTGGAAGGGGCCGCCAGGTTGCCGTTCGTCGTTGCGCCCGGAGCCGCCACCGCCCTTGCCGCCGAACAGGCCGCTGAGCTTGCGGTTGAAGTCGCGCCAGAGCTCGTCGAGGTCGGGCGGTCCGTCGTTGCGGTTGTTGAAGATCAGCGCGCGCGCTGACGCGGCCAGCGCACTCATGCGCGCCGGGAAACGGGGAGCGGATTCGTCTCGCATGCGGTGCCTTGTCGGGACTGCTTTGTCGTTGTCGTCAATGGGCCGCGGCCTGGCCGACGGGGGTGCCGTCGGGCAGCAGAGCAGGTGAGGCGGCGCCGGCCGCATTCAAGTGGGCCAGCGCGGTTTCGGCGATCGCCTGGCGCAGGCGCGGCAGGCCGTCGCCGGTCTGCGCGCTGACGAACACGCGCTGGCGCTGCACGCCGGGATGCGCCAGAGTCCAGTCGGCGCCGACACGCGGTTGCCGTGTCTCGTCCAGCAGGTCGCACTTGTTGTAGACCAGGATCTGCGGCGCCGCCTCGGCCCCGATTTCCTCGAGGACGCGCTCCACCTCGGCCTGCTGCTCGTCGAGATGCGGGCTGGCGGCATCGATCACGTGCAGCAGCAGGTCGGCATCGGCAGCCTCCTGCAGCGTGGCGCGGAAGGCCTCCACCAGCTTGTGCGGCAGGTCGCGGATGAAGCCCACGGTGTCGGACAGCGACACCTGGGCCTGGGCCTCGGGAAGCCACAGCGCGCGCGTGGTGGTGTCCAGCGTGGCGAAGAGCTGGTCGGCGGCGTACGCGCGGGCCTTCACCAGGCCGTTGAAGAGCGTGCTCTTGCCGGCGTTGGTGTAGCCGACCAGCGAGACGCGGAAGGTGCCGCGGCGCTCGCGTGCCTTGCGCTGCGTGCCGCGCTGGCGCTTGACCTTCTCGAGGCGCTCCTTCACCTGCTTGATGCGGTCGCCGATCATGCGGCGGTCGAGTTCGATCTGCGCTTCGCCGGGCCCACCGCGGCCGCCGATGCCGCCCTGCTGGCGTTCCAGGTGGCTCCAGCGGCGCACCAGGCGCGTGGCCTGGTACTGAAGCCGCGCCAGTTCCACCTGAAGCTTGCCTTCGTGGCTCTGCGCCCGCTCGGCGAAAATGTCCAGGATGAGGCCGGTGCGGTCGGCCACCGGGACACCGAGGTGGCGCTCCAGGTTGCGTTGCTGCGCGGGGCTCAGGGCCTGGTCGAAGATGACGCCGTGCGCGTCGGTGGCCGCCACCAGCGCCTTGATCTCGTCGGCCTTGCCGCTGCCGATGAAGAGCGCGGGATCGGGGGCGCGGCGGCGCGCCGTCACGCGGGCCACCGCAATGTCGCCCGCCGAGGAAGCCAGCAGCGCCAGTTCATCGAGCGATGCATCGAAATGGGCCGAGCCGCCGACATCGACGCCGACCAGCACGGCGCGCGTGAGCCCGTCGCCGGGCGCCGCGGAAGAGTGGGAACTCAAGGTGATGGCAGCTGGGCGCGCGGGCAGACGGCGGGACGGAGCTTCAGGCCTGCTCGCCCGGTTCGTTGGCGTGGAAATTCACGGCCCGACTGGGCACCACGGTGGAGATGGCGTGCTTGTAGACCATCTGGGTCACGGTATTGCGCAGCAGCACCACGTACTGGTCGAAGGACTCGATGTGACCCTGGAGCTTGATGCCGTTGACGAGGTAGATCGACACCGGCACATGCTCCTTGCGCAGCAGGTTCAGAAAGGGGTCCTGCAAAAGTTGGCCTTTGTTGCTCACGATATTCTCCGTGTTGGATAGGGAAAACGCTCACGTTATCACAGCGGTGCCGCACCGCGGAACGGTACGGCCTTTGGGCGGCGCTGAGCCCGCTTGGGCTGTGCGACCCCTCCCGTGCGCTCAGGTTCCGCGCTCGTCGAAAGGATTCTTCGCCGAGCGCATTTCGATGCGGATCGGCGTGCCCACCAGCTTGAAATGCTCACGCAGGCGGCCTTCCAGGTAGCGCTTGTAGCTGTCGGGCACGTGGTCCAGACCCGTGCCGTGGATCACCACCAGCGGCGGGTTCATGCCGCCCTGGTGGGCATAGCGCATCTTGGGACGGAACCGACCCTCGCGCCGCGGCGCCTGGTGTTCGGCAGCGTCGTGCACCAGGCGCGTCAACACCGGCGTGCTCATCTTCACCGTGGCCGAGGCGTGGGCCAGCAGCAGCGACTTCCACACGGCGTTCAGGCCCTGGCGTCGGATGGCCGAGATCTGCAGCAGCGGCGCATAGCGCAGGAAGGCCAGGCGCGTCTCGATGGAGCGCTGCAACTGCTGGCGCTGGTAGTCGTCGGTGGCGTCCCACTTGTTGATGGCGATGACGACCGCACGGCCGGTCTCCAGGATGTAGCCGGCGATGTGCGCGTCCTGGTCGCTGACACCCTGCGTGGCGTCGATCAGCAAGAGCACGACGTTGGCGTCGGAGATGGCCTGCAGCGTCTTCACCACCGAGAACTTCTCGATCGCCTCGAAGACCTTGCCCTTGCGGCGCAGACCCGCGGTGTCGATCAGTTCGAACTTGCGCCCGTCCTTCTCGAAGGGCACGTGGATGGCATCGCGCGTGGTGCCCGGCTGGTCGAACGCCACCAGGCGTTCCTCGCCCAGCCAGGCGTTGATGAGCGTGCTCTTGCCCACGTTGGGACGGCCGGCCACGGCCAGCCGGATCGGGCGATCGGCATCCTCGCCCTCGGCAACGCCTTCGTCGTCGTCCTCGGGTTCGTCCAGCAGCCCTTCCAGCGCCGCTTCGAGGAGGCTGCGGATGCCCTGGCCGTGGGCGGCCGAGATCGGGTGCGGCTCGCCGATGCCAAGCTCGTGGAACTCGCCCAGCAGCGGGGATTCGACCATGCCCTCGGCCTTGTTGGCCGCCAGCAGCACGCGCTTGTGCTGGGTACGCAGGTAGCGTGCGATGTCGTGGTCCTGCGCGGAGAGGCCTCCGCGCACATCGACGACGAAGATCACCACGTCGGCTTCGGCGACAGCCTGGCGCGTCTGCTTGGCCATCTCGGCGACCACGCCACTGGGCTTGTCGGGCTCGAAGCCGCCGGTGTCGACGACGATGAACTCGCGCTTGCCGAGCTTGGCGTCGCCGTAGTGGCGGTCTCGTGTGAGCCCGGCGTAGTCGGCCACGATGGCGTCTCGGCTCTTGGTGATGCGGTTGAACAGCGTCGACTTGCCGACGTTGGCGCGGCCGACCAGGGCGATGACCGGCTTCATGCGGGGATCACCGTCTTCAGTCGGCCCGGAAGGCGTACAAGCCGCCGGCCTGGGTGGTGACGATGAGGGTCCTGCCGACCAGCAGCGGCGTGCCGACGATGGCCTTGCCGTCGGTGGGCAGGCGCAACTGCTGCTCGCCGCTGGCGGCCGCCAGGAAATGCAGGTAACCCTCGCCATCGCCGAAGACGACGCTCGTGCCCAAGGCCAGCGCGCCGCTCAGCCCGCGGTACAGCAGCTTCTCGCTCTGCCAGACCATGTCGCCGCTGTCGGCACGCCAGGCGGTGATGCGGTCACTGGCATCGGCACCGTAGACGCGCTCCAGGTCGCCACCGATGGCGTTCAGGCCGCCCGCGTTGCGGGTCCAGAGCACGGCGCCGCGCGACACATCGGCACAGGCCACCGCGGACTGGAACGCGCGCGCGCAGACGCGGTCGCCGATCCGCAGCGCGGGCCCGATGAGGTCGGCGAGGCGCTCGACCTCGTTGGTGCCCCGCGGAGATGCCATCGGCACCTCCCAGGACAGCGTGCCGCGTGTCGGGTCCAGGGCAGTGAGCCGCTGCCCCTGGGCCACGAGCAGGGTGTTCTTGTACGCCGCCACCACGCTGGCCTGCGCCAGGGTGAGCGCTTCGCCGGGTTTGCTGTAGACCCACAGGCGGCGGCCGTCGACGGCGTCGAAGGCATGCACGCCGCGGTCGACGCCCATGACGAAGACGCGCTCGCCCGCCACCAGCGGCGGCGTCACCACGGCGGAGGGCACGCGCTTGCGCCAGGCCTCGCGGCCGCTGTCGAAGACGACGACCTCGTTGCCGCGGGTCACGACGGCGGTGAAGCGGCCGTCGCTGCCCACGCCGGCAGCGATGCGGTCACCGGCCGACGCCGTCCACATCACCGCACCGGTATCCGCCTGGATGGCCTGCACCTCGCCACCATCGCCGGCGACGTGGATCTGGCCCTGGCGCACGGCCGGCACGAGCGGGAAGCTCAGGCTGCCGAGGCTCAGGTTCCACACCGGGCTGACGCTGATCCTGGCGTCGTAGTTCTCCAGCGGCGTGGGCTTGGGCTTGTCCGAGGAACAGGCGACCAGCAGTCCGGCCAGCAGCAGCGCGCCAAGGGCGCGCGCGCGGGTCACTTGGCGGCCCCCGACGCCGGCGCGCTGGCCGCCGACGCGGCCGGAGCCGCCCCGATGGCGGTGAGCTTGGCTTCGACGAGCCGGCGGTAGTCCAGCTTCTCGCCCATGGTCTTGTAGGCCGCCTGCCAGGCGGCACGCGCCTCGTCCTTCTTGCCTTCGGCCATCAGCAGGTCGCCCCGACGGTCGGCGGCCAGAGCTTCGAAGCCCTCGCCCTTCACGCCTTCCAGCGCCTTGAGCCCTTCGGCGTACTGCTTCGCATCGCCCAGCACGGCGGCCAGGCGCAGGCGCGCCACCATGCGCACCTCGTCTTCCTTGCCGTGCTCGACCACCCAACCCAGGCTCGCCTTGGCGGCGTCGACCTGCCCCTTGGCGAGTTGCGCCTTGGCCGCCATCAGGCCGCCTTGCTGGGCGTATGCCGTGCTGGGGAAGCGTTCCTTGAGGTCGTTGAAGATGCGGCCGGACTTGTCGGCATCGCCTGCCTGGGCGGCGCGGTCGAGCTCGTCGAACATGGCGCTGGCCTTGGCGGCCTGGTCGCGCTGCCACCACTGCCAGCCGTTCCAGCCCAGCACGCCGGACAACGCGATCACCAGCGTCCAGGTGATGAGATTGCCCTGCTTGTTCCAGAACGCCTTCAGCGCGTCGAGTTGTTCCTGCTCCTGCAGGTCGAGTTGGGTGGCCATGGATGCGTTCGGGTCGGACGGGTGAATGGAGGGAAAAGCTTCTGATTATGCGGTGCGCAGTTCGTTCGCCCAGGAAGCGACGGCGTCCAGGCGCCGCGTGGCCTGCGGTGCGGCAGCGTCGCGAAGCGGCTTGATGGTGACTTCGCCGCGCACCAATTCGTCGGCACCGAAGACCAGCGCATGGCGCGCACCGCTGGCGTCGGCCTTCTTGAACTGCGACTTGATGCTGCCGCCGCCGGCGTGCATCTGCACCGCCAGGCCGGCAGCGCGCAGGGCGTCCAGGGCCACCAGGGCCTGGGGCAGGCACTGCGGCTCGCCGATCACGGCGTACGCATCGGGCGCGGAGGGCGGCATCGGCAGCCCCAGTTCCTGCAACAGCAGCAGCAAACGCTCGACGCCCAGGCCGAAGCCGATGGCGGGCGTCGGCTTGCCCCCCAGCTGTTCGAAGAGACCGTCGTAGCGGCCGCCGCCGCAGACCGTGCCTTGCGAACCCAGGTGGTCGGTGACCCACTCGAACACCGTGAGGTTGTAGTAGTCCAGGCCGCGCACCATGCGCGGGTTGATGCGGTAGGGCAGCCCGGCCGCGTCCAGCACGGCGCACACGGCGTCAAGATGGGCCCGGGTCTCGGCGCCGAGGTGGTCCAGCAGCTTCGGCGCGCCCTCGACCAGCGCTTGCAGCGCCGGGTTCTTGGTGTCCAGGATGCGCAGCGGATTGCTGTGCAGCCGGCGCTTCGAGTCTTCGTCCAGCTGCTCGGCATGGGCCTCGAGGTAGGCCACCAGCGCCGCGCGATGCGCCGCCCGCTCAGCGGGCTGGCCCAGGCTGTTCAGTTCCAGCCGCACATGCTGGCCGATCACCAGGCCCAGGTCCTGCCAAAGTCGGCGCACCATCAGGATGAGTTCGGCGTCGACGTCGGGCCCCGGATAGCCCAGCGCCTCCACGTCCAGTTGGTAGAACTGTCGGTAGCGGCCCTTCTGCGGTCGCTCGTGTCGGAACACGGGGCCCAGCGACCACACGCGCAGCGGACCGTTGTAGAGCGCGTTGTGCTCGACCATCGCGCGCACGATCCCGGCGGTGATCTCCGGCCGCAGCGTCAGCGTGTCGCCGTTCATCGCGTCGGTCCAGGAGTACATCTCCTTCTCGACGATGTCGGTGGCCTCGCCGATGCCTCGCACGAACAGCGCCGTGGGCTCGACGATGGGCGTCAACAGGTACTGGTAGCCGTGGCGCGCCAGCACCGACTGCACGGTGGTCTCGAACCAGCGCCACAGCGCGGCGTCGGGCAGCTTCTCCTTGCGCGGGACGCTGCCCGGCAAGATGTCGTTCATGCCTTTGACGGCAAGCAGTTTGTCAGCCATGGAATGGGGTCGGCGCGTCGTGCGCGCCCGAGGAGTTCGGGGACGGGAAAGCGGCAGCGCAGGAAACGGGCAGCGTCAATGCGCGGCCGTCGCCGCGCCATACCGGCGTTCGATGTAGTCCTCGACGATCTTGTGGAACTCCTGCGCGATCCCTTCGCCGCGCAACGTCATGGCCTTCTGCCCGTCGATGAAGACCGGTGCGGCCGGCGCCTCGCCGGTGCCGGGCAGGCTGATGCCGATGTCGGCATGCTTGCTCTCGCCGGGGCCGTTGACGATGCAGCCCATCACGGCCACCTTCATGTTCTCGACGCCCGGGTACTTCGCCTTCCACACCGGCATCTGCGCGCGCAGGAAGTCGTCGATCTGCTTGGCGAGTTCCTGGAAGG
>CAZBUU010000193.1:0-8456 GCA_964495125.1 uncultured Rubrivivax sp.
CCACGCAGGCGCTGGCCAACGCCATCGTGCGCGCCGACAAGTGGATCCAGGCCGCGGGCCCGAAGGACATCATCGAGGCCGTGCCCGAGGGCTACCTGCTGGGCGACCGCGCCGTCTACATCGACGCCTTCCTCGCCGCCAGGGGCGCGCTCTCGCCCGACGGCATGATCCCCGAGAAGGGCGCCGACACCGCGCTGCGCGCACTGGCCAGCATCGACGCCGAGATCGGCAAGGCCAGGCTGGACCTCGCGGCCGTGTGGACCAACGACTTCGTCAAGAAGGCCAACGCGAAGTATCCGAAGGGGTGAAGCTCCGGTGACCAAGACGGCGCTGTCGCTGCAGGGCGTGACCTGCACCTTCGTCGACCGCCACGACGCCCAGCAGCGCTACACCGCCGTCCGCGATGTCACGCTGGCCGTGGCCGAGGGCGAGTTCGTTTCCGTCGTCGGTCCCACGGGCTGCGGCAAGAGCACGCTGCTGAACATGGCCGCCGGGCTGCTGGCGCCCAGCGCCGGCAGCGTGCAGGTTTTCGGCGAGCCGCTGCAGGGCATCAACCGGCGCGCCGGCTACATGTTCCAGGCCGAGAGCCTGATGCCCTGGCGAACGGCCCTGGGCAACGTGATGGCGGGGCTGGAGTTCCGCGGCGTGCCCGAGGCCGACGCGCGCGCGCAGGCCGAAGGCTGGCTGCGCCGCGTGGGCCTGGGCGGCAACGGCCACCGCTACCCGCACCAGATGTCCGGCGGCATGCGCAAGCGCGCCTCGCTGGCGCAGACGCTGGCGCTGGACCCCGACATCATCCTCATGGACGAGCCCTTCAGCGCGCTGGACATCCAGACGCGGCAGCTGATGGAAAACGAGGTGCTCGAGCTCTGGCAGGCGAAGAAGAAGGCGGTGCTGTTCATCACGCATGACCTGGACGAAGCCATCGCCATGAGCGACCGCGTCGTCATCCTCTCCGCCGGCCCGGCCAGCCACCCCATCGGCGAGTTCACCGTGGACCTCGCGCGTCCTCGTGATGTCGCCGAGGTCAAGACCACGCAGCGCTTCGTGGAGCTGCACGCCGCCATCTGGGCGCAGCTGCGCGACGAAGTCCTCAAGGGCTACGCACAGCAGTTGCAGGGGGCCGACGCATGATGAAGCTGCGCGCCTACCAGCTGGGCCTGCTGGCCGCGCTCTTCGCCTTCTGGTGGGCGATGACGACACCCGGGCTGCTGCCGAACTTCATGTTCGACAACGACCGCCAGGCGGCCTTCTTCTTCGGTGAACCGCTGAAGGTGCTGGCCCGCGTGTGGGCCTGGTTCGTCACCGACGCCGACATCTACCGCCACCTGGCGGTGACGCTGGTGGAGACGCTGCTGGCCTTCCTCGTCGGCAGCATGCTGGGCCTGGCCGGCGGGCTGTGGCTGGCGCTCAGCCCCCTGGCCAGCGCCATCCTGGAGCCCTACGTGAAGGCGCTCAACAGCATGCCGCGCATCATCCTGGCGCCCATCTTCTCGGTGTGGTTCGGCCTCGGCATCGGCAGCAAGGTGGCCCTGGGCGTGACGCTGGTCTTCTTCATCGTCTTCTTCAACGTCTACCAGGGCGTGAAGGAGGTGAGCCCTGTGGTGCTGGCCAACGCGCGCATGCTGGGCGCCAGCAACCGGCAGCTGCTGCGGCACGTGTACCTGCCCAGCGCCACCAGCTGGGTCTTCAGCAGCCTGCACACCAGCGTGGGCCTGGCCTTCGTGGGCGCCGTGGTGGGCGAGTACCTCGGCTCTTCGCAGGGCGTGGGCTACCTCATCCTGCAGGCCGAGGGCACCTTCGACATCAACACCGTGATGGCCGGCATCCTGGTGCTCACGGCCTTCGCGCTGGTGCTGGATGCGATGGTGGGCCGCGTCGAGAAGCGGCTGATGAAGTGGCAGCCGCGGGCGGGCGAGACGGAGAAGCTCTGAGCGCGACGGCCTGAGCCGTTCGGCGGACGATCTTCACGCTGCTGTCACGCAGCTGTCGCAGGCTGCTCGGTTCTGCAACCCCGCTGCGACGCCCTGACATGGCCAAGGACTTCGACCTGATGGAGGACAGCAACCGCTGCTCCAACCCCAGCATCCACGACATCTCCGACCCCGCGCGCCGGCGCCTGCTGCAAGGCAGCCTGCTGGCCGGCCTGGGCACGCTGGGGGCCTGCGCCACGGCGCCGGACGGCGCGCCGCTGCTGGGCTTCAAGAGCGTGCCCACCGGCACCGCCGACGCGGTCACCGTGCCCGAGGGCTATGCGGTGCAGGTCATCGCCCGCTGGGGCGACCCGGTGGGACTCTCGGGCGAGAACCCCGAGTTCAAGGCTGATGCCAGCAACACGGCTGCGCAGCAGGAAGCACAGCTGGGCATGCACCACGACGGGCTCCACTGGTTCAAGCACCCCTTCGAGGACGACGCCGGCCTGCTGGTGATGAACCACGAGTACACCGACGACGGCCTCCTGCACACCGACGGCATGAAGACCTGGACGCGCGAGAAGGTGCGCAAGGCGCAGGCCGCGCACGGCATCTCGGTGCTCGAGGTGAAGATCAAGGGCGGCCAGGTCGAGATCGTGCGGCCCAGCCCCTGGGCGCGGCGCATCACCGCGAACACGCCGATGGCCGTCGGCGGCCCGGCGGCCGGACATGCGCTGATGAAGACCGCCGCCGACGCCAGCGGGCGCCGCGTGCTGGGCACCATCAACAACTGCGCCAGCGGCATCACGCCCTGGGGCACCTACCTGTCCTGCGAAGAGAACTTCATCAACTACTTCAAGGGTCCGGACCAGCCCAACGCGCACGAGGTCCGCTGGGGCCTGCGCAAGGGCGACCCCTCCGGCTATCGCTGGCACGAGCATGACGGGCGCTTCGACGCCACGAAGCATCCCAACGAACCGAACCGATTCGGCTGGGTGGTGGAGTTCGACCCCTACAACCCGAGCAGCATGCCGGTGAAGCGCACGGCGCTGGGCCGTGCGGCGCACGAAGGCGCCACCGTGGGCGTGACGAAGGATGGCCGCGCCGTGGTCTACATGGGCGAGGACGCGCGCTTCGAGTACATCTACAAGTTTGTCAGCCGCGACAGGATCCATCCTGGCGGCGCGCGCGCGAACGCCGAGTTGCTGGACCACGGCACGCTGTACGTGGCGCGCTTCGACGGCGACGGCCGCGGCCGCTGGCTGCCGCTGGTGCAAGGCAGCGGCCCCCTCAGCGCCGCCGCCGGCTTCGCCGACCAGGGCGAGGTGATGGTGAAGGCCCGCCAGGCCAGCGATGCGCTGGGCGCCACGAAGATGGACCGGCCGGAGTGGATTGCCATCGACTCCGAGCGCAATGTCTACTGCACGCTCACCAACAACAGCAGCCGGGGCGGCAACAACCAGCCGGGCACCGACCTGGCCAACCCGCGCACCAACAACACGATGGGGCACGTCATCCGCTGGAAGGAAGAAGGCGACTTCGACGCGCTGACCTTCAGCTGGAACCACTTCGTGCTGGCCGGTGACCCCGCCAACACGCGCGCCGAAGCCAAGGGCAACGTGAAGGGCGACGCCTTCGGCTGCCCGGACGGCCTGTGGGTGGACGCCCGCGGTGTGCTGTGGATCCAGACCGACATGAGCACCAGCGCCATGGGCAAGGGCGACCTCGCCGGCCTGGGCAACAACGTCATGCTGGCGGCCGACCCGAAGAGTGGCGAGGTCCGACGCTTTCTCGTCGGCCCCGTGGGCTGCGAGATCACCGGCGCCACGAGCACGCCCGACGGCCGGCTGATGTTCATCAACATCCAGCACCCGGGCGAGTCGCCCAGCGAGCGCAGCGACCCCGATCAGCCCACGCGCTACTCGCGCTGGCCCGATGGCGGGCGCCCGCGTTCGGCGACCGTGGTGATCCGCAAGCTGGACGGCGGCGTCATCGGCACCTGAGCGGCCCGTGCCGCTGGCGGCAGAATGGCCGCCATGCACACCGTCGAACGCGAACGCCGCCTCTTGCTCGGCGCTGCGGGGCTGGGGCTGGCGGCCTTCCTGGCGCCCCTGGCCGGTTGCGCCGGCGCCAGACCCGACCTCCGGCGCGCGCCGCTGGGCTTCAGCCCGGTGCCCCCATCCACCGCCGACCGCGTGGTGGTGCCGCCCGGCTACACCGCCACGGTGCTGGCCGCCTGGGGCGACCCGGTCGGCATCGAAGGCGCCATGCCGGCCTGGAAACCCGACGCGAGCAACACCGCCGCCGAGCAGGCCGTGCAGATGGGCATGCACCACGACGGCCTGCAGTACTACGCGCTGGACGGCTCGCGCCGCGGCCTGCTGGTGGTGAACCACGAGTACACCGACGACGGCCTGCTGCACGTGGGCGGCATGCAGCCCTGGACCGAGGAGAAGGTGAAGAAGGCGCAGGCTTCGCACGGCATCGCCGTGATCGAGATCGAGCTCGAAGGCGCCTCGTGGCGCGTGGTGCGCCCCAGTCGCTACGCGCGGCGCATCACCGCCACCACGCCCTTCGCGCTGGGTGGCCCGGTGGCCGGCCACGCGCTCGTGAAGACCGCGGCCGACCCCGCCGGCCGCACCGTGCTGGGCACCTTCGCCAACTGCGCCTGCGGCCAGACGCCCTGGGGCACCTACCTCGCCGGTGAAGAGAACTTCCAGGACTACTTCAGCACCGCCGACACCCCCACGGGGCCCGAGCGACGCTACGGGCTCAAGAACAAGGCCTGGTACCGCTGGGACGCCTTCGACGCGCGCTTCGACACCGTGCGCCACCCCAACGAGCCGCACCGCTTCGGCTGGATCGTCGAGGTCGACCCCTTCGACCCCACCAGCACGCCCGTCAAGCGCACGGCCCTGGGCCGCGCCGTGCACGAGGGCGCCTGGGCCACGCTGACGAAGGACGGCCGCGCCGTGGTGGTCTCGGGCGAAGACGCCGTGTTCGAGTCCATCTACAAGTTCGTCAGCCGCGACCGCATGAAGCCCGGCGGCGCCAAGGCGAACGCCGAGCTGCTGGACCACGGCACGTTGTACGTGGCGCGCTTCGACGCCGACGGCACCGGCCGCTGGCTGCCGCTGGTGCACGGCGCCGGCCCGCTCGCCGCCGCGAACGGCTTCGCCGACCAGGCCGAGGTGCTGGTGAAGGCGCGCCAGGCCAGCGACGCCCTGGGCGGCACGAAGATGGACCGGCCCGAGTGGCTGACCATCGACGCGAAGAGCGGCTGGACGTATTGCAGCCTCACCAACAACACCGACCGCGGCCTGCCCGGCAAGCCCGGCACCGACGCCGCCAACCCGCGCCAGCGCAACGAGATGGGCCAGATCATCCGCTGGCGCGAGCACGGCGACTTCGATGCCGAGACCTTCGACTGGAATCACCTGCTGCTGGCCGGCGACCCCAGCAACGACAGGCCCGAGGCCAAGGGCAACATCCAGGGTGATGCCTTCTCCAGCCCCGACACGCTGGCTCTGGACGGCCGCGGCGTGCTGTGGATCGGCTGCGACGTGAGCAGCTACGCGCTCAACACCGGCGAGATGGCGCGCCTGGGCAACAACCAGCTGCTGGCCTGCGACCCCGCCACCGGCGAGGTGCGGCGCTTCCTCACCGGCCCCGTGGGCTGCGAGCTCACCGGCGCCACCTGGACACCCGACGGCCGCACGATGTTCGTCGACATCCAGCACCCCGGCGAGGCGCCGCGCGGCCGCAACGACCCGGCCAACCCGCGGCGCTACTCGAACTGGCCCGACTTCGACCCCAACGGCCGGCCGCGTGCGGCCACGCTCGTCATCCGCAAGCTCGACGGCGGTGTCATCGGCACCTGAACGCCGCTACAGCGGCGCCGGGCCGAAGGGCAGCGGCGCCTGCGCCGCCAGCCAGGCCGTGACAGCCCAGCAGGCCACGTTCTGCGGCAGCGTGGCGGGGTCGATGCGATCCAGCGTGTCGTGCACCGTGTGGTGGACGTCGAAGTAGGCCGTGCCGTCCTGCGCCAGGCCGATGGCCGGCCACTTGTGGCGGCGCATCAGCAGCGCGGCGTCAGGGCCGGGGCCGCCTTCGTTGGCGCCCTGCTCGGGCCAGGCCACGCCCAGCGGTGCCAGCAGCCCGGCCATCTGGGTCACCAGCGGCAGTGCGGCGGGCTGCACGCGGCTCTTCATCTGCCAGATGCGGCCGGCGCCGAAGTCGCTTTCGCTCACCAGCTGGTGCGGCACGGCCTTGTAGCGGTCGCAGTAGGAGAGCGCGCCGTGGAAGCCGTTTTCCTCGTTGCCGAACAGCACCACGCGCACCGTGCGCCGCGGCCGGCGGCCGGCGCGGGCGATGAGCGCGGCGGCGGCGCTGACGATGGCGCAGCCGGCACCGTCGTCCACGGCGCCACGGCCGAGGTCCCAGCTGTCGAGGTGGCCGCTGACGAGCACGATCTCGTCGGCGAGGTCGGTGCCGGGCACTTCGGCGATGACGTTCTGCGTCGTCGTCTCGACGTCGCTCTTCGCGTCCAGCTTCAGCTGCAGGCGCAGCGTCTTGCCGGCGGCGTGCAGCGCGGCCAGGCGGTCGGCGTCGGGCACCGAGACGGCGAAGGCCGGGATGCGCGGCACGCCGATCTCGTAGCGCATGGCGCCGGTGTGGGCGATGCGTTCGTTGTCGGTGCCGATGGAGCGGATGCCCACGGCCAGCGCGCCACGCCGGGCCGCTTCCACCGCGCCCTGCGAGCGCGCCGCCACGGCCGGGCCGTAGCCGGAGCCGTCGCGCGCGCGGGTCATCTTCTGGTCGATGAAGACGATGCGGCCCTTCGCACGTTCGGTCGTGTCGGCCTTCAGCGCAGCGAAGTCGGCGTACCAGGCGATCTCGGCCTCGATGCCCGCTGGCGGCGCGGCGATGCTGTTGCCCAGCGCCGCCATCACCAGCGGTTCCGTCACCGGCGCCACCAGCGTCGCCGAGGCCGGGCCACGCACCCAGGCCTTCATCGGCGTGGGCTCGGTGCGCGCGTTGGCCAGGCCCATCGCGGCCAGGCGTGCCTGCGCCCAGGCGGCGGCCTTCCTCTCGTTGTCGGAGCCGGCGGGCCGCGGGCCGATGGTGTCGCACAGTTCCTTCACGAAGGCCCAGGCCTGCGTGTCCTGCAGCCCGGCGGCGCGCAGGGCCTCGGCGTGCTGCAGGTCTTCGGCCACGAAGGCAGGGGTGGCCTGAGCGCGCGAGGCGCCGCAGGCCAGCAGCGCGGCGGCGCCGAGTAGTTCGCGTCGCTTCATCGTCACCTGGACACCGGCATCGTGAACTCGGCGCCCTTGCCGGAGCCGTCGGGCCAGCGCTGCATCACGCTCTTCTGCTTGGTGTAGAAACGCACGCCTTCCTCGCCGTAGGCATGCATGTCGCCGAAGAGGCTCTTCTTCCAGCCGCCGAAGCCATGCCAGGCCATGGGCACGGGAATCGGCACGTTGATGCCCACCATGCCCACCTGCACGCGGCGAGCGAACTCGCGCGCGATGCCGCCGTCGCTGGTGAAGCAGGCCGCGCCGTTGCCGAACTCGTGATCGTTGACGAGCTTCAGCGCGGCAGCGAAGTCGGGCACGCGCACGCAGGCGAGCACGGGGCCGAAGATCTCTTCGCGGTAGATGCGCATGGCCGGCGTGACGTGGTCGAACAGCGTGCCGCCGGTGAAGAAGCCCGCCTCGTGGCCGGGCACCTGGTGGCCGCGGCCGTCGACGACGAGCTTCGCGCCTTCCTCCACGCCGATGCCGATGTAGCCCTCGATGCGGTCGCGCGCTTCCTTCGTGACGATGGGGCCCATCTCGGCGTCGAGCTCGATGCCGTTCTTGATCTTCAGCGTCTTCGCGCGCTCGGCCAGCAGGGGCACGATGCGGTCGGCCACGTCGCCCACAAGCACGGCCACGCTGATGGCCATGCAGCGCTCGCCCGCCGAGCCGTAGGCGCTGCCGATCAGCGCGTCGACGGCGCCTTCCAGGTCGGCGTCGGGCATCACCACCATGTGGTTCTTGGCGCCGCCCAGGGCCTGCACGCGCTTGCCATGGCGGGCGCCGGTTTCGTAGATGTACTGGGCGATGGGCGTGCTGCCGACGAAACTGAGCGCCTTCACGTCGGGGTGGCCCAGCAGCGCGTCCACCGCCACCTTGTCGCCCTGGACGACGCTGAACACGCCGTCGGGCAGGCCGGCCTGCTTCAGCAGTTCGGCCATGAAGAGCGAAGGGCTCGGGTCGCGCTCGCTGGGCTTGAGGATGAAGGCATTGCCGCAGGCCAGCGCCACCGGGAACATCCAGCAGGGCACCATGCAGGGGAAATTGAAGGGCGTGATGCCGGCGACCACGCCGAGAGGCTGGCGCAGCGTCCAGTTGTCGATGCCGGTGGACACCTGGTCGGTGAAATCACCCTTCAGCAGCTGCGGAATGCCGCAGGCGAACTCGACGATGTCGATGCCGCGGCTGACCTCGCCCTGCGCGTCGGTGAAGACCTTGCCGTGCTCGGCGGTGATCATCGCGGCCA
>CAZBUU010000194.1:0-8449 GCA_964495125.1 uncultured Rubrivivax sp.
CAGGAGATCGGCGCGCTGGCCGGCTCCTCCGTGGGCCTGGCCGAGAAGGCCGGCAGCCTGCTCTCGGGCATGGTGCCGTCGATCCAGAAGACCAGCGAGCTGGTGCAGGAGATCGCCGCCGCGAGTGGCGAGCAGAGCGAAGGCGTCTCGCAGATCACAGGCGCCATGAACCACCTCTCCAGCGCCACGCAGCAGACCGCCAGCGCCTCCGAGGAGCTGAGCGCCACCGCCGAGGAACTCTCGGCCCAGGCCGAGCAGTTGCAGGAACTGATGAGCTTCTTCCGCCTGGCCGACGACGGCAGCGCGCGCAAGCCGGCCGCACGCGTGCAGGCCCCGCCGCCGCCGCCCGCCGGCACCTTGCGCTTCGGTCGCCCCGCGAGCCGCAGCGCGGCACGCTCGGGCATGCCGGCCGCCAGCGAGGTGGACGAAGGCTCGTTCACTTCCTTCTGAGGTCATCGTGCAGAACCCTGCCCTCCATGGCGCGGCCCCTTCCGGGCTCGGCCATCCGCTCGAAGCCGGCGGCTCGCTCTTGCGCATGTCGGTCGGCGAACAACCCCTGGCGGTGCCCATCGACCGCGTGCGCGAGATCCTGCAGGTGCTGCGCATGACGCCCCTGCCGCGCACGCCGGCCTTCGTGCGCGGCGTGATGAACCTGCGCGGCTCCGTGGTGCCGGTGATCGACCTGGCAGCGCGGCTGGGCCTGGCGCCCACGGCCATCGGCCGTCGCTCCTGCATCGTCGTCGTGCAGATCGAAGACACCGGCGCCGAGGATGCAGCCCCGGCAGGCACGGCCATGGGTCTGCTCGTCGACGCGGTGTTCGAGGTCTTCGAGCGCGGCAGCAGCGACATCGAACCCGCCCCGCTGATGGGCACCGACATCGCGCCCGAGCACCTGCTGGGCATCACGCGCGCCGGCGGCCAGCTGATCGGCGTCCTGGCCCTCGATCGCGCCTTGGCCGCGACCGACCTCGTCGCCGCCATCGCCGGCTTCCAACCGCACTGAGACCGAACGGAGCGTCCGATGCGCAAGAACCTGCCCGTCACCCAGCACGAGTTCGTGCTGCCCGAAGGCATGACCATCGTCTCCCGCACCGACCTGAAGGGGCGGATCGAGTACATCAACGACGACTTCATCGAGGCCTCGGGCTTCGTCGAACACGAACTGCTCGGCCAGCCGCACAACCTGGTGCGACACCCCGACATGCCCGAGGAGGCCTTCGCCGACCTCTGGGTGACGCTGCAGGCCGGCCGGCCCTGGACGGGCCTGGTGAAGAACCGCCGCAAGAACGGCGACCACTACTGGGTGGTGGCCAACGCGACGCCGGTGCTGGAAGGCGGCCGCACGGTGGCCTACCTCTCCGTGCGCACGCGGCCCACGCGCGAGCAGGTGGCGGCCGCCGAGGCCGCCTACCGCCTCTTCACCGAAGGCCGCGCCACGGGCCTGGCCATCCGCGAGGGCCATGTCGTGCGCACCGGGGGCCTTTCCTGGCTGAAGACGCCGGCGCGGCT
The DNA here is from genome assembly GCA_964495125.1 of uncultured Rubrivivax sp. Lineage (GTDB taxonomy): Bacteria > Pseudomonadota > Gammaproteobacteria > Burkholderiales > Burkholderiaceae_C > Rubrivivax. The sequence continues at coordinate 1,510 of CAZBUU010000194.1, forward strand.
TTGGGCCCATGCCGGCCTCGCCACCAAGTTCGCGCTGCTGGGCGCGGGCGGCGCGGCCGGTGCCGCCGCTGCGGTGCTGGCCGCGGCGTGGCAGGCGCCGGCTTTCGTCGGGGTGGCCGCCGCGATCTGGCTGCCCACGCTGTGGCTGGCGATGATGCTGGCCGCCCGACTGTCGCGCACACTCGGCGAGGTGACGCAGCGGCTGGACGGCTTCTCGCAGGGCCAGTTCGACGGCGTCATCGACGGCCGTGGCCGCGACGAGCTGTCGCAGGTGATGCTGGCGCTCAAGCGCGTGCAGACGCGGCTCGGCTTCGAAATCACCGACAGCGCGCGTCGCGCGGCCGAGCTGACGGCGCAGCGCGCGGCCGAATCCGAAGTGGCCGCCGAGGTCGCCCGACTGGTGGCCGCCGCCAACGAGGGCGACCTCAGCCGGCGCCTGCCGCTGGAAGGCCGCAGCGGTTTCTTCGCGCAGCTGTGCGAGAGCGTCAACACCCTCATCGGCACCGTGAGCAGCACCATCCGCGAAGTGCGCGTGGCGGCCAGCCAGCTCAGCGCGGCCAGCGAGCAGGTCAGCCAGACCTCGCAGAGCCTGGCGCACAACGCCAGCCAGCAGGCCGCCCACGTGGAGCAGACGAGCCACTCGTTGGAGCAGATGAGCGCCAGCGTGAAGAGCAACGCCAGCAATGCCACGGTGACCGACGGCTTCGCCACCCAGGCCGCCGCGCAGGCGCTGGACGGCGGCAACGCCGTCGGCCGCACGGTGGAGGCGATGAAGAGCATCGCCACCAAGATCGGCATCATCGACGACATCGCCTACCAGACCAACCTGCTGGCGTTGAACGCCGCCATCGAGGCCGCCCGCGCCGGCGAGCACGGCAAGGGTTTCGCGGTGGTGGCCGCCGAGGTACGCAAGCTGGCCGAGCGCAGCCAGGTGGCGGCGCAGGAGATCGGCGCGCTGGCCGGCTCCTCCGTGGGCCTGGCCGAGAAGGCCGGCAACCTGCTGTCGGACATGGTGCCTTCGATCCGCAAGACCAGCGAGCTGGTGCAGGAGATCGCCACCGCCAGCAGCGGCCAGAGCAGCAGCGTGGCGCAGATCAGTGGCGCCATGAGCCAACTCAACGGCGCCACGCAGCACACCGCCAGCGCTTCCGAGCAGCTCAGCGCCACGGCCGAGGAACTCTCGGCGCAGGCACGGCAGCTGCAGGACCTGATGGGCGCCTTCCGGCTGCACGAGGACCGCGTGGCACGCAAGGCGCCGGCCGCCAGCCCGCAGAAGGCCCGCGCGCGCCGGGCGGAGCTGGTGGACTAGAAGCACGGACAGCCTTCATGTCTGCACTTTCGCCCAAGGCCTTCCAGTCGGTCACCCAGCTCTTCCGCCGCGTCAGCGGCATCCAGCTCGGCGAAGCCAAGCACGCCCTGGTGACGGGACGGCTGCAGCGCCTGGCGCAGGAGGCCGGCGAGCCCGACCTCAACGCCTACGTCGACCGCATCGTCGGCGGCCACGCACCGGCCGAGGAGATGACGCGCGTCATCGACCGCCTGACCACCAACGAGACCTACTTCTTTCGCGAGCCGCAGCACTTCAACCACCTCGCGGAGCATCTGGAACATCACCCGCCGCAGGGCGAGTTCCAGGTCTGGAGCGCCGCCAGCAGCAGCGGCGAGGAGGCCTACAGCGTGGCCATGCTGCTGGCCGACCTGCTGGGCGATGCGCCCTGGCAGGTGACCGGCACCGACCTCTCCACCGCGGTCGTCGAGCAGGCCCGGCGCGGGCTCTACACGATGGAGCGCGCGCGCATGGTGCCGCCCGACTACCTCAAGCGTTTCTGCCTCAAGGGCCAGGGCGAACAGGCCGGCCAGTTGCTGGTGTCGCGCGCACTGCGCGCCCGCGTGCACTTCACGCAGGCCAACCTGATGCAGCCGCTGCCGGGGGAGTTGCCGATGTTCGACGTCATCTTCCTGCGCAACGTGCTCATCTACTTCGACAACGACGCCAAGGCCGAGATCGTGCGCCGCGTGCTCGGGCGCTTGAAGCCCGACGGCCTGCTCTACACCGGCCACGCCGAATCGCTGTCGACCCTCAACCTGCCGGTGCGCGCACTGGCCACCGCCATCCATGTCCACGCCTGAACGGACCACGCTCGCCAAGCGCATGGAGCAGGCACGCGCCCGCACCGCCGCGGCGCGCGGCACCCGCCCTGGCGCCCCCCCGGCGTCGCCCTCCGAACCGCCCTCGGGCTCCTACTGGCAGCTGGGCGGCAAGCCCGGCGAGGAGCTCTTCCTGATGCCCGGCCAGCTGCACTTCGGCAGCGCCGTGGCCAGCCTGAAGACACTGCTGGGCTCCTGCGTCGCGCTGACGCTGTGGCACCCGCAGCGACGCATCGGGGGCATGTGCCACTACCTGCTGCCCTCGCGAACGCGCAGCGCCGCCGACCGGCTGGACGGCCGCTACGGCGACGAGGCCATGGAGGTGCTGCTGGAGCACATCCGCAGAAGCGGCACCGACCCCGCCGATTACCAGGCCCACCTCTACGGAGGCGCCGACACCCTGCCCGAGGGCACGACGCTGCGCTTCAACGTCGGCGAACGCAACATCGAGGCCGGCTGGAACTTCGTCGACCGCTGGGGCTTCCAGTTGCAGGGCGTGGACGTCGGGGAAGACGTGCCGCGCAGCGTGAAGCTGGTGCTCGCCACCGGCGAGGTGGACATGCGCCGCGGCCAGGGCAAGCCGCCACCGACGCGCCTGCCGCCGTATTCGCCGCCCCCGGAACTGGCCGTCCCGGCGCGCCGGGGCTGAACAGGAATCTCCCCCATGTCCGGCAATCCGCTCACCGCCTTCGTCGTCGACGATTCAGCGATCGTGCGCAAGCACCTGGCCGACACGCTGAGTGCCGGTGGCATCGAGGTCATCGGCACCGCCAGCGACCCGCTCTTCGCCTGGCCCAAGCTGCTGGCGCGCTGGCCCGACGTCATCGTGCTGGACGTGGAGATGCCGCGCATGGACGGCATCAGCTTCCTGCGCCAGATCATGGCCGAGCACCCCACACCGGTGGTGATGTGCTCCACGCTCACCGCCGCTGGCGCCAACACCACGCTGCAGGCCCTGGCCGAAGGCGCCGTCGGCGTCGTCACCAAGCCGAAGCTGGGCCTGCGCGACTTCCTCACCGAGCCGGGCAACGGCCTCGTCGCCGCCGTGCGCGCCGCCGCACAGGCCCAGGTGCGGCGCAGCGTGCCGCGCCCCGCGGCGGCGGCACCGCGCGCGCTGCCTGCCGCCGTGCCGGCCTTCGCCATGGCCGAAACCACCGAACGGGTGCTGGCCATCGGCGCCAGCACCGGCGGCGTGCAGGCGCTGGAGACCGTGTTGCGCGCGCTGCCGCGCACGACCCCGGGCATCGTCATCGTGCAGCACATGCCGGAGAACTTCACCGCCGCCTTCGCACAGCGCCTGAACGGGCTGTGCGAGATGGACGTGCGCGAGGCCCGCGACGGCGACCGCGTGATCCCGGGTCGCGTGCTCATCGCGCCGGGCGGCCGCCACATGCAGGTGGCGCGCAGCGGTGCGCAGTACGTCGTCAGCGTGCGCGACGGCCCGCTGGTCAACCGCCACAAGCCCAGCGTCGACGTGCTGTTCCGCTCGGTGGCCCAGCAGGTGGGCGCCAACGCCGTGGGCGCGCTGCTCACCGGCATGGGCGACGACGGCGCGCGCGGCCTGCTGGAGATGCGCCAGGCCGGCGCCCCGACGGCCGGCCAGGACGAGGCCAGCTGCGTCGTGTTCGGCATGCCGGCCCAGGCGCAGCGCCTGGGCGCCACCGGGCAGATGCTGCCGCTGGAGGGCATCGCGCCCTGGCTGCTGCGCGCCGCGGCCGAGATGCCGGCGAGCGCCTGAACGCCCGGGGACCGCCCCAATCGCCCCTCTGTTCGCTGCATCGCACTCCCGCCGGCCATTGCAGCATCGACGTTCCGGGAGACCGCCATGAACCCTGCATCCCCAGCGCCGATGACCCGCCTCGCCGACACCTTGCTGCGCCCCGGCCTGCGGCTGATGGCCGCCCTGCGCATCACCACCAAGATGGGCCTGGTGGCCGCGTCGCTGGTGCTGCCGCTGCTGCTGCTGATGGCCTTCTCGCTCTCGGGACAGGTGCAGCGGCGCGTGGCCACGGCGCTCGAGACCGAGGGCCTGCAGGTGGCCGAAGCGCTGGCCCCGCTGGTGGCCGAGACCCAGCGCCTGCGCGGCCTCACCGCGCGCGTGCTGGCCGGCGACGGCACGGCCGCCGCGCCGCGCGCCGCCGCCGCTGCCGCGGTGCGTGCCGGCGTGGCCGAACTCGACCGCCGCATCGCCGCCCTGGACGGCTACACGCTGAACGACAGCTGGGGCCCGCTGCGCCCGACGCTGCTGGCGCTCAGCGAGGCCCCCCCAGGGGCCACGCTCGAGGCGATCTTCCAGGCGCACGGCCAGGCCGTGCAGGCGCTCGTCAGGCTGGCCCGCACCAGCGGCGCGCGCTCCGGCCTGGTGCTGGACCCGGAAGCGCAGACCTACTTCCTGGCCGCGCTGGTGGTCGATGCCACGCTGCCCTTGACGGAGACCGCGGCGGAGGCGCGCGGCCGCGGCGCCTCGCTGCTGGCACGCCTGCAGACCGGCTCGGCCGCGGGCACCGACATCGCCGACCTGCTCGCCCTGGCCGGCCGCATGGCGCAGGGGCTGGACGACATCGCCACGACCATGGCGTCCATCGAGCACGCCGGCGGCCAGGCGCCTGGCTCCTGGCCGCGCATGCGCGAGGACATGCTGCGCTTCAACCAGCAACTGCGCGCCGTGGCAGGCAGCAAGGATCTGCCGCCCCCCGGCCGCTTCTTCGAACAGGGCACGGACGCCGTGAACCAGGTCTTCGCCGTGCAGCACGATGCCGTGGTGCGGATGCGGCAGGCCCTGGCGGTGCGCCAGGACGGGATCGACCGCCACATCGCGCTGGCCCTGGCGGTCTTCGGCCTCGGGCTCATCGCCGTGGCCTACCTGATCGCCAGCTTCACCGTCTCTTTCCGGCGCGCCGTGGACGCCTTGCGCCGCGGCACCGAGGCCATCGCCAGCGGCGACCTCGCCCACAGCGTGCAGGTGCCCGGCCGCGACGAACTGGCCGACATCGGCCACACGGTGGACCGCATGAGCACCCGGCTGTCGGCGCTGGTCTCCGAGATCCGCAACAGCGCCACGCTGGTGAACCAGACCGGCCAGCAGGTCAGTGACGGCAGCGGCAAGCTGGCCTCGCGCACCGACGAACAGGCCAGCAGCCTGCGCACCTCCATCGACGCCATCCGCTCCCTGTCGGGCGCCGTGTCCGAGACGGCCGAAGCGGCGCAGCGGCTGGACACGCTGACCGGCCGGCTGTCCGAACGCGCCGAGGACGGCAACGCTGCCATGCAGGAGACCGTGCAGGCCATGCAGCAGATGCAGCAGGCCAGCGCCCGCGTGGCCGAGATCGTGGGCGTCATCGACGACGTCGCCTTCCAGACCGGCATGCTGTCCTTGAACGCCGCCATCGAGGCCGCGCGTGCCGGCGAGATGGGCAAGGGCTTCGCCGTCGTCGCCAGCGAAGTGCGGCAGCTGGCGCAACGCTGCACGGAGTCGGCCGATGAGATCCGCCGCCTGATCGGCGACGCCTCGCTGCAGGTGGAGGTGTCCTCCACCAAGCTGGCCCACGTCAGCGGCGCCCTGGGCACCATCGTCGAAGGCGTGCGCGAAGTCTCCACGCAGCTGCGCTCCATCGCCGAGTCCAGCACGCAGCAGAGCAGCGGCCTGAACGACGTCACGCAGACGGTGGGCAACCTGGACGAGATCACGCGCGAGAACGCCGCGCTGGTGGAAGAGTCCAGCACGGCCAGCCACTCGCTGGTGGACCGCGCCGGCCGGCTGCGCGAGGCCGTGGCCTCGATGCGGCTGCGCCAGGGTTCGTCCGACGAGGCGCTGGCCCTGGTGCAGCGTGCCGTGGCTCACGTGGCTGCCGTGGGCCGCGAGCGGGCCTTCGCCGACTTCCACCAGGCCGATGGCGACTGGGTGGACCGCGACCTCTACCTCTTCTGCCTGGACCGCGCGGGCAACTACATCGTGCACGCCGCCAAGCCCGACCTGGTGGGCAGCAACGCGGCCGACGTGCCCGGGGCCGACCCCAGCCTTGCCGCCAAGCTGTGGACGGCGGCCGATGCCGGTGGCGGCTGGGCGCCCTACAGCATCCAGAACCTCGTCACCGGCGAGACCATGGCCAAGGAATCCTTCGTGCTGGACATCGGCGGCAACACGCTGGCCGGCTGCGGCATCTACCGTAGCGACGTCGAGGTGGTGCAGGGCATGCCGCGCACCACCGCCTGGTCGCGCCGCGAAGAGCGCGCCACGGCGACCGTCTAGCCCACCCTCACTCGCGGTCGGCCGGCATCGGCAGCGGCCCCGCCGCATTGCCGCCCATCAGGGCCGCCGCCGGCGCCGGGGCCTTCTTCGGCCGCACGATGTAGCTGTACAGCACCGGCACCACCACCAGCGTGAGCAAGGTGCTGGTGAGGATGCCGCCGATGATGGCGCGGCCCATCGGCGCCTGCACCTCGCCGCCTTCGTTGAAGGCCAGCGCCAGCGGCAGCATGCCGAAGACCATGGCCAGCGTCGTCATGATGATGGGCCGCATGCGGATGAGTCCCGCCTGCAGCAGGGCCTCGGCCACCGTGGCGCCGGCCTTGCGCGCATGGTTGGCGAAGTCCACCAGCAGGATGGCGTTCTTCGTCACCAGGCCCATCAGCATCACCAGGCCGATCATGCTGAAGATGTTGAGCGTGCTCTTCCACAGCAGCAGCGCCAGCATCACGCCGATCAGCGCCAGCGGCAGGCTGGCCATGATGGCGAAGGGCTGCAGGAAGCTGCCGAACTGGCTGGCCAGCACGATGTAGATGAAGATCACCG
>CAZBUU010000195.1:0-8448 GCA_964495125.1 uncultured Rubrivivax sp.
GCGCGAAGGCGCCGCTGCCCGCCTTCACGTCCAGCACCAGGCCCTGCAGCCCGGCCGCCAGCTTCTTGCTGAGGATGCTGCCGGTGATCAGCGGCACGCTCTCCACCGTGGCCGTGACGTCGCGGATGGCGTACAGGCGCCGGTCGGCCGGTGCCAAAGCCGCCGAGGCGCCGACGATGGCGCAGCCGCACTCGCGCAGCGTGGCCAGCAGCGTGCTGCGCGGTGGGTCCACCGTGTAGCCGGGCAGCGCTTCCAGCTTGTCCAGCGTGCCGCCGGTGTGGCCGAGGCCGCGGCCACTGATCATCGGCACCACGCCGCCACAGGCCGCGACGATGGGCGCCAGCATCAGGCTGACCTTGTCGCCCACGCCGCCGGTGGAGTGCTTGTCGAGGATGGGGCCCGGCAGCGCGGCGCCGCCCCAGGCCAGCACTTCGCCGGAGCGCGTCATGGCGCGTGTCAGCGCCACCGTCTCGTCGCGGTCCATGCCGCGCAGCAGGATGGCCATGGCCAGCGCCGCGGCCTGGCTGTCGCTCCAGGCGCCGCTGACCAGGCCGTCCACGAAATGCCCGATGTCCAGCGCCGACAGCGTGCCGCCGTCGCGCTTCCTGGCAATCACTTCGGCGGGCAGCATGCCTGGGCCTTCACTTCACCTGCGTCGCGCGCGGCACCGGGTCGGGCTTGATCCCGGGGTTGGCGGCCAGGTACTGCTCCAGCGCTTCCACGTCCACCAGCCCGGCCACGCGGTCGGTGCCGTTGCGCAGCTCGTTGAAGCTGTCGCCGCCGTCGGCGACGAAGGAGTTCACCGTGACGCGGATCTTCTGTTCGGGCGTGATGACACGGCCGTCCAGCATCAGGCTTTCGGGCGGGATGCGGTCGCCGGCCGGGCGCTTCAGGTCCCAGCGGTAGCTGAAGCCCCTGGACACGAACAGCGTGCTGCGCCGTGCCTCGAAGCCCTGGCGCTCCAGCACGCGCTTGAGCTGCGCGCCGGTGAGCGTCATCGTCACCAGCTGGTTGGCGAAGGGCTGCACCGAGAACACGTCGGCGTAGGTGATGGCCAGCTTGTCGGCGCCGCCCAGCGGCGCGCGCACGCCGCCCTGGTTCATCAGCGCCAGCTGCGCGCCGGCACCGCGGCTGGCGGCCAGCTGCGCGTCGGCGATCAGCTTGCCGGCCTCGCTCTCGCCGTCGTCGTTGATGCGCGTGGTGAAGGGCGCGCCCAGCACGGTCACCTGGCGGCCGGCCACCGGGCCCAGGCGCCGCTCGTACTCGGCCACGAAGGCGGTGAGCTTCGGATCGCGCGGCAGGTCGTTCTTCACGACGAGGTTCTGCGCCTCGGCCTTCACCACGTCGCGGGTGCGTGGGTCGATGCTCAGGTCGATGCGGGTGAGCAGCGTGCCGTAACTCTGCGCGCTGGTGACGACACGGCCTTCGATGACGCAGTTGTAGGCGCGGTGCGTGTGGCCGCTGACCACCACGTCCACCGCCTTGTCCATGCGCTTGACCAGATCCACCAGCGCCGGGCTCACGTTGCAGTCGTTGATGTCGCCGGTGGGGATGCCGCCTTCGTGCATCAGCACGACGATGGCTTCCACGCCCTGCGCACGCAGTTCGGGCACGACGCGGTTCACCGCGTCGGCCTCGTCGCTGAAGGCCAGGCCGGCCACGCCGGCCGGCACCACCACCGAGGGCGTGTTCTTCAGCGCGATGCCGATGAAGCCCACCTGCACCGTGCCGAAGCGCTTGACGAAATAGGGCGGGAAGAAGGTCTTGCCCGTGGCCGTGACCACGGTGTTGGCCGACAGGTACTGGAAGCGCGCGCCGGTGTAGGGCGCCGGGCCTTTGCAGCCGTCCACCGGGTGGCAGCCGCCGGCCTGCCGCCGCAGCGCCTCGGCCGGGCCGCGGTCCAGCTCGTGGTTGCCCAGGGCGCTGGCCTCCAGGCCCAGCAGATTCAGGGCCTCGACGGTGGGCTCGTCGTGGAAGGCCGACGACAGCAGCGGCGTGGCCCCGACCAGGTCGCCCGCGGCCACGAACACATGGTGCTGCTGCCCTTCGCGCTGCTGCGCCAGCAGCGTGGCCAGCTGGTCCACGCCGCCCGTGGGCACGGGCACCGTGCGGCCGCGGTTGGCGGGGTCGGGCTGGCGCAGGGCGTTGGGCAGGGCCTTGAGGTTGCCGTGGTAGTCGTTGAGGGCCAGCACGCGCACCTGGATGGGCGCGGCGGGCGGCGGCGGGGTGGTGGAGCAGCCGGCCAGCAGGGCTGCCAGCAGCAGGCCCGGCAGCGGGCGGCGCACAGACAGGTTCATGGCATCACTTTCGGATGACGGCGTCGCCGGGTTCGAAGTCGGCAGGCCGCAGCGGGCTGTTGCGCGCGACGAACTCGCGCAGCACCTCCACGTCCACGAGGCCGGTGTTCACGTGGCCGGGGTGCTGGTCCAGCCGCGGGTAGCCGTCGCCGCCGGTGGCGGTGAAGTTGTTGATGGCCAGCAGGTAGCTGGCCTGCGGGTCGATGGGCCGGCCGTTGATCTCGGCCATCTCCAGCCCGCCGCCGACGATGCGCAGCCGCACGCCCGCGGTCTGCGCGAAGCCGCCGGCACCGGGCGTCATGCGCGCGGCGGCGCGCAGGTAGCTCAACAGTTCGGCGCCCGACAGCCGCACCAGGCTGATGGTGTTGCCGAAGGGCTGCACCTTGAGCAGGTCGCGGTAGGTCAGCGGGCCGGCGGGCAGGGAGTCGCGGATGCCGCCGCTGTTCATCAGCGCGAGGTCGGCGCCGGTGCGCGCGCGCATGGCGCGGGCCAGCAGCGTGCCCAGCGTGGTGGGCTGCCGGCGCACGCGGTCGCGGTCGCCGTCCAGCACGCCCTCTGCGCTGCCCACGGGCAGCGACAGGCGCGACTGGCCGACGTCCTGGTAGGGCTTGAGGAAGCCCCGCATCGCCGCGTCTTCGGGCACACCGTCGCCGGCCGGCACCGGCTTGCCGTCAGGCCCCCGACGCAGCAGATTCACCGGGATCAGCTGGTAACGCACCAGCTCCACCTTGCCAGCGCTGACTTCGAAATCGGCGCGCCCCACGTACTTGCCCCACTCGTGCGCCTGCACGATCCAGGTGCCGTTCTGGCGGTCGGGCGCGCAGGGCTCGCCGGGCACGTAGCTCGGGTTGCGCCGGTTCTCGGCCAGCATGCACACGGGGTTCTGGCTGTGGCCGCCGACGATGAGGTCCAGGCCTTTCGTGGCGCGCGCCATCTCCACGTCGCCGGGCGCGTTGACGCCGCGGCTGCCGTCCGGGTAGTGGCCCATGTGGGTGACGGCGATCACCATGTCGGCCTGGGCGCGCAGTTCCGGCAGCAGCTTCGCGGCTTCGTCGATCGGCTTCCTGAACTCGATGCCTTCCACGTTCGCCGGCAAGACCATCCTCGCGGTGTCGTCGGTGGTCAGGCCCATCACCGCGATCCGGTAGCCACCGCGCTCGAACACGGTGTACGGCTGGAACATGCGCTGCAGGCCCTGCGGCGTGCGCTGGTAGATGTTGGCCGACAGCAGCGGGAACTTCGCCCATTGCCGCTGCCTGGCCAGCACCGCCGGTGGCTTGTCGAACTCGTGGTTGCCCACGGCCATGGCGTCGACGCCCAGGCGGTTCATGCCCAGGAAGTCGGGCTCGGCGTCCTGCAGGTCGGATTCCGGCACCCCGGTGTTGACGTCGCCGCCGTCCAGGAACAGCAGCTGCCCGCCGGCCGCCGCCACTTCGGCACGCACGCGGTCCACCACGGTCTTGCGCGCGGCCATGCCGTACTCGCCCTGCGCGTTCGGCCAGAAGCGGCCGTGGTGGTCATTGGTGTGCAGGATGGTCAGCTTCAGCGGCGCCTTGGCCGGCGCTGTCGGCGCGGGCGCCGTGGCGCAGCCGGCCAGCAGGGCCAGCAGGGCCAGCAGGGCCAGCGCGGCCAGGGTCGGCAGCGGCCGATGCATCTCAATAGCCCGCGCGCGGCGCTGCGGGGCGGGCCGTGCCGCCGAGCACGGCCTCGATGTCGTTGAGCAGGCCGCTGGCACCGAAGCGGAAGCGCTCGGGCACCAGCGCGGCGTCGCCCAGCGCGGCGCGCGTGAGCTCGATGTAGACGGCCGCGTCGGCCACCGTGCGGATGCCGCCCGAGGGCTTGAAGCCCACGCGCCCGCGCGCCTCGGCGCGGCCGGCGATGGCGCCCAGCAGCACGCGCGCGGCCTCGGGCGTGGCGCTCGTCGGTGTCTTGCCGGTGCTCGTCTTCAGGAAGTCGGCGCCGTTGTCCAGCGCGATGCGGCAGGCCTGCGCGATGCGCTCCCCGTCCTGCAGTTCGCCGGTCTCGAGGATGACCTTCAGCGTCAGCCCCTCGCAGGCGCGGCGCACGGCGTTCAGCAGGGCCGGGGCGTGCGCGAAGTCGCGGTACGGGAAGACGACGTCCACCTCCTGCGCGCCGGCGTGCACGATGTCCTCGGCGTCGCGCACGGCGCGGCGCAGGTCGCGGCTGCCGTCGGGGAAGTTGGCGACGGCGGCGACGCGGATGTGGGCCGGCAGCTGCGCACGCGCATGCGCGGCCAGGCGCGGCCACACGCACACCGCGGCCACCGGGCCGTACGGGCCCTGCGCCTTCGCGCAGAGCTTGTCGATGTCGGCCGGCGTGTCGGCGTCGTTCAGGCTCGTCAGGTCCAGGCAGGCGAGCGCGATGCGCGCCGTGGTGGTGGTGTCCATGGTGTTCACAGCTCCAGCGCCTGCACCACCGCGGCCAGCGTGGCCACGGCGCGTTCGCTCGCGGCGTTCGCGGTGGCCAGCGTGTGCGCGTGGCTCAGCGTTTCCTTCTCCATGCCGGCGGCCATGTTGGTCATCATGGACAGCGCCAGCACCTTCATCCCGGCATGGCGGGCGATGATGGTCTCGGGCACGGTGCTCATGCCCACGGCCTGCGCGCCGAAGGCCTGGAACATGCGGATCTCCGCCGGCGTCTCGAACTGCGGCCCCAGCACCCAGGCGTAGATGCCTTCGTGCAGCTTCGTCCCCATCGCCTGCGCCGCCGCACGGGCCTGCGCGCGCAGCGCGGGGCTGTAGGCGTCGGACATGTCGCAGAAGCGGCCGTCGCCCGGCTCACCGATCAGCGGCGAACGCTGCACGAGGTTGAGGTGGTCGGTGATGAGCATCAGCTCACCCGGCCGCATGCCGGCGTCCATGCTGCCGGCGGCGTTGGTCTGCAGGAGCAGCTTCACACCCCAGGCCGCCAGCGTGCGGATGGCGCCCAGCATGCCGGTGGCTTCGCCGGTCTCGTAGGCATGCTTGCGGCCGGCCAGCACCGCCACGCGCCGCGAGCCCAGGGTGCCGCCGCGCACGAGGCCCTTGTGGCCGCCCACGGCGAGCGTGGGGAAGGCCGGCAGGTCGGCGTAGGGCACGTCCACGGCGCCCTGCACCTGTTCGGCGAAAGGGCCCCAGCCGCTGCCCAGCAGCACGGCGATGTCGGGCGCCGGGCCCAAGCGCGCCGCGAGCGTGGCGGCCGAGTGTTCGATATCGTTCTTGTTCATGGTTCCAGGTGTTGGGGGCCGAAGCCGTGCGGCAGCAGTTCGCCGAGCGTGTACGCGCCGCGTTGCGTGCTCATGTCGGCCACCCAGACGGGGCAGTCGTCGGCCGCGAACTCGCGCAGCTTCTGGCGGCAGCCGCCGCAGGGCGTGACGGGTTGTGGGGCCACCGCACACACCGCCACCGCCATGATGCGCCGGCCGCCGGCCATCACCATCGCCGCGATGGCCGACGCTTCGGCGCACCAGCCCTGCGGGTAGGCGGCATTCTCGACGTTGCAGCCGGCGTGGATGCGGCCCTGCTCGTCCAGCACCGCGGCGCCGACGGCGAACTTCGAGTAGGGCGCGTAGGCTGCGGCGCGCGCGGCGCGCGCGGCTTCGATGAGTTCAGCGCTCCTTGACATAGGGCCTTCCCAGCGCGGCGGGCGCCACGCTCTTGCCGATGAAGCCGGCCAGCAGCACCACCGTCAGCAGGTAGGGCAGCGCCTGGATGAACTGCACCGGCACGGCGCCGATGCCGGGCAGCTCCACGCCCTGCAGCCGGATGGACACCGCGTCCAGGAAGCCGAACAGCAGGCACGCCAGCAGCGCGCCCACCGGGTGCCACTTGCCGAAGATCAGCGCCGCCAGTGCCATGTAGCCGCGGCCAGCCGTCATGTTGGGGATGAAGCTCGGGTTCTGCGCCAGCACCAGGTAGCTGCCGGCCAGCGCCGAGAGCACGCCGTTGAGCGCCAGCGCCTGGTAGCGCAGCGCCTTCACGCCCACGCCGGCGGCGTCCACCATGGTCGGGTTCTCGCCGGCGGCGCGCAGGCGCAGGCCGAAGCGCGTCTGGTACAGCAGCCACCACACGCCGGCCACCGTGGCCAGCGAGCCGTAGACCATGAGGTTGTGGCCGAAGAGCGCCAGCGCGATCGTCGGGCCGACGAGCGGGATCTTCGCGACAACCTCACCCGCACCGACGAACCAGCGGTCCAGACGCACCGTTTCCGGCACGGGCGGCGTCTGGCCACCCTGCGCGAACCAGGCGATGCCCAGCACCACCGTCAGTCCGGCGGCCGTCATCGTGATGGCCATGCCCAGCACGACCTGGTCGCCGCGGTGCGTGACGCAGGCGTAGCCGTGCAGCATCGACAAGGCCACGCCCACCACGATGGCCACGGCCAGCGCCGCGAGCAGCGAACCACTGGCCACGCCCACCGCCGCCGTGGCGAAGGCCGTCATCAGCATCTTGCCTTCCAGGCCGAGGTCGATGACGCCCGAGCGTTCGCACAGCACGCCGGCCAGCGCGCACAGGATCAGCGGCACCGACACGCGCAGCGTGCTGGCCACCAGCGTACCGATGAAGACTTCATCCACGGGCGGCCTCCTCCTTCACGCGGCCACCGCCCGCGGCCTTCCAGGCCTTGAACAGCAGAGGCGCCGCCACCTGCGCCATGGCGCCGGCGAAGAGCACGATGAGGCCCTGCAGCATGAACACCATCTCGCGGCTGAAGCCGTTGATCTCGAAGGCCAGCTCCGAGCCACCCTGGTAGAGCGCGCCGAAGAGGATGGAAGCCAGCACGATGCCGAAGGGGTGGTTGCGCCCGATCAGGCTGACCGCAATGCCCGCGAAACCCGCGCCGGCCACGAAGTCCGGCAGCAGCCGGCCATGCACGCCGGCGATCTCGTTCACGCCCACCAGGCCGGCGAAGGCACCGGACGCGGCCATCGACAGCACGATCAGCCGCTGCGGCCTGATGCCCGCATACACCGCCGCATCCGGCGCAAAGCCCACGGCGCGCAGCGCGTAGCCGCCGCGCGTCTTCCACACCGCCAGCCAGACGATGACGACAGCGGCGATGGCGATCAGCAGCGTGGCGTTCAGGGGCGTGCGCGGCCATTCGATGCCGAGCGCCGCGATCCACTCGTGCAGCCCCGGCATGCGCGCCGACGCGGCGAAGGCGCGGCTCTCGGGCGTCATGTTGCCGGGCTCCTTCAGCTGGTTCACCAGCAGGTAGCCGAGCAGCGCCGAGGCGATGAAGTTGAACATGATCGTGGTGATCACGGTGTGGCTGCCGCGCCAGGCCTGCAGCGCACCGGGGATCGCCGCCCAGAGGCCGCCGAAGAGCGCGGCGCCCAGCACCATCAGCGGCAGCATCAAGGCGGCGGGCAGGTGCTCGCTGAAGGCCAGCGCCGCGAGCCCGGCGCCGAGGCCGCCCATGACCGCCTGGCCTTCGCCGCCGATGTTGAAGAGGCCGCCGTGGAAGGCCACGGCCACGGCCAGGCCGGTGAAGATGAAGGTGGTGGCGTAGTAGAGCGTGTAGCTGATGCCGGCCTTGCTGCCGAAGGCGCCCTTGATGAGCAGCGCGAGCACCTGGCCGGGTTGGAAGCCGACCAGCGCGACAACGATGCCGGCGACGAGCAGGGCCACGGCGAGATTCACCGCGGGGAGCAGGGCGACATCCATCCAGCGGGGGAGTTCTGCGGGTTGGCTCATGTTGTTGTTCTTGGCTGCTGCTGCTGCTGCGCGTCGCGGGGGGCGATGGCCGGCTGGGGCGCAGGAGGGAGCGGTCGGCGCTGCGCGCCGACTCCGCTGCGCTGCTCGACGAGCGGGCGCATCGCGAAACTCGCTGCGTTCGCTTCGCTCACTGCGCTCAAACAGTCGCGATGAGTCAGTTCACGAAGCGCGCTGCGCGCGCCGCCCGCCCGCCTGCGCTGCTCGCCGCTCCCTACAGCGCCCCAGCCGGCCACCGCCCCCCGCTCAACCACCGACGGAGGTTCGGTCAGCATCAATGCGCCCCCGCCATGAGCCGCCCCAACGCAGTTTCCGAACACTGCTCGATCGGCAACTCCCCCGTGATCCGCCCGGCGTTCATCACGACCACACGATCGGCCAGCGCCAGGATCTCATCCAGCTCCGACGACACCACCAGCACCGCCCCGCCTGCATCG
>CAZBUU010000196.1:0-8386 GCA_964495125.1 uncultured Rubrivivax sp.
ACTTCTTCCACTGGGTGCTGGTGGACCTGCCGCCGCGGCCGATGGAGATCGCCGAAGGCGAGTTCAGCCGCGGCTTCACGCCGCGCGGCAAGCCGGGCCCGGTGGCGCGCGGCGAGATCCGCCACGGCCTGAACGACTACACCGGCTGGTTCGCCGGTCATGCCGAGATGGCCGGCCAGTATTTCGGCTACGACGGCCCTTTCCCGCCCTGGAACGACTCGCTGGTGCACCATTACGTGTTCACGCTCTACGCGGTGTCCATCCCGAAGCTGCCGCTGGAGGGTGTGTTCACCGGCCCGCAGGTGCGCGAGAAGCTCGCCGGCCGCGTGCTGGGCGAGGCCACGTTCTCCGGCACCTACACGCTGAACCAGCGGCTGCTGGACGCCGGGATCTGATCCCGGAGCGATGCGCGAGCCGACCCTGCTGTTCGCGCTGCGGCATGGGCAGACGGCCTGGAATGCCGAACTGCGCATCCAGGGCCAGCTGGACATCCCGCTGAACGACACCGGACGCTGGCAGGCGGCGCGTCTGGCCGAGGCGCTGGCCGACGCCGGCATCGCGGCGGTCTACACGAGCGACCTGCAGCGCGCACGCGCCACGGCCGAGCCGCTGGCCCTGGCCGCCGGCGTGCCGCTGGTGGCTGACGCGCGCCTGCGCGAGCGCGGCTTCGGGCAGTTCGAGGGCCACACCTACGCCGACATCGAGACGCGCTGGCCGCAGGCCGCCGCACGCTGGCGCCGGCGCGAACCTGGCGCCGGCCCCGAGGGCGGTGAGACCCTGGAGGCCTTCTACGCGCGCAGCGTGGAGGCGGTGTGCGACATCGCTGCCGCGCACCCGGGCCAGACGATCGCCGTGGTGGCCCACGGCGGCGTGCTGGACTGCCTCTACCGCGCCGCCGTCGGCGTGGCGCTGGAAGCGTCGCGCAGCTGGCAGCTGGGCAACGCCACCATCAACCGTCTGCTCTACAACGGCGAGCGGCTGTCGCTGGTCGGCTGGAGCGACGAGGGCCACCTGGCAGGCGACCCTCTCGCCTGAGTGTCGTCAGCGCCGGATCTCGCGCCAGGCGTTCTTCGCCGGCGGGATCACCGTGCCCAGCGGCAGTACCGTCTTCTTGATGGCGCGGTCAGACAACTGCACCGTGCCGTGCAGCGTGCCCGTCGAGTCGCGCAGCACCACCACGCGCGAAGACGTGGCGTTGTTGGACAGCAGCTGCGAGGCGGCGCCATCGGCGGCACCCGTCACGACCTTGCCCGTGGTCACGTTCACCAGGTACATGTAGCTCTGCTGTGAGCAGTCGGTGCTGCCCTGCTTGTTGCTGACGAAGGCCACGGCCCCGTAGGCCACCACGGCGTCGGTGTTGATCTGCTCACCCGCCGGAATGTCCATGTACCAGCCGCGCTGCGTCGCCCAGTCCAGTGCGTCGCCGGTGACCTCGGGGTTGTTGCCCCGCGTGTAGGTGCGCAGGACGAGGCTGCTGCGCGCGCTGTCGATCAACGCGCCGTCGGCGATGGCGTAGAAGGTCTGGGTCTTCGCACTGCCGAAGTCGCCGATGTCCAGGATGCGGCCCGTGCCGACCAGCACGACGCGCTTGCCGCTGATCATCACCAGTTCGGGCACGGACGTCACCGGCTGCAGGTTGCCGCTGCCGTCCTTCAGCACCGCGATGCGGTCGGCGGCGATGTCGGAGGCCGCGGCCGCCGTGAGGTCGAAGCGCCAGAGGTTGCCCAGAAGGTCACCGCCATACGCGTACTTCACCAGGCCGTCGGACTCGCGGAACGCGGCCACGTGGGCCAAGCCGGCCTCGGCGCCGCCGGCCGTGCCTTCACTGGTCTTGAAGGACTTGATGACCGTGCCGTCGCTGGCCTTCAGCATCCACAGCCGGCCCTTGCCGTCGCCGATGCTCAGCCCGTTGTCGTAGCCTGAGGTGACGAGCACGACGTCCGTGTCGACGCCGGCGAGCTTCACCCGCGCATAGACCGGCTTGCCGACGGTGTAGCCCATGTTGGCGCGGTTGCCGGCGTCGGCCGCGGTCGGGAAGATCCACTTGAACTGCGCCGCAGCCTGCGCGGCGGTCAGGTTGCGCGGCGAACTGACGTTCAGCGCGTAGTAGCTGCGGCCGGCGGCGCCCAGGCCGCCCACCAGCATCTTGGAGCCGTCGCTGAGCTTGCCGTAGCTGGGCGTGGCGTCCAGCAGCGTGCTGTAGACCCAGCCGCGCTGCACCGACTGGCCGATGGCTGCCAGCTTGTCCTGGGGCATGTAGGCCCACATCTCGTCGCCGGTGAGGGTGTCGAAGGCATGCAGCATGCCTTCGCCGGAGGCCACGTAGACGGTCTGCTCGTCGCGTGCCAGCACGGGTTCGGAGTTCACCACGGCGCCCATCAGCGCCGAGCGGATGCGGAAGATGTCGCCCTCGCCGGTGCGCTTGCCGCGGAGGTAGTCGACCACCTGCGCGTCGGTGTAGGCCACGGTGTCCGGGTTCACCGTGGTGCCGAAGTTGGCGGCCGTGAACTCCAGCCCGCTGCCGCCGCTGGAACTGAAGATCCTGCGGTCGGACCAGACGGCCGTCGCCAGGCGCGTGGCGGCCGACCACTTGACGACGTTGGAGATGACGGCCGTGGCGACGTTGATGTCGCGCGCCTCCAGGTCACCCGTCCAGCCGCGCTGGTTGTAGTAGCCGAGGTAGGCCTTGCCGTCGCTGCGGTCCAGGTTGACCGCGCTCACGGCCACGCCGCCTTGCGCACCCTGTTGGCTGAGGATGTCGTTCAGGCCCGAACGGATCTGGATTGCCGTCTCTTCCGGCGTCGTGGCGAGGTACATCTTGCCGCGGCCGTTGATGGTGGCGTGCCAGAGGTCGTCGATCATCGTCGCCGTGTTCGACACCGGCGCCGGCCAGGTGGGCGCGCTGGTGAAGGGGTTGGGCGCACCCGGCCACAGCGTGCCCTTCATGCCCAGGGTCAGCGCGTAGGTGTTGACGTGCAGGTCGGGGTTCAGGTCCGCGTTCTCGGTCGCGGCGTCGCCGATGGGCACCTTGCCGGCGGCCAGCGCCGAGGCGCCCGACGAGCGCAAGCGCAGCGTGTAGTAGGCCAGCGCCTTGTCGGCCAGCGACGACGCGGCGGTGGTGGTGTAGGGGGTGGTGCCGCCGTAGGTGGCCGACACGTAGGCCGGCGGTGCCACCGCGCCGTCGTTGGCGAAACCGTCGGTGATGATGAAGTTCGCGTTGCGCTGGCAGGCGTACTGGACGATGCCCGTGTTGGCGTCGAACTCGTCGCGGATGTACTTCATCGTCGCGTGCGTCGGCGTGCCGCCGTCGCCCTCGGCGGTGTAGAAGATGCCTGCGACGCGGAAGCGGTTCAGCGATGCGGACGTGGCCTCGCTGTCGTACATGGTCGGCGAGACGCGGTTGTTGAAGGCCACCACGCCCAGGCGCATGCCGGCGATGTTCTCCAGCACCTCGCCCATGCCGGCCGCCAGCATCAGCCTGCGCTTGCGGTAGTACTGGAACCAGTTGGCGAAGTTCTGCATCTCGTCGGCGTAGCTGCGGCCCGACGGGAAGGTGTTGCCGGCCTTGATCTCGTAGCGCTTGAGCGTCTGGCCGTCCCAGTTGGTGACGCAGGTCGTGCCGTCGGCGACGCAGACTTCCTGGGTCCAGAAGGTGGCGGGGTAGTAGGACACCGTGGCCTTGCACAGGCCCTGGCCCGTCGTCACGACGGAGGGCAGTGCGCCGGGCGCCGCGGCCCACAGGCAGTTGATGTCGGTGGCGCCGGCCGGGATGGTGGTGCCGGGCAGGAAGGTGAAGCGCCAGTCGAAGCCGTTGTTGTTGATGTTGGCGTTCAGCGCCACCGTCGTGGTGCCGTTGGCGGGGTGCGCCTTGGCCGCGCCCGGTGCGGCATTGCCGTAGTTCTGCAGCGCGCCGCTCACATAGGCCGGCGCCCAGGGCACGTAGGTCTTGTTCGAGTTGTAGTAGATGGTGTTGTAGGCGGACGAGCGCGTCCAGGCCATCTCGGGCGTCGGCGGGATGGCGTAGCCGTACTGCCAGGCGGGGTCGCCGTAGACCTTGTTGCCGGCGCCGGTGCCGGTGGGGAACAGGTAGAACATGTTCCAGTCGGCGGCCGCCGAGCCGGTGCGCGGCTTGCCGTCGGGGTACTGCGTGGCGCTCCAGTAGTTGAAGTAGACCCAGCCCTGGAAGTGGCCGTCGATCATCACCTCGGCGTCCATCGAGCCCGACTCGTCCATCGCGAAGATGACGTTGGGCTTGGCCAGCACCGAAGCCTTCAGCGGCAGTTCGGCGAGGTTGGTGGCCTGTGTGGCGGCGCTGCCCAGCAGCCCGGCGAGGGCCAGGGCGCTGGCGGCGAGTTGCATCAGGGGCTTCATGGCTTGTCCTTCAGGGAATGGGCATCAGCCCTTCGTGACGAGGGACTGGACCCAGGTCTGCGTGTCCTTCGGCCCGTTCACGCGCACGGTGATGCGGAACTGGCGCGAGTTGGGCGGGTCCAGGGCTTCCTTGCCGTAGACCATGCTTTCCGGCGACTGCGGGATCTGCTTGACGAGGCACTGCCGCAGCGTCTCGGTGACGTTGGCCTGGGTGCACATGCGCTCGACGATGTAGCGCACGCTGTAGGCGCCGACGGTCACCTCGGGCGCGTTGTTCCAGTTGATGTTGGGCAGGCCGGCCGCATCGGCCGCCTGGATCGAGGCCCAGTACCAGTTGCCGGCGTTGGTCTCCTCGGCGGCCAGGCCCTTGACGGCGGCATAGGCCGTGTTGACGCCCACTTCGGAGGCCTGCAGCGAGGCTTCGCGGTAGGCGCTGTTGCCGCTGGCGAGCACGCCGATCTCGGTCATGCGCGACAGCGCCACGCCACCCAGCAGCATGACGCTGAGCAGCAGCAGCACCATCAGCAGCGTCACGCCGCGGCGCGGGGAGGCAGTCAGGCGTCTCACGATGTCATCCCGATCACGAGGTTGCGCAGCGGCACCACGACGATGGCCGTGCGGTAGCGGAAGCAGCGCCAGTCGAGCACGTCGGAGACCACGGCGGCGCCGAACAGGGTGGGCATGGCCGTCGTCGCCTGGCAGATGCCGTTGGCGTCGGGCTTCTCGGCCTGCGTGCTGCGCGTGACCACGCCGATGCGGATGGCGCGCACGCGTGGCAGCAGCGCGGCGGTCAGCGTCTCGAAGCCCCCGGACGCGTCGGTCCAGCTCTCCAGGGCCGTGCTGCCGGCCGCGGCGGCGGCGATGCCGTACTGCGCGCGGAAGGCCACCACGTTGCGCACCAGCACCACGGGGTCACCGCCGAAGGGGCGCTCCAGGCGCAGGTCGGTGCCCTCGCGGCGGTAGCGCGTCCAGCGCAGGTCACCCAGCAGCGCGACGCGGCCGATGTCGGGGTAGTCGTTGGCGGTGTAGGTGGGGTTGGTGGTGAAGGCCTTCTGGTTGAAGCGGCCCGCGGCGCCGAAGGTCAGCGACTGCGGCGTCGTGTCGGTCGACGCCGTCACCGCGGTGACGCTGCGCACCAGGCAGGGCTGTCCCGGCGTCGCCGGTGCCAGCAGCACGGCCTGGCCGGCGGTCACGGGCAGCAGCGAACGCACCTCGGCGGTGGCGCCGGTGGAGGCGGACTTCAGCAGCACGTTGGCGCCGGAGGCCACCTGCGTGGCCGAGGTGATGTCGATGCGGTCGCCGGTGGCTTCGGCCGTGATGCGCACGGGCAGGAAGTCGACGCCGTCCTGCACCACGGTGGTTTCGACACTGAGGTTGAGCTTGCGGCACAGGTACTGGCGGTCGCCGAAGAAGCCCAGCCCGCCGGCCGCGACGTCGTCGCGGATGGCGGCCAGCGCGGTGCTGGCGTTGACCAGCGTGCCGCCGGTGCCGATGCCCTGGCGCTGCGAGGCCAGGAACATCTGCGCACTGCCGGCGGCGGCCAGGCCGACGAGCAGCGACACGACCATGCCGACCATGACCTCGATCATGGACAGACCGCGCGGCGCCGCGCGGTGCAGGTTTTCAGGGGCGTACATCGGTCACCGTCCTCAGCGTTCGGGTTTCGCCGTTGTCCTTGCCGGTCCAGGTGATGGTCAGCGTCATGCGGCCGGTCGCCGCGTCCAGACCGGCCGTGGTGGCCACCGTGCCCGGCAGCGTTCCGGCCACGCGCGCGGCCCAGGCCGTGGTGCGCGTCTTGGCGTCGGCGTTGCCGCAGGCGCCGGCCTGCGGCAGCGTGTAGCAGGCGGCGTTGCCCACGTCGACCAGCACCGTGCTCAGGTGCTCGGCGGCCAGCTGCGTGGCCACCTGGCGCGAGGTCGACTCCGTGGTCTGCGCCACCATGCGGTTCTGGAAGCGCGTCATCGCCAGCATGCCCAGCGAGAGCACGAGCAGCGAGATCATCGCGTCGAAGAGTCCGAAGCCGCGCGCGACGCGCGCCGGCTTCAGCAGGAGAGCTTGTTGCCGCATAGACGTATCGCGCCGCCGGCATCGACGCGCAGACCCGGACAGCGGTGGTCGGCGTCGCACACGGCGGTGGCGTGGCTCAGGTTGAAGGACACGGCGGCCAGGTTGGCGGGCCAGCCCGAACTGCCGAAGGACACGGTGGCGTTGCCGATGGTCACGTTCTCGGGCAAGGCCCGGGTGCGCAAGGTCACCGGGTTGTCCGGATCGGCCAGGTCGTCGACCGTGATGACGTTGTTGTTGGTGGCCAGGCGCACCGTGCGGTTGCGCTTGATCGCCTCGCTCTGCGCGAAGAGCGATTCGGCGTACAGCAGGTTGCCGCCTTCGCGCAGCCGCGAGTTCACGCCGTAGTCACTGAAGAAGGGCGTGGCCGCCAGCGCCAGCAGCGACGCGATGGCGAAGGCCACCATCAGCTCGATCAGCGTCAGGCCGCGCCGGGCCGGGCTCAGCTGTCGCATGAGGTGCCTCCCTTGGTGGACCAGCAGGCGTTGTTGGCGCCCTTGGGGTGGGCCGTGGTGGCGCGCGCGCCGGCCTGGTTGATGGTGTAGGTGTAGCCGTCCATCGGGCCGCTGCCGGTGGCCGTGGCGGTGTAGGTCTGGCCGTTGTTGGCCTGCGCGCAGGTGACCGTGAAGTTGGTGGGCTCCGGCACCGCCATCGCGCACGTGGCGCCCACGCCCGGCGGGCAGGCGTTGGCGTAGCAGCCCGTGTCCTGGTAGCGCTGCTCCATGCGCGTGGCATAGCTGGACAGCGCCTCCAGGCCGGCCGGCACGCGCGAACGCTGCACGTAGCCTGTGTAGGCCGGCAGGGCCACGGCGCCCAGGATCGCGAGGATGGCCAGCGTGACCATCACTTCGATGAGCGTGAAACCTCGATTGCGCAAGACGGACATGACCAGACACCCCATGGGTTCACCGGGGCACGGGCCCCGGCACTCCCTCGGTGTATCGGCCTGCGCGCCGGCCGACTTGAGATGCCGGGATGAAAGCCTTGGTTAACGGCGGGCGCGAAAAGTCACGCCGGCCTGCAGGCGCCGGAAAACGTCACGCATTCGCTGCGCCCAGGGGCGCCGGGCGGGCCTCAAGCGCCGAACAGATCGTCCGACGCGCGCGCGGGGGCGGCCAGACCCAGGTGGCGCCAGGCCGCGGTGGTGGCCATGCGGCCGCGCGGCGTGCGCTGCAGGTAGCCCTGCTGGATGAGGTAGGGCTCGATGACGTCCTCGATCGTGCCGGATTCCTCGCCGATGGCCGCCGCCAGGTTGTCCAGGCCCACGGGCCCGCCGTCGAAGCGGTGGACGATGGCTTCCAGCAGCTTGCGGTCCATCACGTCCAGGCCCAGCGGGTCGACGTCCAGCATCTTGAGTGCGCGGTCGGCCACGGCGGCGTCGATGGTCCCATCGCCCTTGACCTGGGCGTAGTCACGCACGCGGCGCAGCAGGCGGTTGGCGATGCGCGGCGTGCCGCGGCTGCGGCGCGCGATCTCCAGTGCGCCTTCGGCGTCGGTGGCCACGTTCAGCAGTCCGGCCGAGCGGGTGACGATGCGCGTGAGTTCTTCCGCGGAATAGAACTCCAGCCGTGCCACGATGCCGAAGCGGTCGCGCAGCGGGTTGGTCAGCATGCCGGCGCGCGTGGTGGCACCCACCAGCGTGAAGGGCTGCAGGTCGAGCTTGATCGAACGGGCGGCCGGGCCTTCGCCGATCATGATGTCGATCTGGTAGTCCTCCAGCGCCGGGTACAGGATCTCCTCGACGACCGGGCTCAGCCGGTGGATCTCGTCGATGAAGAGCACGTCGTTGCGCTCCAGGTTGGTGAGGATGGCCGCCAGGTCCTTGGGCTTCTCCAGCACCGGGCCGCTGGTCTGACGCAGGTTCACGCCCAGTTCGTTGGCGACGATGTGTGCCAGCGTCGTCTTGCCCAGGCCCGGCGGGCCGAACAGCAGCACGTGGTCCAGCGCCTCG
>CAZBUU010000197.1:0-8382 GCA_964495125.1 uncultured Rubrivivax sp.
ACCCCGACGCCTTCCTGGCCGCGCTGCTGAACAGCCAGCCCATGGGCTTCTACGCGCCGGCGCAGCTGGTGCGCGATGCGCGCGAGCATGGCGTGAGCGTGCTGCCGGTGGACGTGGCGGTGAGCGACTGGCACACGGTGCTGGAACCCGACAGCGCCCGTGGCGGCGGCCCGTTGCTGCAGCCGGTGCGGCTGGGCCTGTCGCGCATCGGCGGCTTGCGGCAGGACGCGGCCGAGCGGCTGCTGGCGGCCCGCGGCCAGGCGCCTTTCGCTTCGCCCGAAGACCTGGCGCGCCGCGCGCAGCTGGACGCCCACGCCATGGCGCTGCTGGCGCAGGCCGACGCGCTGAAGTCGCTGGCTGGCCACCGCCACGACGCCGCCTGGGCCGTGGCCGGCGTCGACACGCGCGCCACGCCGCTGCTGCGCGGCACGCGCACGCACGAAGCCCCGGCCGCGCTGCCGGCGCCCGACGCCGCCACCACGGTGCTGGCCGACTACCGCAGCCTGGGCTTGAGCCTCACGCAGCACCCGCTGGCGCTGCTGCGCGGCGCGCTCGCCGCCTTCAAGGTGCTGCCTGCTTCGGTGCTGCGCGAGTTCCCTTCAGGCCGCCTGGCGCGCGCCAGCGGCATCGTCACGCACCGCCAGCGCCCCGAGACGGCCAAGGGCGTGGTCTTCGTGACGCTGGAAGACGAGACCGGCAGCGTCAACGTCATCGTCTGGCCGCAGGTGGCCGAAGCGCAGCGCCAGCCGCTCCTGGCCAGCACGCTGCTCACGGTCTTCGGCATCTGGCAATGCGAAGGCGAGGTGCGCCACCTCATCGCACGCAAGCTGGTGGACCACTCCGCGCTGCTGCAGGGGCTCAGCACCCGCAGCCGCAACTTCCACTGAGGGCGGTTCAGACGGGCGACAGCGCCTCGGCCAGCAGGTCCTCGGGCCGGCTGCTGCTCACCGCGATGTCGCCGCGCAGCACCGCCAGGTGCGGCGCCGCGGTCGTGCGCGCGGGCAGGTCCACCGGGTTCGTGCGCTCGGTGGCGTGCATGCCCACCCAGGCGTCGCGGCCGGCGCGCTTGGCGGTCCGCAGGCCCACGTCGGCCAGGTTGATGACGCCCTGCCAGTCGATGGCCTGCGGCTGGGCCGGCACGAAGGGCCAGGCGGCGTGGCCGATGGAGCAGGTGACGGCCAGCGGCTGGCCGTCGTCCAGGCGGAAGGGCTGGTCGGCCACGGCGGCGCGGATGCGTTCGGCCAGTTCGTCGCCGCGCGCGCGGTCGGTGTCGCGCGCCACGGCCAGGAACTCCTCGCCGCCCCAGCGCACCACGTAGTCCGACTCGCGCATCGCCGCCTGCAGGCGCAGGCCCAGCTGCACCAGCACGCTGTCGCCGGCGGCGTGGCCGAGGTCGTCGTTGATGCGCTTGAAGCGGTCGACGTCGATGAGGAAGAACAGGGTGTCGGTGTCGCAGCTCTGCGGGCGCGGGGCCGTCTGCGCGCGCCGCAGGCTGGCCACCAGCGTGGCCTCGATCTGTTCGGCCAGGAAGCGGCGGTTGTGCAGGCCGGTCAGCGGGTCGATGATGCTGGCGCGCTCGAGCACGCGCGACTTGTGCTCCAGCGCCCGCGTCACCGCCTGCAGTTCGGCCGTGCGCGCGTCCACCAGCTGCTGCAATTCGCGCCGCCGCGCGCGCAGCACGCGCGTGCGCAGCTGCACCCAGGCGAACACCGCCAGCAGCGCCGCGGCGGCCAGCGCGCCGCGGAACCACCAGGTCTGGTGCCAGGCCGGCAGCACGCGCAGCGGCAACGCCAGCGCGGTCTCGCCGAACACGCCTTCGCGGTTGGCGCCGCGCAGCAGCAGCCGGTATTCGCCCGGCGGCAGGTTGGCGTAGCTGGCCAGGCGCAGCGCGTTGTCGGCGGGCTGCCAGCCGGTGTCGTAGCCTTCCAGCCGGTGCTCGTGGCGGTTGTACTCGGGCGCGGAGAAGTCCAGCGCCGCGTACTGCACCGAAAACTGGTTGGCTTCG
The DNA here is from genome assembly GCA_964495125.1 of uncultured Rubrivivax sp. GTDB lineage: Bacteria > Pseudomonadota > Gammaproteobacteria > Burkholderiales > Burkholderiaceae_C > Rubrivivax. The sequence goes on from CAZBUU010000197.1 coordinate 2,006, forward strand.
GCGGGAATCTCCAGGGCTTCGCCCTCGGCCGGCAGCGGCACGGCGTGGCCGCCAACGCGCACTTCGGTGGCCACCACCGGCGGCACATGGCGCCACGGGCTCAGGGCCACGGGCCGCACCAGCGTGAGGCCGCCCGAGGCCCCGAACAGCAGCTCGCCGGCCGGCGTGCGCGTGGCGGCGTTCGTCCAGTAGGACAGGAACACCACGCCCTCGGCGCGGCGCAGCGCGCGCGCGCGGCCGGTGGCGGGGTCGGCCACGGCCAGGCCGTTCTCGGTGCTCAACCAGATGCGGCCTTCGCCGTCTTCCAGCAGCGCGTTCAGCGTCTCGTCGGGCAGCCCTTCGGCGCGGCCGATGCGCTGCCAGCGCGGCGGCAGGGTGTCGGCCTGCAGGCGCTGCAGGCCGCCGCCGTAGGTGCCCACCCACAGGCGGCCGGCGCGGTCGAGCAGCAGCGCGCTCACGAAGCCGGCGGCCAGGCCCTCGGGCTCGCCCACCTTCAACTGCAGCAGCGTGCCGGCGGCAGGGTCGTGGCGGTTCAGGCCGTTGCGCGTGCCGATCCACAGTTCGCCGCCGGGGCCGCGCGCCAGCGCCGTGATGCGGCGGTCGGTCAGCGCCTTGGCGGGCAGCGCCAGCGTGGCTTGCGGCGCCGCGGCCTGCAGGTCTTCCAGGCGCCACAGGCCGTCGGACAGGCCGCCCACCCACAGCGTGCCGCCCACGCGCAGCAGCGGGCCGGTGCCGGCCGCCGGGTCGCGGCCCGGCCAGCGCAGCCGCGCCACGCGCCGGCCGTCGGCGCTGACGCGGTACAGGCCGCGGTAGGTGCCGACGAAGACGCTGCCGTCGCCGGCCTCGGTCATGGCGAAGATGACGTCCGGCGGCAGTGCGCTGTCCGGGCGTGCCGCGTCGGGGCGCAGCCACTGCGGCGGTCCGCCGCTGGCCGGCACGATCTCGATGCCGTGGTTGTGCGTGCCCAGCCACAGCCGGCCGTCGCTGTGCGTGAACAGCGAACCGTACTCGCGTCGGGTCGCCAGGCCGTCGCGGCCGCCGGCGATGGTCTGCACGCTGGCCGCGCGTGGGTCGGTGCGGCTCACGCCACCGTGGGTGGCGGCCCACAACAGGCCGGAGCGGTCCACCAGCAGGCCGCGCACGGTGTCGTCGACGAGGCTGCTGGCCATGCCCGAGCGCTGCCGCAGGCGCCGCGTCTGGCCGCTGGCTGCATCCACCACGAGCACGCCCTGGCCCAGCGTGGCGATCCAGATCTCGCCCGGCCGCGCTTCGACGATGGCGCCGATGCGCTGCGCCGACAGCGGCGTGCCGTCCTTGGCCGGTGCCGTCTCGAGCACGGGCCGGGCCTGGCCGTCGGTGTCGATGACGAAGGCGCCGCCGCGGTGCGTGCCCACCCAGAGGCGGCCCTGCAGGTCCTGCAGCAGCGCTTCGGGCTGCAGCGGCCCGGTGCCGGCGGCACGCGGCAGGGGCACGCGCTCGAAGCGTGTGCCGCCGGCCGGGCGCCGGAACAGGCCCGCCGAGGTGCCGGCCCACAGCCGGCCCTGGCGGTCCAGCAGCACCGAGACCACGCGGTCGCCGGTCAGGCCGCTGGGGGCGTCGGCGCCCATGGGCATGGGCGTGACGCGACCGCTGGCGATGTCGACGTGGTCCAGGCCGCCGTCGGTGCCCACCCACAGGCCGTCGGCGCCGTCGCCGGCGATGGTGCGCACGCTGACGTGGCCCAGCCCGCCCGGGCCGGCGCCGATGCGCTCGAAGCGCTGCGTGGTGGCGTCGTAGCGTGCCAGGCCGGCGGCGCTGGTGCCGATCCACAGCCGGCCGCGGCGGTCGGCATGCAGGGCCTGGATGAGGTTGTCGGGCAGGCTGCCGGCCACGCCGGGTTCGTAGCGGAAGGCGCGGGCCTGGTAGCCGTCCCAGCGCGCCAGGCCGGCGGCGGTGCCGATCCACAGGTAGCCCTCGGCATCCTGGGCCAGCGCGATGGCCACTTCGTTGGGCAGACCCTGCTGGGTGGTGATCTGCTGGAAGCCGAGTTCGGCGCGGTCGCCCCAGCGCGCATCGCCCGGGATCGCGGCGGCGGGCGTCGGGGCCAGCAGCAGCCACAGGGCCCAGCACGCGGCGATCAGCGCGAAGGCGGGGCCGTCGAACGGGGCAACGGCGCGGCGCGGTCGGTTCACCGGGCGATTTTCACCCAGGGCAGGACGGCCCCGCGGCGCCACCCGGGCGCGGCGACAATCCGCGCGATGCATCTCACGATCGAGTGGCTGCCGGCCCAGGGCAGCCCGGAACAATTGCTCGTGCTGCTGCACGGCGTGGGCTCCAACGGCGCGAGCCTGGCGCCGCTGGCCCAGGCCCTGCGCAGCGAATTCCCGCAGGCCGCCGTGCTCGCGCCGGACGCACCGCTGCCCTTCGACGGCGGCGGCGGCGCGCTGGCGCGCCAGTGGTTCAGCGTGCAGGGCATCAGCGAGGCCAACCGCCCCGGGCGCGTGGCGGCGGCGCTGCCGGGGCTGCTGGACTGGTTGCGCGCCACGCAGCAGCAGCTGGGCGTGGGGCCGGCGGCCACGGCGCTGGCCGGCTTCTCGCAGGGCGCCATCCTGGCGCTGGCGGCGGTGCAGGCCGAGGACGGCATCGCCGGCCGCGTGCTGGCCTTCGGCGGCCGCTTCGCGGCGCTGCCCGCCACGGCGCCACAGCACAGCACGCTGCACCTCTTCCACGGCGGCGCCGACCCCGTGATGCCCGCGGCCCATGCGCGCGCGGCGCTGCAGGCGCTGGCGGCGCTGAACGGCGACGCCACGCTGGACATCGCTGAGGGCGTGGGCCACGAACTGCACCCCGCGCTCATCCAGCGCTGCCTGTTCCGCCTGCGCAACCACATCCCGGCCCGCACCTGGGCCGCGGCGCTGGGCGCCGTGCGCGGCCTGCCCGACCGACCGGAAGACGATTGACATGCTCTTGCTGCTGTCCCCCTCCAAGGCCCTGGACTACGAGACGCGCGTGCCCGCGGCGGTGGCGAAGAAGGCCACCGAGCCGCTGTTCGCCGCGCGCGCGGCCGAGTTGATCGACGTGCTCAGGCGCCGGACGCCGGCCCAGGTGGCCGGCCTGATGGACCTGTCGGACAAGCTGGCGCAGCTCAACGTCGCCCGCTACGCCGTCTGGCAGCCGCAGGCCACGGCCGAGAACAGCAAGCCGGCCGTGCTGGCCTTCGACGGCGACGTCTACGACGGCCTGCAGGCGAAGGCGCTGAAGGCCGCCGACCTGGCCTGGGCGCAGGAGCACCTGGTGATCCTCTCCGGCCTGTACGGCGCGCTGCGCCCGCTGGACCGCCTGCAGCCCTACCGGCTGGAGATGGGCACGGCGCTGAAGACGACGCGCGGCAAGGACCTCTACGCCTTCTGGGGCGACACCGTGGCGCGCTGGCTGGACGAGCGCCAGGCCGCGGAGGCCGCGCCGGTGGTGGTGAACCTCGCGTCGGTCGAGTACGCGCGTGTCGTGCCGCGGGGCAGCCTGCGCGCGAAGTGGGTGGACGTGAGCTTCCTCGAAGGCGAGGGCAGCGACGCCAAGGTCATCAGCTTCTTCGCCAAGAGGGCGCGTGGGCTGCTGGCGCGCCACGCCATCGCGAAGCGGGCGCGCAGCGTGCGGGCGCTGGAGGACTTCGGCGCCGAGGGCTACGCGCTGGACCGCGGTGCCTCCACCGCCACGCAGCTGGTGTTCCGGCGCCCGCGGGCTGGTTAAGATTTCCGGCATGACGACCACCGCCCAGACCGTCACCGAGGAACTCCGCCGCTGGATCATCGCCCAGGCCGAGGCCGGCTGCCGCCCGGAGGACGTGCTGACGGCGATGAAGGCCAGCGGCTGGGACGAGGAGGTCGCCGTCGACGCGCTGGAGCAGACGCTGCGCCAGCGCCTGGACGAGATCGGCCGCCGGCCCCTGCCCGCCAGCGTGCTGCCGCCGCCCAGCGCCGTGCCCGAGCCGCAGCTCGACGGTGCCTGCGAGCTCCGGCTGTCCGACGGCCACGTGGTGCGCGTGCTGGGCAGCATGAAGCTGCCGCGCGTGGTGATCTTCGGCGGGCTGCTGAGCGACGCCGAATGCGACGAACTGATGGCGCTGGCGCGGCCACGCCTGCTGCGCTCGGAGACCGTGGACAACGCCACCGGCGGCAGCGAGGTCAACGCCGCGCGCACCAGCGACGGCATGTTCTTCGAGCGCGGCGAGGCGCCGCTGATCCGGCGCATCGAGGCCCGCATCGCCGAGCTCGTGCGCTGGCCGCTGGAGAACGGCGAAGGCCTGCAGGTGCTGCGCTACCGGCCCGGGGCCGAGTACCGGCCGCACCACGACTACTTCGACCCGGCCCACAGCGGCACGGCGCGCATCCTGCAGCGCGGCGGCCAGCGCGTGGGCACCGTGGTGATGTACCTGAACACGCCCGCAGGCGGCGGCGCCACCACCTTTCCGGAGATCGGCTTCGAGGTCGCCCCCGTGCGCGGCAACGCTGTCTTCTTCAGCTACGACCGCGCCCACGAGTCCACGCGCACGCTGCACGGGGGTGCGCCGGTGACGGCCGGTGAGAAATGGGTGGCGACGAAGTGGATGCGCGAAGGCGTGTTCGTCTGAGGCGCTGATTCAGAGCGCGGCGCTTTCGCCGTGCTGCGGCACGCGCGCGCGCCAGCCGAGCTGCTGCTGGATCGCCATGCGCATCGCGTCGGCGGCGTCGGGCTCGCCGTGCACGACGAAGGTCTGCGCCGGCGCTGAAGGCATCTGGCGCAGCCAGGCGAGGAGCTCGGCCTGGTCGGCATGGCCGGAGAAGCCGTCCAGGTGGCTCACCTCGGCACGCACCGGCAGCATCTCGCCGTGGATCTTCACCTCGCGCTCGCCGGCGATGAGCTTCGCGCCGCGGCTGCCGCCGACCTGGAAGCCGGCGAAGACGATGGCATGGCGGGGGTCGGCGATGCGGGCCTTCAGGTGGTGCAGCACGCGCCCGCCGGTGGCCATGCCGCTGGCGGAGATGATCACCGACGGGTAGCGTGACGCTGCCAGGCGCATGGACTGCTGCGCCGTGGCGACGAGGCGCACGCCGTCGGTCAGGCCGCGCAGCTCACGCGGCGGCACACGCAGCAGCGCGCCGTGGCGCCGGTACAGCGCCGTGGCCTCGGTGGCCATGGGGCTGTCCAGCCAGACCGGCAGATCGCGCGGGATCGTGCCCGCCGCCTTCAGCCGCTGCAGCACCAGCAGCAGCGCCTGCGCGCGCCCCACGGCGAAGGCCGGCAGCAGCACCGAGCCGCCGCGCTGCACGGTGCGCTGCACGATCTCGCCCAACCGCGCCGTGCTGTCCTCGGTGCCGTGCCAGCGGTTGCCGTAGGTGGATTCGACCAGCAGCACGTCGGCGGCCGGCGGTGGCGCTGGCGGCGGCATCAGCAGGTCGGCGCTGCGGCCGACGTCGCCGCTGAAGAGCAGCTGGCGGTGGCCGTCGGACAGCCACACGCTGCAGGCCCCCAGCAGGTGGCCCACCGGGCTCAGCCTCACCGTGTTGCGGCCGATCTTCAGCGCGCGGCCCGGTGCCAGGGGCACGAACTGCGCGATGGCGCGCAGCGCATCGGCCTTGGTGTAGAGCGGCAGCGCCTTCTCGTGGCGGCTGTAGCCGTAGCGGTTGGCGCGGCGCGCGTCCTCTTCCTGCAGGTGCGCGCTGTCCAGCAGCAGCACGCGGGCCAGTTCGCAGGTGGCGGGGCTGGCGTGGATGGGCCCGCGGAAGCCGTGCTTCACCAGCGCGGGCAGCCAGCCGCTGTGGTCGAGGTGGGCGTGGCTCAGCAGCACGGCGTCGAGCTCGCGCAGCTCGGGCGGTGCCGCCCAGTTGCGCTCGCGGTGCAGCTTCCAGCCCTGGAACAGGCCGCAGTCCAGCAGCAGGCGGCGGTCGTCCGTGGTCACCAGGTGGCGCGAGCCGGTGACACCGTCGGCTGCGCCCAGGAATTGCAGTTTCACGCCGGCGAGGGTACCCGATGTGCGTTGCCACCCACCTTGAAGAAGGACACCGCCTCGGTCAGCTGCACGGCCTGGTGGCGCAGGCTCTCGGCGGCCGCGGCGCTTTCCTCCACCAGGGCGGCGTTCTGCTGCGTCACCTGGTCGAGCTGGTGCACGGCCTCGCCGATCTGGCTCACGCCCTTGCTCTGCTCCACGCTGCCGGTGTTGATCTCGTCCAGCATGTCGCGCACGCGCGCCACCTGCGTGACGATCTCGCCCATCGTGCGGCCGGCGTCGCCGACCAGCGCGCTGCCGGTCTCCACCTTCTCGACGCTGGCGTTGATGAGCGTCTTGATCTCGCGCGCGGCCTCGGCACTGCGCTGCGCCAGGCTGCGCACCTCGCCGGCCACCACGGCGAAGCCGCGGCCCT
>CAZBUU010000198.1:0-8365 GCA_964495125.1 uncultured Rubrivivax sp.
GCACGCCGATGATCGCGCCCACGAAGATCTACAACAACGTGCCGACGCTGAGCCCGGAAGAGGCGGCCGACATGATCGCGCAGGCCTGCATCGAGAAGCCGGTGCGCATCGCCACCCGGCTGGGCATCTTCGGCGAGATGCTGCACCTGCTGGTGCCGCGCGTGGCGCAGATCAGCATGAACACCACCTTCCGCATGTTCCCCGATTCATCGGCGGCCAAGGGCGACAAGAGCGCCAAGCCGCAGCTGAGTGCGGAGGCGGTGGCGGTGCAGCAGCTGATGCGCGGCATCCACTTCTGACGCGTCTGGCACGGCAGGGCGGCCGGTTCATCCGGCCGCCCTGCGGTTCGTCGCCTGGCGCCCTGGCGGCGGCACCAATGCCACTACATTGCGCTGGCCGGTTTCAGGGAGCGCAATGAACGACAGGAATTCCCGGGGCAACGCCCTGGTTCGCCGCTGGCGGCGGCACACGCGCCTGCGCTGGGTGCTCTTGCTGCTGCTGGCCGCCGGCGCCTTCGCCGGCTGGCGCGCGTTGAACCCGCCGCCCCCGCCCCCGCCACCGCCCAGCGGCAAGGTGGAGAAGGCCGACATCACGCAGCTGGTGCAGGCCGCCGGCGTGCTGCAGGCCAAGACCAAGGTGGACGTCGGCGCGCAAGTCAGCGGCCAGATCCAGACGCTGCACGTGCAGCTGGGCCAGCAGGTGAAGAAGGGCGAATTGCTCGTGAGCCTGGACCCCGAGCTCGCGCGCAGCGACGTCGCCCGCGCCGAGGCCGCGCTGCTGCAGCAGAAGGCGCTGGTGGAATCGCGCCAGATCGACCTGGCCACCGCGCGCCGCGAAGCCGAGCGCCAGCGCCGCCTGCTGGCCGGCGACGCCACCGCAGTGCTGGACGCCGAGCGCGCCGAGGCTGAACTCGGCAAGCTGGAAGCCGACGTGCGCGGCCAGAGCGCCGTGATGAGCCGGCTGCAGGCCGACCTGACGCAGGCCCAGGTGCGCCTGGGCTACACGCGCATCACGGCGCCCATGGACGGCACCGTGGTCAGCCTGCCGGTGCAGGTGGGGCAGACGGTGATCGCGGTGCAGATCACGCCGGTGATGCTGACGCTGGCCGACCTGGACACGATCACCGTGCGCACCAAGGTGCCGGAGGCCGAGATCCAGAACGTGAAGGTGGGCCAGGTGGCGCGCTTCATCACGCTGGCCGGCGAAGGCCGGCGCTACGAAGGGCAGCTGCGCGTGATCCAGCCCATCCCCGAGCGCGTCGGCAACGCCGTCTTCTACAACGTGCTGTTCGAGGTGGACAACCGCGCGCGCCAGCTCTACTCCGACATGACGGTACAGGTGGACGTGGAGACCGGCCGCGTGCGCCAGGTGCCCAGCATCCCGATGGTGGCGCTGGGCGAGCGCGACAAGGAAGGCCGCTTCCGCGTCACCGTGCTCGACAAGGCCGGCAAGCAGAGTGCGCGCCAGGTGCGCACCGGGCTGCAGGACGGCACGCGCGTGCAGGTGCTGGACGGACTGAAGGATGGCGAGACGGTGCTGCTGGCGCCACCCTCGGCGGCGGAGGCAGCTTCGGCCGCCTCGGCGGCCGGCGCGCCGGCATCGGCCGCCAGCGGCGCGACGTGATGCCGCTCATCGAGCTGCGCGGGGTCTCGCGCCGCTACACGCTGGGCGAGGTCGAGGTCCGCGCGCTGGATGGCATCAGCCTGGCCATCGAGGCCGGCGAGTTCGTGGCCATCATGGGCCAGTCGGGCTCGGGCAAGAGCACGCTGATGAACGTGCTGGGCTGCCTGGACAACCCGAGCGAAGGCCGTTTCCTCATCGCCGGGCAGGACGCCGCGCAACTGGGCGCCGACGAACTGGCGGCGCTGCGGCGCGAGCACTTCGGCTTCATCTTCCAGCGCTACCACCTGCTGCCGCACCTGGACGCACGCGGCAACGCGGCGCTGCCCGCCGTCTACGCCGGCCTGGGCGACGGCGCGCGCCGCGCGCGGGCGGAAGAACTGCTGGAACGCCTGGGCCTGGGCGACCGGCTGCACCACAAGCCCAATGAACTCTCGGGCGGCCAGCAGCAGCGCGTGTCCATCGCGCGGGCGCTGATGAACGGTGGCCAGCTCATCCTGGCCGACGAGCCCACCGGCGCGCTGGACAGCGCCAGCGGCGCCGAGATGCTGCGCCTGCTCAAGGAGCTGAACGCCGCCGGCCACACCATCATCCTCGTCACGCACGACCCTGGCGTGGCCGCGCACGCCAGGCGCGTGATCGAACTGCGCGACGGGCGTGTGGTGAAGGACGACGGCACGCCAGCCGGCCACGTGCTGCCGCAGGCTGGAGGCGCGCCTGCGGCGGCCGCGCCCGGCGGCTGGCTGCGCCGGCTGCAGGTGCAGTGGCGCGAGGCGCTGGTCACGGCCTGGCTGTCGCTGCGCGGCAACCGGCTGCGCACCTTCCTCTCGATGCTGGGCATCAGCATCGGCATCGCGTCGGTGGTGAGCATCATGGCGCTGACCAGCGCTGCGCGCACCACCTTCGAAGGCGAGTTCATGAGCGTGATGAGCGGCAGGATCTGGATCTGGCGCGGCAACAAAGACCTGCCACCCGGCGCCGAGGCGCCCAGCTTCCGCCTGGCCGAACTGGACGCGTTGCGCAGCCTGCCCGGCGTGGCCGGCGTGCAGGGCGAGCAGCAACTGCCGGTGCTGCTTCGCCACCGCGCGCGCGACGCCAACCTGCAGGCGCGCGGTGCCGACGCCGACACGATGCGCGAGCGCAAGTTGAAGGTGGACGCCGGCCGCTGGTTCAGCCACTGGGAACTGGCCGAAGGCGCGCAGGTGCTGGTGCTGGACGAGCAGTCGCGCAAGGCCTTGTTCAAGGACAGCGAATCGCCCGTGGGCAAGACCGTGATGCTCAGCGGCAGCGGCGGCCTGCCCGACGCCACCGGCGCCATGCCCAACGCGCCGCTGCCCTTCGTCGTCGTCGGCACCGTGAAGGCCGATTCGCAGCTGGGCTTCAACTTCGGCAACGGCAACGCCTACCTGCCGGCCAGCACCTACGTGCAGAAACTCGACTCGCGGCCCAGCGTCGATGCCTTCAGCGTGCAGATGGACTTCAAGCTGCCGCCCGACGAGGTGCTGCGCCACCTGAAGCACCGGCTGCGCGCGCTGCGCGGCAGCGAGAACTTCAGCAACTGGAGCGGCGACAGCGAGTTCCGCAAGATGCAGAACTTCACCGCCGGCTTCGCGGCTCTCTTCGCCGGCGTGGGCGCCATCGCGCTGCTGGTGGGCGGCGTGGGGGTGATGAACATCATGCTGGTGTCGGTGAGCGAGCGCACGCGCGAGATCGGCATCCGCATGGCGGTGGGCGCGCGACAGAGCGACGTGCGGCTGCAGTTCCTCATCGAAGCCGTGGTGCTGTGCTGCCTGGGCGGCCTGGTGGGCGTGGCCCTCAGCTGGCTGGGCGCGCAACTGCTGGGTGCCGTGCAGGACACGCTCAAGGTGAGCGTCAGCTGGGGTGCGTTGGGCGTGGCCTTCGCGGTGTCCAGCGCCGTGGGCCTGGTCTTCGGCACCGTGCCGGCGCGCCGCGCGGCGGCGCTGAGCCCGGTGGACGCATTGGCGCGGGAGTGAAGTCGATGAGAACCCACACCATCGCTGCCACGGCGGCCGCCCTGGCCCTGCTGGGCGGCTGCGCCGTCACGGGCCCGTCTTCAGCGCCGTCCGCGCCCGCAGCGCCCGCCACGCCCCTGCGCTGGCACTCGGAGCCGCCCGAGGGCCCCAGCGCCCAGTGGTCGCTGCTGGCCGATGCCGAACTGAACGCGCTGCTGGTCCAGGCCGAGGCGGCCAGCCGCGACCTCGCGCAGGCCGCGCTGCGCATCGCGCAGGCGCGAACGCAGGCCGGCCTGGGCGCGCTGCGCCTGGCGCCGTCGGCCAGCCTCAGCGCCGGCGCGAACCGCACGCTCGACCCACCTGGCGGACTGCCCGCGCAAACCACCCGCAGCGTCGGTGCCAACCTCGGCGTGGCTTACGAGCTCGACCTCTGGGGCCGCCTGGCCGCGCTGCGCGGCGCTGACGCAGCGCAGCTGGCCGCCGCCGACAGCGACCTGCGCGCGGCGCGGCTGCTGCTGCGCCACCAGGTGGCCGAGAGCTACTGGCAGCTGGCCGCCGCGCGGCTGCAGGGCGAACTGGCGCAGGAGCAGTTGCAGCTGAACCGCGAACTGCTGGCCGCCACGCAGCTTCGCGTGCGCGAGGGCAAGCTGCTGCCCATCGAGGCCGACCGCGCCGCCGCCACGCTGCAACAGGCCGAGGTCCGCATCGCCGACCTGCAGGCCGACGCGGCGCTGCAGCGCCTGCAACTGGCCTTGCTGCTGGACCAACCGCCCCCCGGCCCGCAGCCGCTGGCGCGGCTGCCGTCCGACGCGGCACCGCGCTGGCGCGTGGGCGCCGACCCCGCCGCCGTGCTGGAGCGCCGGCCCGACGTGCAGCGCGCCCGCGCCAACGTCGACGCCGCACTCGCCCGTGCCCAGGGCGCCGAAGCGCAGCGTTACCCCACGCTGAGCTTCAGCGCCGGCCTTGGCACGGGCGGCGCGCGCGTTCGAGACTGGCTCGACAACCCGGTGGCCTCGCTGGCCGCCAACCTGGTGGTGCCGATGATCGACTGGCGGCGCCTGGACCTGCAGCGCGACGCGGCCCGCAGCGAGCTGGATCTGGCGGCGCTGGCACTGCGCGACACCGTGGCGCGCGCACTGGTGGAAGTGGAGACGGCCCTCGTCGAAGGCCAGCGCCTGCAACTGCAGCTGGACGCCAACGAGACGCGCCGGCGCGAAGCGCTGGCCGCCGAGAAGGTGGCGGCCGTGCGCCTGCAGGCCGGGGCCATCGCGCGGGCCGACTACCTGCAGGCCAGGAACGCGCGGCTGGAAGCCGATCAGGGCCGGCTGCAGCTGCAGTTGCGCGCCTGGCTCAACCGCAGTCTGCTCGCGAAAGCGCTGGCCCTGGGCTGAGCCCGCTCAGGCCTCGGCCACCTTCAGCACCAGCTTGCCGAAGTTCGCGCCGCTGAAGAGCATGGGCAGCGCGCCGGGGAAGGCCGCGATGCCGCCTTCGACCACGTCTTCCCTGCTCTTCATGCGGCCGTCCTTCAGGTAGCCCGCCATCTCCTGGATGGCGATGCCGTAGCGCTCGGCGTAGTCGAACACGACGATGCCTTCCATGCGCGCGCGGTTGACCAGCAGGCTGAGGTAATTCTTCGGGCCCTGCACGGGGGTGGTGTTGTTGTACTGGCTGATGGCGCCGCAGATGATGATGCGGGCCTTGCGGTTGATGCGGCCGAGCACGTCGTCGAGGATGTCGCCGCCGACGTTGTCGAAGTAGATGTCCACGCCCGCGGGGCAATGCTGCTTGAGGCCGTCACGCACGGAACCGCTCTTGTAGTCGATGCAGGCGTCGAAGCCGAGTTCCTTCACCACCCACTCGCACTTGGCCGGGCCGCCGGCGATGCCGACGACGCGGCAACCCTTGATCTTCGCCACCTGCCCCACCGTCTGGCCCACGGCACCCGCGGCACCGGAGACGACCACCGTCTCGCCCGGCTTCGGCTGGCCCACGTCCATGAGGCCGAAGTAGCCGGTCATGCCGGGCATGCCCAGCACGTTGAGCCACTGGGTCAGCGTGCCGGCGCGCAAGTCGATCCTGGCCAGGCCGCTGCGCTTGAGCTGGTCGGCGCCCACCGACCAGTACTCCTGCACGCCCGGGCCGCCGGTGACGTGATCGCCCACGGCAAAGGCCGGGCTCTTCGACGCGACGACCACGCCCACACCGCCGGCACGCATGACTTCGCCGATGCCCACCGGCGGGATGTAGCTCTTGCCCTCGTTCATCCAGCCGCGCATGGCCGGGTCCAGGCTCAACGCCAGCACCTTCACGAGCACACCACCCTCAGCCGGTTCCTGGACGGCCTCCTCGGTGAACTGCCAGGAGGCGGCGGTGGGCAGGCCTACCGGGCGCGCCGCCAGGCGGCACTGGTGGTTGACGAGGGTGGCAAGCGTCGCGGCCATGGGCGGTCTCCAGGAACAAAAGAAAAGGCGCCGCATGGTAGCGGCGCCTCATTCCAGGTGACGTCGCGCTGGCGACGCCCCCGGCCACTCAGACGGGCCGGACTTCAGGCAGCCCGGCGGCGCATCCACAGACCCATCAGGCCCAGTCCGGCCAGCCAGGCCAGGCCCGTGGCGGGTTCGGGCACCGAGCTGACGGAGAAGTTGACGGCGGTCTCGATGGGGTCACCGGCCGCGTCGATGAACAGGTCGGTGTAGGTGCCCTCGAAGAAGTACAGGTTGACGTTGGGCAGGCCACCCCCGAAGGCCATCAGCAGGCCGCCATCGGTGAAGTGGTCACCCACCGCGCTGAACTGGTTGTCGTAGATGAAGTCCGGGTCGGTGTCCAGCGGCACCAGGCCGAGGATGGGCGAGCCATTGCGCGACCCGGTGATGGACAAAACGTCTTCGAACACCAGCGCCGGGCCGGCCGTGGTGAACGTGCCCGAGGCAGCGACGCCGCCGCCGGTGTAGGACCAGAACCAGGTCTGGTCGGCATGGGCCGAACCCAGGGCGGCCAGGCTCAGGGTGGCGGCCAGGCACATCTGGCGAAACTTCATGGAGGCTCCTCGTGGCGGATGGACGACGGCGGCCGGGCGATGTCATGACCACGCCACAATGACCGCGCTGCAGCGGGAGCATCCTCCTTCCGGCGCATATCCCCAAGCGCTTTGGCGGCACTCCCCCTCGACTGCGGGGGGAGGGTCGCCCTCAGTCGTGTCGGGCTTCGCCCGGACAGCAGTGCACTTCCACGGTGACATGGCGCAACAAGGCCAGCGGCGCCAAGCGCTGGCGATAGACGCCCGCCGGCTGCGGCGCATCGGCCACGACCGAGAGCGTGGCGCACCAGGCCCGCGTCCCCACCTGCCAGACGTGCAGGTCCGACACCTGGGCATCGCCGTCGGACTCGATCAGTTCTCGCACCTGCTGCGCCAGGGCCGGGTCCTCGGTGGCATCCACCAGCGCGCGCGCCGTGCCTTTCAGGACGCCGTAGGCCCACTGGCCAATCACCGCCGCGCCGAGCAGCGCCACGGCAGGGTCCAGCCAGCCCAGCCCGAACCAGGCACCGCCAGCCAGCGCACCGATGGCCAACACGCTGGTGAAGGCGTCGGCCAAGACCTGCAGGTAGGCGGCGCTGAAGTTGTGGTCGTGGTGGTGGCCATGTTGGTGGCCGTGCCCATGGCCGTGATCGTGATCGTGATCGTGATCGTGATCGTGGTCGTGGTCGTGGTCGTCGTGAGCCTGACCGTCGCCCCGGCCCCGCGACAGCAGCCAGACGCTGGCCAGGTTCACCAGCAGGCCCAGCACCGCCACGCCCAGCGCCTCGGCGTACTGCACGGGGCGAGGGTGGCGCAGGGTGTCGATGCCCTCCCAGGCCAGCCACACGGCCACGCCGGCGAGCGCGAGGCCGCTGGTGTAGGCCGCCAGCACTTCGATCTTCCAGCCGCCGAAGGCATAGCCGGCCGGGCCGCCGGGCAGGGCGCGGCGCTGTGAAGCGCGCATCGAGAGCCGGTAGGCCAGCACCGCGCCGCCCAGTGCCAGCGCGTGCGTGCCCATGTGCCAGCCGTCGGCCGTGAGCGCCAGCGAGCCCGTCCACCAGCCCACGACCAGTTCCACGACCATGGTCGCCAGCGTCAGCAGCGTGACCGCGGCCAGCGCACGCTCGCGCCGCGCCTGGCCGTCGTCGGCGAAGGCGTGCGGGTGCTCGAAAGCCTTCAGGTCGTGGCGGTGCGCCAGGCTCAAGACGGCGCCTTGAAGACCTGGGTCACGGTGAAGTGGCCGTCGATGCGTTCGGCAACGAAGCGCACACGGTCACCCACCGCCAGGTCGTTGAGCAGTTGCGCTTCGCGCACGCGGAAGCTCAGCGTCATGGCCGGCATGTCCAGGTGCTTGAGGCCGCCGTGCTTGAGTGTCAGGCGCAAGCCCGGCTTGTCGATCTTCACCACCTCACCGGCAGCGGTGGGCGCCTGGGCTTGCGCCGCGGCAGCCGCCACCAGCATCACGGCAGCGCCGAAGCTGTGGAAACGGTGCATGAGCTTCTCCTTCATCGCCAGTGTGCCTGAGACCCCGCCCGGGCCGCGCCGGTTCCTACAATCGCCCGCATTCCGCCACGCCCCCACGCCACCGCCATGAGCAACGACCCCGACCTGTCCCACATCACGCCGCGCGACCAGGCCGAGATCCTGGCCCAGGCGCTGCCCTACATCCGCAAGTACCACGGAAAAACGCTGGTCATCAAGTACGGCGGCAACGCGATGACGGACCCGGCCCTGCAGCAGGACTTTGCCGAGGACG
>CAZBUU010000199.1:0-8330 GCA_964495125.1 uncultured Rubrivivax sp.
TGGCGGTGTGGGCCGACCGCAACCGCGTGGAGATCGTCAGCCAGGAAGGCGGCGACCCCGCGGCCGTGACTTTCGACGCCGTCACGGCCGGCCGCGCCCGCGGCTGCGACGTCGTCATCGCCGACACCGCCGGCCGCCTGCCCACGCAGCTGCACCTGATGGAAGAGCTGAAGAAGATCCGCCGCACCATCGGCAAGGCGCAGGACGGCGCACCGCACGAGGTGCTGCTGGTGGTGGACGGCAACACCGGGCAGAACGCGCTGGCCCAGGTGAAGGCCTTCGATGCCGCGCTGGGCCTCACCGGCCTGGTGGTCACCAAGCTCGACGGCACGGCCAAGGGCGGCGTGCTGGCGGCCATCGCACGCTGGGGCGCCGAGCAAGGGCGCGTGGTGCCGGTCTACTTCATCGGCGTGGGCGAGAAGCTGGAAGACCTCCAGCCTTTCGTGGCCAGCGAATTCGCCCAAGCCCTGCTGGGCTGAGCGCCGCGCAGGTTCAGCGGCGGCCGGTGGGTTCGGGCTCGAGTTCCTCGAAGAAGGCCGAGGGCACGGGCTCCATCGACGGGTCGAGCGAGCTTTCCATCGCCGCGCGGTCGCCTTCGGCCAGGATCTCGGCCATCTCGGGCACCGGGATCAGCGGCATGGGGCGCGACGAGGTGGCGGCCTTGGCCGGGTCGATCTTCGCGCCCACCAGGCGGGCCATGACGTGGCGCACTTCGGTGGCGCTGGGGAACTCGCCCTCGCGCCAGTCGAAGACGTGGATGCCGGCCGAGCGCAGCACGCGCGCCAGGCGTTCGTGGCGGCGGCGCGAGCGGTCGCTTTCCTGCTGCGCGCGGATGTCGATGACGGCCAGCACCTTGGAGCCGGAATCGCACAGCAGCAGGTCGGCGCTGAGCGAGCCCACGCGCTGCAGCCAGTCGAGATAGGAATGCCGCGAAGGCACGCGGATGAAGCGGGACAGCGGCACCTGCGCCAGCACCAGGAAGCCGGGCATGGCGCGCTTGAGGAGGTCGTAGGCCTGGCGTTCGCTGATGGTCAGCACGCGCGCGGCCTCAGGCGGCCAGGCCAGCACGGTGTCCAGCGCATCGCGCGCCGCATTGCGGCCGGCGGTGTTGCGTTGCCGGATGCGCATGTAGAGCAGCGTCAACAGCAGCAACAGCGTCGCCGGCAGGGCGAACGAGGCGATCGGTGTCAGGAATTCCATCATCAGGGGCAAGGGCGGGCCAAGGCTGGAAGATCGGCCATGAGGGCCGAAGCATCAACGGTGCCCGGCACAAAAGCCGTATCAAGGCGTTTCGCCTGCCGCTGGGACCATCCCTAAGACGGGCAAGAAAGGGCTTTGCAGGGCCGAGGCGGGTCAGCGCGGCATGCCGGGGAAGCCGCCACCGCCCATGCCGCCCATGCCCCCCATGCGCTTCATCATCTTCATGAGGCCGCCGCCCTTCATCTTCTTCATCATCCCCTGCATCTGGTCGAACTGGTTGAGCAGGCGGTTGACATCCTGGATCTGCACGCCGGCGCCGGCGGCGATGCGGCGCTTGCGGCTGGCCTTGCTCTTGCCGTCCATCAGCAGGCTGGGCTGGCGGCGCTCCTTGGCCGTCATGGCGCTGAGGATGCCTTCCATGCGCTTGACGTCGCGGTCGGCGCGGTCCATGTCGGCGCCAGCCGCCTTGGCGGTGAGCTGCGACGGCAGCTTGTCCATCAGCGAGGCCATGCCGCCCATCTTCTTCATCTGCCTGATCTGGCCGAGGAAGTCGTTCAGGTCGAAGCCGCCGCCGGCCTTCATCTTGTCGGCGAACTTCTGCGCGGCGTCCATGTCGACGCCCTTCTGCACTTCCTCCACCAAGGCGACGATGTCGCCCATGCCCAGCACGCGGCCGGCATGGCGGTCGGCGTCGAAGACCTCCAGGCCGTCGATCTTCTCGGAGGTGCCGGCGAACTTGATCGGGGCGCCCGTCACCTGACGCACCGACAGCGCCGCGCCGCCACGGGAATCGCCGTCCAGTTTCGTGAGCACCACGCCCGTCAGCGGCAGCGCCTCCTTGAAGGCCTTGGCGGTGTTCACCGCGTCCTGGCCCTGCATGGCGTCGACGACGAACAGCGTTTCCACGGGCTTGAGCACCGCATGCAGTTCGCGGATCTCGGCCATCAGCGCTTCGTCGATGGCCAGGCGGCCGGCCGTGTCGACCAGCAGCACGTCGAAGTAGTGGCGCCTGGCGTGGTCCAGCGCGGCCAGGGCGATGTCTCGCGGCTTCTGGTCGGGTGCCGACGGGAACCACTCGGCACCGGCTTGCGCCGTCACCGTCTTCAACTGCTCGATGGCCGCGGGGCGGTAGACGTCGGCCGAGACCGTGAGCACCTTCTTCTTGCGCTTCTCGATGAGATGGCGCGCCAGCTTGGCCGTCGTCGTGGTCTTGCCCGCGCCCTGCAGGCCCGCCATCAGGATGACGGCAGGCGGCTGCGTGGCGAGGTCGATGTCGGCCACGCCCTCGCCCATCGTCGCGGTGAGCTCCTTGTGGACGATGCCCACCAGCGCCTGGCCCGGGTTCAGCGAACCCGCGACCTCCTGACCCAGCGCCTTCTCCTTGACGCGGGCGACGAAGTCGCGCACCACCGGCAGCGCCACGTCGGCCTCCAGCAGCGCCATGCGCACCTCGCGCAACATGTCCTGCACGTTGCTTTCGGTGATGCGGGCTTGCCCGCGCATCGTCTTGACGAGGCGCGACAGGCGGTCGGTGAGGGTGGAGGCCATCGCGTGCGCGGGCAGCGGGGAAGCCGCCAGGGGGTCGGTAAACTGTGATCATGATTCTATCGACCGCCTCTCCCGTGCTCGCGCCCGGCGGGGGTCTCCTGCTGGTGTGCGTCGCGGCTTTCCTCTACCTGGCGGCCACCGTCCCCTGGGAAGCCAGCCGCCGTTTCTCTGCCGCTGCCCTGCTGGGCGGCTGGGTGCTGCATGTCGTGCTGCTGTTCATCGACATCGCCGGCGTCGGCCAGGCCGTGCCCGGAGCGCGGCTGGGCTTCGCGCCCGTGCTGTCGATGACGGTGTGGCTGGTGATCGCGGTCTACACCGTTGAAAGCCGGCTCGTGCCGCTGCCGGCCGTGCGCCAGTGGCTGGCGCTGGCGGGCCTGCTGGCGGTGCTGATCACGGCCACCTTCCCCGGCGAGCTGCGGCCCATCACCAACCGGCTGGCGCCGCTGCACTTCGTGCTGGGCGTGGGCGCTTACGGCCTCTTCGGCGTGGCCGTGCTGCACGCCGTGATGCTGGACGCCGCCGAGCGCCGCCTGCGCGCCGGCATGCCGGCGGCGGCGGGCAGCATGAAGGCCATGGGCATGCCGCTGCTGCAACTGGAACGCGTGACCTTCCGCTTCGTGCAGGCCGGTTTCGTGGTGCTCACCGCGACGCTGGTGCTGGGCTTCGCCACCGTCGTCAACTGGCGCTGGGCCGAACACAAGGCGGTGTTCTCCCTCCTGGCCTGGGTGGTGTTCGCAGCCCTGCTGGTGGGCCGCCAGTGGCGCGGCTGGCGCGGGCGGCGCGCCACGCGCTGGCTCTATGTCGGTGCCGTGCTGCTGCTGCTGGCCTACGCCGGTTCGCGTTTCGTGTTCGAAGTGCTGCTGGGCCGCGTGCCGGCCTGAAGCGGAAGGCACCCGATGAAGTACGTGATCCTGATCGCCCTTGCGGCCGTGGTCTTCTGGTGGCTGCGCTCGCGTCTGCGCGGGCCGGCGGCGCCCACGGCCCGCAGCCGCGCCGAGCCGACGCAAGCGCAGGCCATGCTGGCCTGCGCGCACTGCGGCGTGCACGTGCCGCAGGCCGACGTGGTGGCCGACGCCGCCGGCCGCCCCTACTGCAGCGAAGCGCACCGCCTCGCCGGCCCGCGCTGAAGCCGCCGCTGCCGGCCCATGGACCCGCGCCAGGCCGACCGCCGCGCCGGTGACCGCCGCCGCGGTGACCGCCGCGCCAGCGGCGGGCGTCGGCGCGAGGACTCCCTTTTCGGCGCCTTCGACAGCGGCCCCGTGGCCGAGTCCTTCTTCGACCCCGGCTGGCTGGCCGCCGGCGACGGCCCGCAGGACAGCCGTTTCCTGATCCGCGAGGCGCGGCGCCTGGCGCAAGCCCAGGACAGCGCGCTGGCCCGCGTCTACCGCACCTACGCCGCGGCGCGCGCCGCGGTCGGCGTGGGCCTGGTGGCGGTGCAGGGCGCCGGTGCGCTGATGGGTGTGCGCAGCAATCCGGTGCTGACGCTGATCTGCCTGCTCTATGCCGCGCAGGCCATCACGCTGTGGCTGCTGCCGCGCTATGGCGGCCTGGCGGCACCGCAGGCCGCGCAGCGACGCAAGCAGTGGCTGTCGACCATCGGCGTGGACCTGCTCGGCTTCTCGTTGCTGCACCTGCTGGAACTGGGCAGCTCCTTCAACTACGCCGCGCTGCTGGTGCTGCCGGTGCTGATGGCCGGCGTGCTGACGGCGCGCTTGCGCGCGCTGGGCACGGCCGCCGGCGTGTCGCTGATGCTGCTGGTGGCGGCGTGGCGGGCCGGGCAGGGCGACGCCTCGCCCACGCTGATGCTGCAGTCGGGCCTGGCCGGCATGGGTTTCTTCGTCATCACGCTGCTGGCCGGTGAACTGGCCGGCCGCCTGGCGCGCGAGGAGCTGGCGGCGCGCGGCAGCCTGGAGCTGGCGCGCCAGCAAGCGCAGCTGAACCGCCTGGTGATCGAGGAGATGGCCGACGGCGTGCTGGTGGTGGACCGCCGGCTGCGCGTGCGCGCGGCCAATCCCGCGGCGCGCGCGCTGCTCGTGGACCAGGGCCTGGGCCCGCCCGCGCCCTTCACGCTGGGGCAGGTGGCCGCCTGGTCGGAGCTCATGAAGGCTGCCGAACGCGCGCTGTCCGAAGGCGACTGGCCCGAAGCCGGCCGCGACGTCACGCTGCAGTTCGGCGCCGGCCTCACGCGCACGCTGCGGCTGCGCGTGCGCTTCATGCGCGGCGCCGGGCTCGGGGCCGCCGATTCGCCGGCCACGTCCGAAGCCGGCGAAGACGCCATCGAGGCGCTGGCCGTGCTGCTGCTGGAAGACCTGCGCACGCTGCAGGCACGCATCCGGCAAGAGAAGCTGGCGGCCATGGGGCGCGTGTCGGCCGGCATCGCGCACGAGATCCGCAACCCGCTGGCCGCCATCGCGCAGGCCAACGCGCTGCTCATCGAGGACCGGCTGGAGCCTGCGCAGCAGCGGCTGGCGCAGATGGTGGCCGACAACGTCGAACGGCTGAAGCGACTGGTGGACGACGTGATGGAAGTCGCGCCGGGCGCGGCGCCGGAGCCGCACCCGATCGACGCCAGCGCGACGGTGGGCCGCACCGTCACCGACTGGGCGCGCACCGCCGACATCACGCTGGCCGCCGACAGCCGGCTGCGCACCGAGTTGCCGCACGCGGCGCTGGGTGTGCTGTTCGATGCCGAGCACCTGCGCCGTGTGCTCGTCAACCTGCTGGACAACGCGCACCGCCACGCCGGCCCGCTGCCGGGCGCCATCTTCCTGCGCCTGGCGGCGCGCGACGACGGCTGGGCGCAGCTGTCGGTGCTGTCCGACGGACCGCCGATCCCTCCCGAGATCGAGCGCCACCTCTTCGAGCCCTTCTTCAGCACGCGCAGCCGCGGTTCGGGGCTGGGCCTGTATATTTGTCGCGAACTGTGCGAGCGCTACGGCGCCAGCATCGAGTACCGTCCGCGCCCTGCGGCGGAGCGGCTGCGCAACGAGTTCGTCGTGACGATGCGGCGCGCCGCCTTCGCCGAAGTCCCGGGCACCCTGCCCCTCGAGAACGCCTGACCGCCCCACCTGCCTTGACCACCGCTTCCGCGAACTCCGGGCCGCCCCGGCTGCTGGTCGTCGACGACGAACCCGACCTGCGCACGCTCTACGAACTGACGCTGGTGCGCGAGGGCTACGACGTCGAGGCCGCCGGCACCGTCGAAGAGGCCTGGACGCTGCTGCAGCAGCGTGACGGCGGCGGCTACCAGCTCGTCATCACCGACATGCGGCTGCCCGATGGCAACGGCCTGGACCTGCTGCGCCGCATCGAGGAATCGGGCCGGCGCGAGAAGGCCGTGGTCATCACCGCCTACGGCTCGCCCGAGAACGCGGTGGAGGCGCTGAAGGCCGGCGCCTATGACTACCTCACCAAGCCGGTGGACCTGAAGCAGTTCCGCGCCGTCGTGGCCTCGGCGCTCGGCCGCCTGCCCGGCGCCCCCGCGGTGCCGCCGCGGCCCGCGGCCCAGGAAGTGCGCAGTGGCCTCGTCCACCCGGCACTGGAGCGCATCGTCGGTGGCTCGGCCGCCATGCAGCACGTGCGCTCGCTCATCGAGCGCGTGGCCCGCAGCATGGCCCCGGTGCTGGTGCACGGTGAATCGGGCACCGGCAAGGAACTGGTGGCGCGCGCCATCCACGAGGTCTCGCCACGCGGCGCGCTGCCCTTCGTGGCGGTGAACTGCGGCGCCATCCCCGAGTCGCTGCTGGAGGCCGAGTTCTTCGGCTACCGCAAGGGCGCCTTCACCGGCGCCAACGAGGACCGCGAGGGCTTCTTCCAGGCCGCGCAGGGGGGCACGCTGTTCCTCGACGAGATCGGCGACCTGCCCATGCCCATGCAGAGCAAGCTGCTGCGCGTGATCCAGGAGCGCGCGGTGCGTCCCATCGGCGCGGTGGCCGAGACGCCGGTGAACGTGCGCATCGTCAGCGCCACGCACCGTGACCTGGGCGCCGAGGTGCTGGCCGGGCGCTTCCGGCAGGACCTGTACTACCGGCTCAACGTCATCCGCATCACCGTGCCGCCCTTGCGCGAGCGCATCGCCGACCTGCCCGACATCTGCGCCAGCGTGCTGCAGCGCATCGCGCGCGACGCGGGCGTGTCGCCGGTGCCGGGGCTGTCTTCCGCCGCGCTGCAGCACCTGCTGCGCTACAACTACCCGGGCAACGTGCGCGAACTGGAGAACCTGCTTCACCGGGCGCTGGCGCTGGCCGCCTCGCCGATGATCGAGCGTGCCGACCTCGGCCTGCCCGACGCCCTGCTGCACGACAGCGCGCCCGGCGAACTCGACAGCGTGCCGGCGGCGCTGGCGCCTGACGCGGCCGCGGCCGGCCAGCCCTTGCCGAGCGACCTGGCTGCCTACCTCGACCAGGTCGAGCGCGACATCATCGAGCGCGCGCTCGAGCGCCACCGCTACAACCGCACCGCGGCCGGCGCCAGCCTGGGGCTCTCGCTGCGCCAGATGCGCTACCGCATGGCCCGGCTGGGCATCGGTGTCGCCGACGGCGACGCCGGGGGCTGATCACCGCATCTCGCGCGCTTGCGGCTTGCGCCGCGCGAAGCACCATTCGAGTTGCCTGCAACCATGCGGCCTGCCGGCCCGTTTCGACCCGCGACGGCCCATGCGACGCGGCCCACCGCGCAAAGCTTCAGTGGTGCCGCGGCATGCCGCGCGATGCCCCTCCGAAGGGCCGGGTGCGGGATCCGGGAAGCCCCGGGGCCTACACTATCGGTAGTGGCTTGAAGGGGGCCGAGACCCCAGATATAGTGCCCGACGGTGATAATCCCGTGACACACCCAACGCCGCCGAACGCACCGCACCGGGCTCCGGATCCGGCCGCGCCACGGGGCTTTTCCCGACCCGATCCGAGAACCCTGCGCCGAACGCACTGAAGGGCGTCCGTTGCGCGCCGCGGCACCGCCCGCGTCGAACCACACACGAACCACAGAGGGGAATGAATGCAAGCAGCTCCGACCACCGCCGCCACCACTGCCGCCGGGCGCACCGTCGCCACCGCCGCCCCTGCGGTGGCCGGCGCGCCCTACGCGGGTTACCAGATCATCCGGCGCAACGGCGCGGTGGTGGCCTTCGAGCCAAACAAGATCGCGGTGGCGCTGATGAAGGCCTTTCTGGCGGTGCACGGCACGCAGGGCGCGGCGTCGGCCAGCGTGCGTGAGACGGTCGAGCGGCTCACCGAGATGGTGGTGCGCGCACTGTTGCGTTCGCGCCCGGGTGGC
The DNA here is from genome assembly GCA_964495125.1 of uncultured Rubrivivax sp. Taxonomy (GTDB): domain Bacteria; phylum Pseudomonadota; class Gammaproteobacteria; order Burkholderiales; family Burkholderiaceae_C; genus Rubrivivax. Next base: position 8,020 of record CAZBUU010000199.1, read on the forward strand.
GGCACCTTCCACATCGAAGACGTGCAGGACAACGTCGAACTCGCGCTCATGCGCAGCAGCCAGCACGACGTGGCGCGGGCCTACGTGCTGTACCGCGAGCGTCGCGCCCAGGAGCGCGCGCGCCAGGGCACGGCCGCGGTGGCCAAGGCGCCCGAACTGTTCGTGATCGACCGCGGCCAGCGCGTGCCGCTGGACATGGCCGCACTGCGCGACCTGGTGGAGTCGGCCTGTGCCGGCCTCGGCGAAGGCGTGCTGGCCGAGCCCATCCTGGCCGAGACGCGCCGCAACCTGTACGACGGCGTGCCGATCGA
>CAZBUU010000200.1:0-8329 GCA_964495125.1 uncultured Rubrivivax sp.
CCCGGCGCCGACCGCGGCATGGTGTTCCAGAGCTACACCCTGTTCCCCTGGCTGACGGTGCTGGACAACGTCTGCTTCGGGCTGCGCGAGCGCGGCCTGCCGCGTGCGCAACAGGTGGAGGTGGCGCAGGGCTTCCTGGCCCAGGTGGGCCTGTCGGCATTCGCCAACCACTTTCCGAAGCAGCTCTCGGGCGGCATGCAGCAGCGCACGGCGCTGGCGCGGGCGCTGGCCAACGACCCGCGCATGCTGCTGATGGACGAGCCCTTCGGCGCGCTGGACCACCAGACGCGCGAGCTCATGCAGGAATTGCTGCTGGGCATCTGGGAACGCCAGCGCAAGACGGTGCTCTTCGTCACCCACGACATCGACGAGGCCGTGTTCATGGGCAGCCGCGTGGTCGTGATGTCGGCGCGGCCCGGGCGCATCCGCGTCGACCGGCCGGTGCCTTTTGCGCACCCGCGCCACTACGCAATGAAGACCACGCCGCCCTTTGCGGCGCTGAAGGCCGAGCTTACCGAGGCCGTGCGCGCCGAGGTCCTGGCGGCGCAGGCCGCGGGCTGAGCGGCCGTCTCCCCCTTCGTGGGGTGAAGTTCCCGTGCGCCGCATGTCCGGTTGGCGCACCGGGTCGCGTATTGCTGTTCAGGAGGCCACGCCATGGCGCTCCACAGCCCATACCGACCCACGGAGGAAACCATGTCCCGCTTCATCCTTGCTCCCCTGGCGCTGGCCGGTGCGTTGACACTGGCCGCCTGCGGCGGCGCCTCGGAGTCCGAGTTCAGCGGCCTCAGCGCACCCCTGTTCGACAACGACGGGGCGCCGGCCGCCGCTGCCGCCCAGCCGCCGCAAGACCTGGCGCAGGCCACGCGTGCCGGTCTGTACGCCAGCGAATCGCAACTGGAGTGGCAGCAGCTGGTGTCCGCGCCGAGCACGGTGCTCATCGACCTGGACGCCCTGGAGTCCACCGAGGCCGCGCTGAACCTCGCGGCCCAGGTGCGCGCCTTCCGGGGTGTCGAGGGCCTGGCCTGGTTCGTGCGCGGCGGGCGTGGCACGCAGGCGGCGCGGCTGGCCGACCAGCTGGCGGACAGCGGCCTGGCGCCCGTGTTCCTGGTGCGCTGAAGCCCCACGCCGGGCTGCGCCGACGTGCTGCCGCTAGGATGCGGCAGATTCAACCACGGCAGGTGGCGCCCGGCATGGGAGACATCACGCAGCTCATCGCGCAGGCCCGCGGCGGCGACCGCGGGGCCTTCGACGACCTTTTCGCCCAGCTCTACCCCGAACTGCGGCGCATCGCGCGGGCGCGGCTGTCGCACAACGTGCGCGACACGCTGATGGACACCACGGCGCTGGTGCACGAGTGCTACATGAAGTTCGTGGCCGCCCAGCGCCTGACGGTGCAGGACCGCGTGCACTTCCTGGCCTACTCGGCCACCGCCATGCGTTCGATCATCGTGGACGCCGCGCGCGCCGCGAAGGCCGAGCGCCGCGGCGGCGACGCCGCGCACGTGACGCTGAACACCGCGCACGCCGAGGGCGTGCCGCAGGGCGAGGACGAGATCGTCGACATCGACGAGGCCCTGAAGGAACTGGCCAAGCTGGACGCGCGCCTGGTGCAGGTGGTGGAGATGCGCTACTTCGCCGGCATGACCGACGCCGAGATCGGCGACGCCCTGGGCGTGACCGACCGCACCGTGCGCCGCGACTGGGAAAAGGCGCGGCTGCTGCTGGCGCACGCGCTGCGCGGCTGAGTCAGGCGCCGGCCAGGCGACGGGCCTGGGCCAGGCGCGGGCTGGCAGCATGCTGCCGGCCCAGGTCGGCCAGCGCCGCCTGCGCCGCGGCTTTCGCATCGGCCGCGCGCCCCAGCAGGGCCAGCGTCTCGGCGCGGCGCAGGGCCGAATCGGCGCGCTCCACCGCGGAAGGTGCGGCCGCCGTCACCGCCTCGGCGCGGGCCAGGCGCTGCGCGGCCATGGCGGCGTCACCGGCGCGTGCGGCCGCCAGCGCAGCCCACTCGTTCGCGCAGCGCCAGGCCCAGCCGCTGCGCGCCTTCTCGGCGTCCAGCATGGTGAGCAGGCTCTCGGCCGTGACGCGCGCCGGCGCCACGTCGCCGGCCGCCAGCTGCGCCATGGCCCAGGTCTCCAGGATGCGCAGCCAGGCGGCCGACGGCAGGCCGCGGTCGCGCCAGCCGCCGTGCAGAAGTTCTGCGCGTGCCAGGGCCTCGCGCGGCCGCCCCGCCAGGACCAGCAGCCGTGCCTCCTGCGACAGGAAGAGATCGGCGCCGCGGCGCGCCAGCAGGCGCAAGTGGGCGCCGGGCTCGGCGGCCAGGTGGTTGAGCGCGGCTTCGACGTCGCCCCGCAGCCAGGCCTCTTCCAGCAGGCGCGCGTGCAGCGTCAGCCGGTTGGCGGCGGCCGTGGCGGGCTGCAGCGCCAGGGCCTCCTGCAGCAGCGTGCGCGCGGCTTCGGGCTCGCCGGCACGGGCCAGCGCGGCGGCAAGGCGGCCCGTGGCACGCACGGTATTGCGTTCGGCCTGGCCGTAAAGCTTGACGTTCAGGGCCAGGTTCTGGCGCAGCACCGGCACGGCCTCGTCAGGGCGACCGGCGGCCATCAGCGCACCGCTCAACACGAAGAGATCGTTCTCGACGTCGTCGTCGCCCCCCACGCCCACGGCCTGCATCGTGGCATGGGCCTGGCGTGCGTAGGCCAGGGCCTGCTGGTCGTCGAAAGCGTTGTGGAAGCCGGCCAGGGTGCGCAGCGCCTCGGCGTGCACCAGCGCATTCGGAAAGCGCTCGGTCGTCAGCGCCACGGCGCGTGTCAGCACGGCCTCGGCCTCGGCCCGCTGGCCACGCGCCGACAGCTGGTTGCCCAGGTCCAGGCTCAGGCGCAGCCGCACGCGCGTCGTGCGCGCGTCGGTGGCCTGCGGGGCCCAGGCCACGCCGGCACGGCGCATGGCCAGGCTGTCGTCCTGCCGCTGCAACTGGAACAGCGTGCGGCCCAGCAGGCTGTGCGCGTTGATCACCAGTGCCGGCTCGGCGCCGTGTTGCTTGAGGTGCGCCAGGTAGCGCTCGCCCACGGCCAGCGAGCCTTCGAAGTCGTTGGCGTAGTTGAGTTGCAGCGCCACGGCTTCCAGCTGCGCCTGCAGCGCGCCGGGCAGTGCCTTGTAGCGCTGCTCGTAGCCTTGCAGTTCCTCGCGCAGCACGCGCGTCACCGCGCCGGGCCGGGCCATCGTGGCCGGTTCGTCGCGGGCCAGCACCGCGAGCCGCGTCATGGCGTCGATGTAGAGGTTGCGCACGGCCTCCTGGCGCGTGACCTCGGCGCTGGCGCGCGCCGCTTCCTCGCGCGCCACCAGGGCCTGCCACACGGCCACGCCGCTGCCGGCGGCCACGGCCAGTGTCAAGGCGCCGGTCATCGCCACGCCCACGCGATGGCGGCGAACGAACTTGGCCAGCCGGTAGCGGCGGCTGTCGGGCCGCGCCAGCACGGGCTCCCCGCGCAGGTGGCGTTCGATGTCCTGTGCGAAGGCGTCGGCGCTGGCGGTGCGTTCGGCCACCTCCTTCTTCAGCGCGCGGTTGAGGATGGCGTCCAGGTCGCCGCGCAGCGCCTGGCGCCGCGCGGGGTCGGTGGCCACGCTGCTGGCCAGCGGCACGTCGGCGCCAGCGATGGCCTCTTCCAGTTCGGCGGCGCTGCCGCGCTTCAGGCGGTAGGGCCTCGCGCCGCTCAGCAGTTCGTAGGCCACCACGGCCAGGCTGTAGACGTCGCTGGCCGTGGACAGCGGCTCGCCGCGGATCTGTTCCGGGCTGGCGTAGTCCAGCGTCAGCGCCGCGCCGGACAGCCGGGTCAGCGCCGTTTCCTGTGTGCGATCGCCCTCCAGCAGCTTGGCGATGCCGAAGTCCAGCAGCCGCGCCTGGCCCTCCGCGGTGACGAGGATGTTGCCGGGCTTGAGGTCGCGGTGCACCACCAGCCGGGCGTGCGCGTGCGAGACCGCCGCCGCCACCTGCAGCAGCAGGGCCAGCCGCTCGCGCAGGCCGAGTTCGCGTGCGCTGCAGAAGTCGTCGATGGGCTGGCCCTGCACGCATTCCAGTGCCAGGTAGGGGCGGCCCTGCTCGTCGATGCCGGCGTCCAGCAGGCGCGCGATGTTTGGGTGGTCCAGCGTGGCCAGGATGTCGCGCTCGCGCGCCAGGCGCTCGGCCACGGCCCCGCCCCAGGCCAGGCGCGGGAGCTTCAGCGCCACCTCGCGCTGGAACTGGCCGTCGGCGCGTTCGGCCCGCCACACCAGGCCCATGCCGCCGCGGCCCAGGGGCTGCAGCAGCCGGTAGGGGCCGATGCGCTCGCCGGCGGCCGGTTCGTCGGCGGCCGCGCCGGCCAGCGCCACGTGCGGCAGCGCACCGAGGAAGTTCCCCCGTTCCGATGCCGCCTGCGCCTGCAGCAGCTGCGCCAGCGTGTCGCGCAAGGGTGCGTGTTCGCCGTCCAGCGCTGCCAGCCAGGCCGGCCGGGCCTCGGCCGGCAACGCCAGGGCTTCGTCGAGCAGGGCGTCGATCTCGGGCCAGCGCTCGGACAGGGGCTGCAGCGGCTTCATCGCTCCTCGGGAAGGGCTTCGATGCAGATACGGATCTTCACCCGGAAGGCGGACATCGCGGGGCCGATGTCCGCTTGCCGCAGGGGAATCCGTATGTCAGGCGCCACCGCCGCCCTCGAGGTCACCCCATGCCGCCCACCCTGACGACGACCACCCCGGCGCCCAACGCCGCCCGCGTGAACTACCTGCGCGCGCTGGCGCTGGCCTTCACCTTCTTCAACAGCCTGCGAACGCTGGCCTACCTGCCCAACATCTTCGCCATCGTGGAAAGCGGCCGCTCCGACCAGCACTCGCTGCTCACTTGGCTGACGCTGGCTGGCGCCAACATCACCATGGCGATGTGGGTGTACGAGAACCACGGCCGGCACGTCGACCGCGTGGCTTTCATCAACGCCCTGAATGCGCTGATGTGCCTGCTGACAGCCGCCGTGATCGTGGCCTACCGCTTCAGCGCCGGTAGCTGAGCAGGCGGCCCTTGTAGCCCGGCAGCAGCGCGGTGGCGGTGCGGTCCAGCCGCTCCTCCTGCAGCTGGAAGCCCAGGGCGTGCATGGCACGGTGGAAGGGCGAGCGGTTGCCGCGATCGGGGTCGACGATCCACACCTCGGCCTCGGGCTTCGCATGGCGGCCGATGAAGCCAGCCAGCAGCGGGCCCGAGCCGCGCTCGTAGAGCAGGTCGCTGCCGATCAGCAGGTCGAAGCGCCCGCGCACCGTGCCCAGTGCCAGCGGCGCGCCCACGCTGGGCAGCGCCCATTCGCCGTTGCGGTAGGCCATGGGGGCCAGGGCGTTCAAGCGCAGGTTGTGTTCCAGGAAGTGGGCCGTCAGCGGGTGCTTGTCGCTGGCGGTCACGTCGGCACCGCGCCGGTGGGCCACCAGGCTGGCCAGGGCCAGGCCGCAGCCCATCTCCAGGATGCGCTCGCCCGGCTGGAGTTCGTGCCGCGCCAGCCGCGCCGCCAGCTGCACGCCCGAAGGCCAGGGCAGGCCGAACAGCGGCCACTCGGCCGAGCCGATGCCGGCGCGCTCGGCCGCACCCTGGGGGTCGCTGAACTGCTGGCGGTCCAGCAGCGAACGGATGAGCAGATCGGGTGCACCCGCCACCGCGATGCGTTCCTGCTTGACGAGGTAGCCGGGCATCGCGGGTGCCGCCGGCAACGCGGCAGCGGGGGGAGGGAAGGCGCCGAGTATGCGCCCCGGGCGATCAGGCGCCGGTGCGGGACTCGCGCACGCGTTCGGCGATGAAGTCCTGCAGCCGTGTCAGGCGCAGGCCCTGCTCGCGCTCCAGCGCGGCAGCGCCGTGGAAGTGCTCGTCGAAGGCGTCGTCGGGCAGCGTCAACAGGCGCAGCAGGCGGGCCACGCCCGGGTGCAGCGGGCCGGCGATGGCGCCCATCACGCGGGCCACGCCCAGCGGCAGCCGCGAGACGCGCAGCGCCAGGCCCGCTTCGCGCGCGTACATCGCGGCCACCTCGGCGTTGCTGGCGTGGTCGGGGCCGCCGATGTCCAGCGTGCGGAAAGGCGGCGGGTCTTCGAGCAGGGCGCGCACGGCGAGCCGGGCGACGTCGCCGGCGGCGACGAAGTTGCGCGGCTTGCCGCCTTCGCCCACCAGCCTGGCACGGCCGCTGGCCAGCACGCCCTGGCCGTTGAACTGGTGCACGTGGTGCTCCATGAAGGCCGTGGGCCGCAGCACCACGGCGTCCAGCCCGCTGGCGGCCACGTGCTGTTCGATGGCGTGCTTGGTGCGGAAGAAGTCCACCGGGTGCGTGGCCGACGCGCCGAAGGCCGAGGTGTAGACGAAGCGCTGCACGCCGGCGGCGCGGGCGGCGTCGATGAGGCGACGGTGGCCGGCGTCGTCCACCGCTTCCGAAGCCCAGTGGCCGCGGCCCAGCAGGCCGTGCGCGCAGGCCAGCACCTGCGTGCAGCCGGCCAGCGCGCGCTGCAGCGAGGCGGCGTCGGTCAGGTCGCCGGCCACCATCTCCGCGCCCAGCGCGGCGAGATCGGCGCCGCGCTCGGGGTGCCGGCTGAGACCGCGCACGGCCACGCCGCGTTCGAGCAGTTCGCGAACCACGGGCCGGCCCAGCGCGCCCGTGGCACCGACGACAAGGACCCGGGAAGGGCGGGTGAACATGGGCGCGGATTCTGGGTCGCTTCGGCGGCGGTGACCAGCCCCGGCCGTACGATCGCTTCCCCCACGTGCCCGGAGCCGCGCCGCGATGCGAATCCCCTGTCTGCCCCTGCTGGGTGCCGTGCTGGTTGCCACCGCCGGCCTGGCACGCGCCGGCGCCGACCTGCCCCCCGCCGCCTTCGAAGACCCCCAGCGCCGCGACAAGCTGCTGCAGGCCGTGCCGCGCATCGACGCACTGATGGAAGCGGCGTTGCAACAGCAGCCCGGCTATCCGGCCGTGAGCTGGGCGCTGGTGATCGACGGCGAGCTGGTGCACCAGCGCGCCTTCGGCCTGCGCGACGTGGCGGCCGGTGCGCCGGCGGCGCCCGACAACGAGTTCCGCATCGCGTCCATGAGCAAGAGCTTCACCGCGCTGGCCATCCTCAAGCTGCGCGACGCCGGCAAGCTGCGCTTGGACGACCCGGTGGCGAAGTACGTGCCCGAACTGCGCCGCTGGCCGCGCCCGACCACCGACGCCGGCCCCATCACGCTGCGCCAGCTGTTGGCCCACGCCGGCGGCCTGCCCGAGGACAACCCGCAGGGCGACCGCCAGCTGGCGCTGACGCCGGCGCAGTTCAGCGCCTGGCTGAAGAGCGCACCGCCGCTGGCCAGCGTGCCGGGCAGTGTTTTCGAATACTCCAACCTCGGCTTCATGATCCTGGGCCGCGTGGTCACGCGCGTGTCGGGCCGGCCTTACCAGGCCTACATCCGTGAGCAGATCCTCAAGCCCTTGGGCATGGTGCAGACGCACTGGGCACCGTCCGAGGTGCCGGCGGGCCGGCTGGCGCTGGGCTATCGGCGCACGGGCGAAACCTGGCAGCTGGAGCCGATGCTCGAAGACGGTGCCGGCGGCGCGATGGGCGGGCTCATCAGCAGCGCCGGCGACATCGGGCGTTTCATGGCCTTCATGCTCTCGGCCTGGCCGCCGCGCGACGGTCGCGAAGCCGGCCCGGTGTCGCGCCGCACGCTGCGCGAGATGCAGGCCGGCCTGGGCTTTCCGGAACTCGGTCTCTACCGCCGCCTGCCCGGCGCACCGGTGACCGGGGTCGCCAGTTCCTACGGCTTCGGCCTCAGCGCCAACGAGCACTGCGCCTGGGGCCGCGACCTGGGCCATGCCGGCGGCCTGCCCGGCTTCGGCTCGCACATGCGCTGGCTGCCGGACCACGGCGTGGGCGTGGTCGTGCTCACCAGCCGCACCTACGGCGGTGCCGGCGGGCTGACGCGCCGGGCGGTGGAGGCCCTGAAGGAGACCGGCGCCCTCAAGCCGCGCGTCGCCCGGCCGGCCCCGGCCCTGCTGCGGCTGGCCGGCGATGCCGCGGCGCTGGTTGAGGCCTGGAGCGACGAAAAGGCCCAGGCCCTGGCCGCCGACAACCTGTTCCTGGACGAAGCCCTGCCGGCGCGCCGCGACGCCATCGCGGCCCTGCGCAAGGACCTGGGCGCCTGCAAGCCCGGCCTGCTGAAGCCCGAGAACCCGCTGCGCGGCGTGCAGGCGCTGGACTGCGAACGCGGCCGGCTGGACATCACGCTGACGCTGGCCCCCGTGCAGCCGCCGCGGGTGCAGTTCCTGCATGTCGCCAAGGCCCCCGAGGCGGCACCCGTGCCTCCGGC
>CAZBUU010000201.1:0-8295 GCA_964495125.1 uncultured Rubrivivax sp.
CGGCCTGCACCTGCTCGAGGTTGTTGACGTTGAAGGCCGGGATGCCGTAGCCGTTCTCGGCGGCGTGGTCGAGCAGCTGGCGCATGGACACGAGGGGCATGGGAGTCTCCGAGAGGGGGGATGTAACTGGCCTGAAACTGCCACCGATTCTAGGCCTCGCCCCTCGGGAAAACGCCAAGCCCCGACGGGGAACGCAGCCGGCCGCGGGCAGGAACTGGGGAGGGAACGTGGCGCTTTTCGCGCTCAGGTCGTGGGGGCACCGCCCTCACACTGCGCAGCATGGCCGCCCTGTCCCAGTGCCGGCCCGGAAAGCAGTCCCACCCATGGCCCGCATCGACCTCGCCCCGCTGACGCAATGGATCACCGAAGCCGCCTTGAAGCATGGCGACGCGCTGCCGCAACACCTGATGCAGCGGCTGTCCATCAGCCGCCGCCGCGCCGGCCATGTGCTGCGGCAACTGCAAGCCACGCAGTGGCTGGAGTCGCTCGGCACGCCGCGCCACCCGCTGCACCGTCCGGGCGCGCTGCGCCAGGTGGTCAGGCGCTATCCGCTGGACGGCCTGCGGGAAGACCTGCCCTGGCGGCTGGAGTTCGCACCCTGCTTCGCGCTGCCAGCTTCCGTGCACCGCATGGCCCAGCACGCCTTCACGGAGCTGCTCAACAACGCCATCGAGCACAGCGGCGGCACGCAGGTCACCGTGTCCATGCGCCAGACACCGCTGCAGTTGCAGCTGCTGGTGTCGGACGACGGTTGCGGCCTCTTCAACCGCATCGAGCGCAGCTTCGCCATCGACGACCCAAGACTTGCCATGATGGAGCTGGCCAAGGGCAAGCTCAGCTCCTCGCCCGAAGGCCACAGCGGCCACGGCCTGTTCTTCACCAGCCGGCTTGCCGATGTCTTCGACCTGCATGCCAACCAGGCGAGCTTCCAGAGCCGCGCCTGGGACAGCCGCGGCTGGCGCCCCGGCAAAGCCGGCCCGGTGGCGGCACGGCCGGGCACCAGCATCTACCTGGCCATCGCGCTGGACACGTCGCGCACGCTGGACGCCGTGCTGCGCGAACACAGCCTGGACCAGACCGGCTATGCCTTCGAGCGCACCCGCGTGCCGCTGCATCTGCTGGCCGAAGGCCAGGCGCTGGCCTCGCGCGCCGACGCGCAGCGCGTGGCCGCGCGGCTGGGCGACTTCCGCTGTGTCGAGCTCGACTTCGACGGCGTGACCGACATCGGCCACGGCTTTGCCGACGAGCTGTTCCGGGTGTTCCAACGCCGCCACTCGGCGGTCGAACTGCGGCCGGTGGGCGTGCAGCCCAATGTCGCGCGCATGATCCAGAGCGTACGCGAGCCCCGCTGATCAGCTCCGGGATCTTCCCGCTGCCGCCTGTGGCTCGGGGTCCGACAGAGCCAGGGCCTGGCTCAGTGTCTGTGCGATTCGCACCGCTGCCTGACCATCTCCCAGCCAGCCAGACATCCCCTGGAAAGGTCCCAGCTGCAGGGCCCAGGTGACCGCGCCTCGCAAGGCCTGGGCGTCGAATCCCGTCAGGCGCGCGCGCCCGCCGGCCATCACCTCCGGCCGCTCCGTCGCCTTGCGCACCACCACCATCGGGATGCCGAGAACGGACGCTTCCTCCTGCACGCCGCCTGAATCGGTGATGACCACATCCGCGCGTCGGAGCAACGCGAGGAAGCCCGCATGAGGCAGAGGCTCGAACCAGTGCACCCGCTCCTGGCCGGCCAGCGCGCGCTGCAGGCTGCGCGTGACGGCCAGGTTCGGATGCGTCGGGATGCGCAGCTGCAGGTCGGCATGGTCGGACAGCGCGCCGAGCAGACCTTCCACAACGCCACCGAGCTGCGGCTCGAGTTCCTGGCGGTGGAGCGTGACGATGGCCAGCTGGCACGCGCCGTCGCCGCGGAAGGCAGCGTCGGCCGGGAGGCCGTCGCGCAGCAGGGTATCGACGATCGTGTTGCCCGTCACCACCACCTGCCCGGCCGGAACCCCTTCCCGGACCAGGTTGTCCGCGGACGCCTGCGTCGGCGCGAAGTGGAGCCAGCCCAGCCGCGCGATGGCCTGCCGGTAGGCCTCTTCCGGATAGGGATGTGCCAGGTCGTAGGTGCGCAGGCCGGCCTCGACATGGGCGATGCGCAGCCCCAGGGCCTGCGCGACCTGGGCACCGGCCATCGCGGTGGCCGTGTCACCATGCACCACGACCACGTCGGGCCGAAGCGACGCCAGGCGCGGGCGCAACTGATCCGCCAGCAGCCCCAGCCGGGACGTGGCGTCGGGTGCATGAGGGGGCACAGCCGGGATGTCCAGGTCGCGCCACGCCGTTGCCGCCAGGGCCTGGCGCAGCAACGGGCCCTGTTGCCCACTGGCCACCAGCTCGAGCCGACACCAGGAGGCTGAGCTCAGCCGCTCGATGACGGGCAGCAGCTTGATGGCCTCGGGGCGCGTGCCGAGCACGATGGCGATGCAGCGCTTCATCATCACCGTCGCCGGGCCACCAACGCCACCGTCCGAGCACTCGCCGAGGACAACTGTCCCGCATCGAAGTCCGGACAGGTGGCGCCGACGGTGAATCCCGCTGCTTCGAGCACCGAGGCCAGCTCGCCCGGCCCGTAGACCCGCTGCACGCTGTCCGTCTGCAGCTCCCGCACCAGGCGGCCGCCGGCGTCCAGAAAGCGATAGCGCCGGCGCACCCGGCGAACGCCCGGCCGAGGATCCAGGAACAGGCGCTTGGACCGGACCAGCGACGCGGCAGGCGCCCAGAGTCCAGGGGGCAGCTCGCGCTGGTAGTCGGTCACCTCGCCCGACAGCGCCCGCGCCTCCAGCTCCGGGTCGGGGACGAAGGCGTCCAGGAGCAGGGGGCCGCCGTCGGCCAGCAGCGTGCGCACCCCCTGCAGCATCCGTCCGCGAAGCCCATCGTCGACCAGGTAGCCAAAGGCCGAGTAGGGACACAGCACGGTGGCAAAGCGGCCGCGCAATCCCAGGCGCGCCATGTCCATCACCACGGGCCAGACGGCCCCACGAAGGCCTCCCATCGCCAGCTTGCGGGACAGCACCGCGAGCATCGGCAGCGATCGATCGACGCCCACAACATCCAGGCCCGCGGCAGCCAGCGGCAACGTGACCCGGCCGGTCCCGCAGCCCAGCTCAAGCACCGGCCCGGCCAGGGCGGCCACGGCGTGCGAGGCTTCAGCAAGGTACCAATCGACGCTCCGTTCGGGCGCGTTCAGACCCATGTCCCCGTCGTAGAGCTCGGCCGTGAGATCGTAGTGGTCGGAAGTCATGGCCGCCGCGCCGCCAGCGACTGCAGCTGTTCGTAGACACGCTCCTGAGTCAGCGCCGAATGGCTCCAGGCGAAGCTGCCGGCGCAGGCGACCAGCGCCTGCTCCAGGCGCAGCCGGGCGGGCTCGTCGGCCAGCATCCGCGTCAAGGGCTCGAGCATGCCCGGGATGTCCGCGGCGATCAGCAGCCCGGGCAGTTCGGCATCGACGAAGCCCCGCGCGCCATCGGCGGTGCTGACACACACCCGTCCGGCCGCCAACGACTCGGCCAGCTTGAGGCTGGAGCCTCGCGTACCCTGCAGCGGGTTGATGGTCAGCGCGCAGCGAGCCAGCCACGGGCCGACATCGTCCACCCCTTCCTCGATCACGACGCCCGCCTGCCGGAACCACGGATCCTCTGCGACCAAGTCCCTGCCGCCATCGCCCGCCAGGACGACCAGGTTCAGTTCGGGGAACCGGGCCCGCAATGCAGGGAAGACCTGCTCCAGGAAGCGTTGCAACCCTTGCCGGTTGGGTGCATAGCGGAACGGCCCCGCGAAGAGCAGTGAGGCGCGGCCCGCGCCATCCCCTTCGCACGGCGCACGGACCAGGGCGCCATTGGGCACCACGGCGGCACGCAGGGGCCTCAGCAGATCGGCGTCTTCCCTGGAGCAGACCACGACGGCATCGAAGGCCGCCAGGCGATCGCGCTCGAAACGATCGGCAGCTTCCTGGCCGCCGGTCCCGATCAGCACGTCGTGGGCCACCAGCAGCGCCGGCGTGCCGGCAGGCACCTTCAGGGCGCTCAGCTCGACATGTTCCACCTGAACGATGGCGGGCCGGTGCACGGCGACCAGCCGGTCCAGCTCGGCCTGCAGTGCGGCATGCGAATGAGAGCCGATCCGGGACACCCGGTCCTGCGGCCCCTCCTTCCGGCCCCCGACCAGGTGCACGCTGTCGAAGGGCCCCATGCGCTCCCAGCTCGAAGCGTCGTGCCCGTGGGCCTCGTCGCTCAGCAGCATGAAGCGCCAGCGCGCGGCCAGGGCCTCGCACAGGCGCCAGGTCCGCCAGGCGCTGCCGTGGCGAGGCGGCAGCACGCGGTACGGCGACACCACCAGGACCAGCGGCCTCGGGTCCGAGGCTGCGGGCCGGGCGTAGACATGGCGGCTCGTCTGTTCGATGTCGATGGTGGCGAAGGGCGGATGTGCCGCCCGTTGCCGGACGATCTCGCCCAACCGGAAAGGGCGGGAGAGGTCCTTGACGGTCGGCCACGCGGCCTCGCGCAGCGCCTGCCAGGCAGGCCGCAACTCGTGCAGGTTCCTCAGCTCGAACAGCAGCCGGTTGCGGGACACGATGCGTTCGATCTCCGCAGCGCCGTAGTCGCGCGAGATCGTGGCCCGGTGACGGTGCCACGCCACCGAGGCCGGGTTGAACAGCACCTCCAGACCATGGCGCCACGCCTGCAGGCCCCAGTCGGCGTCCTCCCAGTAGAACGGGGCGTAGGCCTGCGTCATCGCGGCGAATCGACGCAGCAGCGCGGTGTCGAACAGCGAGGAGCCACCGCCGGCGTACAGGGCGCCGCGCACCTGAAAGCCAGCTTCCGGCGTGCGGTCGAATAGGCAGGCACGGTCCGACTCGAAGCGCAGATCGCCCCAGCCGGTTTCCTCGCGCCGCTTGGACGGGTCGTCGAAGAAGATCTGCGAAGCCACCGCGAACACCTGCGGCTGGCGCCAGGGCAGCAGCAGCGCCAGCGCGTCGGGCTCGATCGCCATGTCGCTGTTGTGCAGGTAGACCGCGCCGAAGCGCACGGCGGCCAGGCCCTCGGCCAGCGCCCCGCCGAAACCCAGCGCCGGAACATGGAACTGCCAGTGCACCTGCGGGTGGCGCTGTTGCAGCGGCGCGTAAACCGCCTGAGGCGCGCCGTTGACGACGACGATGATTTCGGTGGGCTCCGTGATGCCGGCCAGCGCAGGCCCCAGGTGATCGAGAGCGCGACCCAGCAGGTCGGGCGTCCCGCACTCGGGGATCACCACGCTCACGCCCGGCCGCCAGGCGGCGCGAAGCACGGGCGCGCGGCGACGGCGACGGCGGAGGTCACCCCAGGCGACAGCGAGCCGCAGCCACTTCGATCGCGTGGCCCGCACAGGAGGTTCCAGCCACAGGGGCAGCCGCCGACCGCCCATCGTTCAGTCCAGGGCGGCGCGCTGGAGCCCGAACCCGAGTTCACGCAGGTCGGTGCCCGTGCCTTCCCGGGCCGGCACCACCGCGCGGTCGGCGGTGAGCGACAGCGAGCTCATCCCTGCACGGCCGGCCGGCAAGGACAGATCCACGGCGACCCAGGTGGCCTGCTCGCCGTCGGCCACGAGATCTTCGAGGGGCCGGCCGTCCAGGCTCAAGCAAACGCGCCGCACCCCGGCCGGCAGCAGGCCCGCCAGGTGCAAGCGCTTCGCGCCGGCGTCACGCGCCAGCACCAGCGCCGCCGAACGCTTCGCCCACAGCAGGCCCGAGCCGTCCGGGCCGTGCCAGCCGTGCAGCAGATGGGCATGCGCCCCGTCGGCGGCATCGATGCCCGCCGCCGGCGGCCCGGGCACGAAGGCCGACTTGTAGGGGCACGCGCGGCACTCGGCGACGTCGCCGGCCCGGAAGCGGTCGCGAAACTCGGCATAGGCGGCGCCGGTCCAGATGTCGATCAGCCCCGGCCCGGCCGCATCAGCCGAGACGCGTCCGAGGGCGATGCGGTCACGCACCTCGCAGGTCACGACGCTCCCGTCGGCCAGCACGTGCAGGGTGTCCCACGGGTTCTGCTCACAGCTGTGGATGCGGGCGCCGGGCGGCAGAGGCCCCGGGCATGCGGCCGGTCGCTCGCCCGGCGCGGCGGCCGACGGCGCCAGCTCGGGCGTCGACACCGACAGCGCCAGGTCCGGATGGCAGCGGCGCAGCTCCGCAAGCTCCAGCGCCAGTGCCTCGAGGAAATCGGGTCGAAGCCGCTCGCCTTCGAGTTCCTCCTCGAATCGCTCGGGGATGGCGTCGCGGCGGATCACGGGGTGGATGGCCAGGCCCGACGCGCCCACGGCCTCGGCGTAGGCGGCCAAGGGCCGCAGTTGGGACAGGTTGCGCCGCATCGCGACGACGGCGAAGTCCAGCAACGGCGTCGCCCTGCCGGCACGTTCGCGCGCGGCCAGCAGCGCGTCGACCTTGCGGCGCACGTCCTGGACCGAGCTGTAGCCATACAGACGCTCGTACTGGGCCGGGTCGAGGGTGTGCAGCGACACGGTCAGGCGGCCGAGGCCACTGGTCGCCAAGGGCTCCACCAGGCGGTCCGGCAATGAACCCAGGGCCGTCACCAACTCCGTGGCGGCGCCGGTCGCGGCCGCGAGCCGGATGGCTTCGATGATGTGCGGATGGTGGGTCGACTCGCCAGAGTAGTTCAGCCGGATGATCTCGGGCGCATCCAGTTCGCCGATCAGCCGTCGGTACAGGGCCATGTCCATGTGCAGACCGGCGCCACGGCGCAGGCTGCGCGAGCAGAACACACAGTCGAAGGGGCACTTGGACGTGAGCTCGATCCACAGCGATCGAGGCCGGGGCGCAAAGGGCACGGGCGCCGGAGCGTCGCGCCTGGAGCGCCAGCGCATCAGCAGCGGCAGGGCCCGCATCACACCAGTTCAGCGGCCGCCGGCCGGCGTGCCGCCGGGTCGCCCTGGCACGCGCAGAACCAGTCGAGCGCCTGGTGCGCGAACAAGGCGCACCAGACGTTCGCCGCAGCTTCTCCGACGCGGAAGGACACCGAACCGTCATCCCGGACATGACGCACAAGCACGCTGGCCATCGCTTCCATGGGCTGCATTCTGAGCTCCGGCTGCAGGCACAGCAGCCGGAGCGCCTGCGCCTGGACATCGCCGCGAGTCGCACCGCCGTCGACGCCAGCGTGTTCGGGCAGGCTGCCGTCCTGCCGAAGCTGGCGCATCAGACCGCCGACATCCGACGGCCGACCGGCCATGCCATCGCCTTCGAGCGCATAGCAGCGGGCGTGAAGCTCGGCATGCTCATCGGCGCGCCCCGACCAGGTGGCCAGGGTTCGCCGGGCGGCGAGCGCGACGCGCGCGGAGAGCCAATCGGCCGGCACGGCCAGCAAGGCCGCCGCCGTCTTGGCCTGGTAGGGGCCCGGTCGCGTCGACCATCGCTGCGGCAGCGCAGACCCCGAAATCGCGCAGTGCGACCGCAGGCTGCCGTTCTCGTCCACGAGGCGCTCGAGCCACGCGACCAGGTGCACCGCGGCGCGCCGCGCCGGTGCCACACCCACCACCGGCGCAGCGTCCGCCACGCCGCGCAACATCATCGCCAGATCGAAGCTGAAGAAGGCCCCGTTGCGCCAGTCGTCCGGGGCCCCGTGACGCGTCGGTGCGGGGCGGCTCCCGCCCCAGTGCTCGGCGATGAAGGCGGTGGCGGCGGTCATGCGCCGGGCGTCGGGCGCGTAGCGGGCGGCCCAGCTCAACCAGTAGCCCGTGATCTCCCCGTAGACGAAAGCGGGCTGGCCGTCGGCACCCAGGCATCCGGCGATGCCTCCTACGCAGGGACCTTCTTGGACCTGGAGGCCCGCACCGGCAAGCCAGGCACGCAGCCGGTCGCGGGCGTGGCGGACACCTGAATTCGTGGCCGGCACTTCCCTGCGGGAAGGAGCCTGCCCTGGTGTCATCCGACCTGGCAGACCTTGAGCATGTTCGTGCCGCCCGGGTGGCCCATGGGCTCGCCGCAGGTGATGGCGTAGGTGTCACCCGGCTTGAGCACGCCACGCTCCACCAGCAGCGCCTCGGCCTTGGCCAAGGCTTCGTCGCGGTCGGTCAGCTTGGGCATCAGCAGCGGGCGCACGTTGCGGAACAGGGTCATGCGGCGCTGCGAATTGACCGAGGAGGTGAGGCCGTAGATCGGCACCTTGATGCTGTGCCGGCTCATCCACAGCGCGGTGCTGCCGCTTTCGGTGAGCGCGATGATGGCCTTGCAGCCCAGGTGGTGCGCGGTGAAGAGCGCGCCCA
>CAZBUU010000202.1:0-8244 GCA_964495125.1 uncultured Rubrivivax sp.
GCCTGCTGGGCACCAACAACATCGACACCAACTCGCGCCTGTGCATGAGCAGCGCCGTGGCAGGCTACAAGCTCACGCTGGGGGCCGACGCACCGCCGGCCTGCTACGACGACGTGAACCATGCCGATGTGCTGTTCATCGCCGGCAGCAACACGGCCTGGGCCCACCCGGTGCTGTACCGTCGCATCGAAGCCGCGCGCCGGGCCCGGCCGGGCATGAAGGTCATCGTCGTCGATCCGCGCCGCACCGAGACCGCTGCCGAAGCCGACCTGCACCTGCCGCTGCTGCCCGGCACCGACGTGGCCCTGTTCCACGGCCTGCTGCACGTGATGCTGTGGGAAGGCCTGGTGGACCAGCGCTACGTCGCCGAACACACGCGCGGCTTCAACGCCCTGCGCGACCGTGTGCGCGAGTGCACGCCACGGGAGACGGCGCGCATCACCGGGCTGAAGGAAGAGGACATCGTCACCGCGGCGCGCTGGTTCGGGCGCGGGCCCGCGACGCTGAGCCTGTACTGCCAGGGCCTGAACCAGAGCAGCAGCGGCACGGCCAAGAATGCCGCGCTGATCAACCTGCACCTGGCCACGGGCCAGATCGGCCGTCCGGGCGCGGGCCCGTTCTCGCTGACCGGCCAGCCCAACGCCATGGGCGGACGCGAGGTCGGCGGCATGGCCAACCTGCTGTCGGCACACCGCGACCTGGCGCAACCCGCAGATCGCGCCGAAGTGGCCCGGCTGTGGGGCGTCGACGAGGTGCCGGCCCGGCCCGGCAAGACGGCGGTGGAGATGTTCCAGGCGGCCGCCGACGGCGAGATCAAGGCGCTGTGGATCGCCTGCACCAACCCCGCCCAGAGCCTGCCCGACCAGGCCACGGTGCAGCGCGCCCTGGAGCGCGCCGAGTTCGTGGTGCTGCAGGAGGCCTTCGAAGGCACGGCCACGGCGCGCCACGCGCACCTGCTGCTGCCCGCCAGCGCCTGGGGCGAGAAGGACGGCACGGTCACCAACAGCGAGCGCCGCATCAGCCGCGTGCGCGCCGCCGTGCCGCCACCCGGGCAGGCGCGGGCCGACTGGGCGATCGCGGTGGACTTCGCGCGGCGGCTGGAAGCGCGGCTGCGACCCGGGCAGCCGACGCTCTTTCGCTACGACGGCCCCGAAGCCATCTGGAACGAGCACCGCGAGAGCACGCGCGGCCGTGACCTCGACATCACCGGCCTGGACTGGGCCCGCCTGGACGAAGGCGCGCAATGCTGGCCGTGCCCGGAAGGCGCGGTGACAGGCACCGAGCGCCTCTACGCCGACGGGCGCTTCGCCACGCCCGATGGCCGCGCGCGCTTTGCCGACCTGCCCTTCAGGCCCGTGGCCGAACCGCGCGATGCACGCTTCCCCTTCGCGCTGAACACCGGCCGGCTGCGCGACCAGTGGCACGGCATGAGCCGCACCGGCACGCTGGGCCGCCTGTTCGGCCATGCGCCCGAGCCGACGCTCGATCTGCACCCGCAGGACCTGGTGCGCCTGGGCCTGGCCGAAGGCGATCTCGTGCACGTGCAGTCGCGGCGCGGCGCGCTGGTGCTGCCCGCGCGCGGCAGCGACAGCGTGGCACCGGCACAGGCCTTCGTGGCCATGCACTGGGGCGAAGAGTTCGTGCGCGGCGGCGTGAACCGCCTCACCTCGCCCACGGTCTGCCCGCAGTCGCGGCAGCCCGAGTTGAAACATGCCGCCGTGCGCATCGAACCTGCCGGCTTGCCCTGGCGCCTGGTGGCACTGGGCTGGTGCGACGACGAGGCCGGCGCCATCGCGCTGCGTCGCGAACTGCGGACCTTCCACGAACACTTCGCCTACGCCGTCTGCGTGCCCTTCGGGCGCGAGCGCCATGGCGTGCTGTTCCGCGCCGCCGCGGCAGCGCCGGCCGATGCCGAGACCGTGGCGCGCATCGCGTCGCTGTTCGGACTGCAGGGTGCACAGGCGCTGCACTACAGCGACGAGCGGCGCGGCCAGCGGCGAAGCCTGCGGCTGCATTCGATGTCGGACACCGACCAGCGCCTGCAGGCCTTTCTGCTGGCCGGCGACACGCGGGCCGAGAACTGGATCGCACCGCTGCTGGTCGACGAACTTCCGGCCCAGGCCTACGCCCGCCAGATGCTGGCGGCAGGCGCCACGCCACCACGCGCCGGCACACCGCGCTCGCGCCAGGTCTGCAGTTGCCTCGACGTCAGCGAAGCGCTCATCGTGGAGACCTTGGGCACCGTGACGGATGGCGGGCCCGAGCTCCGGCTGGCTGCGCTGCAGGCCCGGCTGCGCTGCGGCACACAGTGCGGTTCGTGTCTCCCCGAGTTGAAGCGGCTCGTGACCCGTGTCACTGTCCTGGCCTGATCCCTAACTCGCGAAGTGCGGCGCGGCCCGGAACTTGCGAAGTGGTGTCCAGGAGACCGGGGTTCATGAGCATCGCCGCTTATCTGAAGGACGTGGGCCGGGGCGCCGAGGGGGCCAGGGCGCTGTCGGCCGCCGCGGCGCAGGACGCCCTCGGCCTGCTGCTCGACGGCCAGGTCGGCGAACTGGAGACCGGCGCCTTCCTCATGGCCATGCGCATGAAGGGCGAGACACTGGACGAAATCGCCGGCTTCCTGCAGGCGGTGCACGAGCGCTGCGTGAAGGTGCCTGCCACGCGACCGGTGGTGCTGATCCCGTCCTACAACGGCTCGCGCAAGCTGCCCAACCTGACACCGCTGCTGGCGATGTGGCTGGCGCGCGAGGGGCTCGATGTCATCGTGCACGGCCCACTGGCCGAACCGGCGCGCGTCACCAGCGCCGCGATCCTGGCCGACCTGGGCATCACGCCCGTGGGCAGCGTGGCCGAGATCGACGAAGACTGGTCGCGACGCAAGCCGGCCTTCGTGCCCACGGCCGTGCTCTGCCCTCCGCTGCAGAAGTTGCTCGACCTGCGCCAGCGCATCGGCCTGCGCGGCCCCGGGCACACGGTGGCCAAGATGCTGAGCCCGGTGGTCGGCGCGCCGACGCTGCGCCTGGTGAACCACACGCACCCGGAGTTCGGCGCGCTGATGTCGGCCTGGGCCCAGCGCGACGCGGTGGACGCCATGCTGCTGCGCGGCACGGAAGGCGAGCCCGTGGCCGACCCGCGCCGCCAGCCGCGCATCGACACCTGGCTGGCCGGCGTGCTGTGCCCCGAGTGCTCGCTGTCGGCGCAGGAAGGCGTGCTGGCCGAACTGCCGCTGCTGCCGCGCGCCAACGATGCCGCCAGCACGGCCGTCTACGTGCAGGAAGTGCTGTCGGGCATGCGCCCGGTGCCGCCGCCGGTGGCGCGGCAGGCCGCGCTGATCGTGTCGGCCGTGACGGCCCTGCGCTCGCGCGCACCCGCCCTGGAGAAGCGCGCATGAAGCGCGCGGTGCGGCCGCGGTGCGCGCTCGTCGGTGCCGGCCCCGGCGACCCCGATCTGCTGACGATCAGGGCCTTGCGCGTGGCGCGCCGCGCCACCGTGCTGCTGGTGGACGACCTGGTCTCCGAAGCCGTGCTCGACACCGTGTTGCGCGGCCGTCGCAAGCCGCCGCGCGTGGTGCACGTGGGCAAGCGCGGCGGCTGCAAGAGCACGCCGCAGGCCTTCATCGAACGTCTGATGGTGGCCGAGGCACTGGCTGGTGAGCGGGTGGTGCGCCTGAAGGGGGGCGACCCCTTCACCTTCGGCCGCGGTGGCGAAGAGGCGGCCACGCTGCGTGCGCAGGGCGTGGAGGTGGAAGTCGTCAACGGCATCACTTCGGGCCTGGCCGCGGCCACCGCGCTGGGCGTGCCCTGGACGCACCGCGAGCATGCGCACGGCGTCATGCTGGTCACCGGCCATGCCCGCGACGGTGCGGCCGGCCTGCACTGGCCCACGCTGGGCGCGGCCGCGGCGCAGGGCCTCACGCTGGTCATCTACATGGGCATGGCCCACCTGGCCGAACTGCAGGCCGGGCTGCTGGCCACGATGCCGGGCAGCACACCGGCGGCCGTGGTGCAAAGCGCCGGGACACCCGAAGAGCGCCTGTGCGTCACCGCGCTCGCCCGCCTGGCCACCGACGCCCGCGCGGCCGGCCTGGGCAGCCCGGCCATCGTGCTCGTTGGCGACGTGCTGCGCGCCCGCGCAGCGCTGCGGTCGGACGTTCGCCAGGCCGCCTGAAATTGCCTATAATCGCGGGCTTTGCTGGCTAGCGAACAGCTGATCAGCGGCTTGACCTGACGTTTTTTACAGTGCTGGTTCCGGAACCCCGGCCACGGCAGGCACCGAGCAAACCCTTCGGGATCCCAAGACACATGACCACCATCCGCGTCAAAGAGAACGAGCCCTTCGACGTCGCCCTGCGTCGCTTCAAGCGCACCATCGAAAAAATCGGCCTGCTGACGGAACTGCGCGCCCGCGAGTTCTACGAGAAGCCCACCGCCGAGCGCAAGCGCAAGAAGGCCGCGGCCGTGAAGCGCCACTTCAAGCGCGTGCGCAGCATGCAGCTGCCGAAGAAGCTCTACTGAGCGCTTCGCACCCCTGAAGACACGAGCCCGCGCGGGACGCCGCAGCGGGCTTCTTTCATTCTGAAGAGCTGAAACGATGAGCCTCAAGGATCGCATCACCGAAGACATGAAGACCGCCATGCGCGCGAAGGAGGCCGAGCGGCTGTCCACCATCCGCATGCTCATGGCCGCGATGAAGCAGCGCGAAGTGGACGAGCGCATCGTGCTGGACGACGCCGCCATCGTGGGCATCGTCGACAAGCTCATCAAGCAGCGCAAGGACAGCATCACCGCCTTCCGCCAGGGCGGCCGCGAAGACCTGGCCACGAAGGAAGAGGCCGAGGCCGCCGTGCTCGCCGCCTACCTGCCCCAGCGCCTGTCGGCCGAGGAAGTGGCGGCCGAGGTGGCGAAGATCGTCGCCGCGCTCGGCGCCGCGGGCCCGGGCGACATGGGCAAGGTCATGGGCGCGGCCAAGGCCCAGCTCGGCGGCAAGGCCGAGATGGGCCTCGTCTCCGCCGCGGTGAAGCAAGCCCTGGCAAAGTAGCGGCAAGGAGATTCCATGAGCAACCTGCCGGTCCGTGCCGTATCGCCCGACGTCTGTGTCGCCCCGCAGCTGACGCCCGCCGCCATGGCCGAGGCCGCGGCGATGGGCTTCAAGAGCGTCGTCAACAACCGCCCCGACTTCGAGCACGGGCCCGACCAGCCCAGCAGCGCCGAGATCGAGGCCGCCGCCCGGGCCGCCGGCCTGGAGTACCGGCACCTGCCGGTGGACGGCGGCTGGCAGTCGCCGGAAGAGATCGCGGCTTTCGCCAAGCTGCTGGCCGAGCTGCCACGGCCGCTGCTGGCCTTCTGCCGTTCGGGCGCCCGCTCCACGCGCCTGTACATGGCCGCACAGGCACTCTGAAGGCCTCTGCAACGCCGTTTGACTAAGGGGTAACCACTAGGCCTGGCGTCGCGAGTTTCAGCGGCCTTTCAGTCGCGCTCCCCTACAGTCCCCTCCCGATGCGGGCCCATGCTGGCACCGTGCTGGAAGGAGACAAGAAAGTGCAAGCTCTGTTGAAGCTGTCGCGCGCGATCGACGCGCTCAGCGAATTTGTCGGACGCTGGCTGTCCTGGCTGGTGCTGGTGGCGGTGCTCATCAGCGCCGGCAACGCCATCGTGCGCAAGGCCTTCGACACCAGTTCGAACGCCTGGCTCGAGATCCAGTGGTACCTGTTTTCGGCCGTGTTCCTGCTGGCCGCGGGCTACACGCTGCTG
Source organism: uncultured Rubrivivax sp. (assembly GCA_964495125.1). Taxonomy (GTDB): domain Bacteria; phylum Pseudomonadota; class Gammaproteobacteria; order Burkholderiales; family Burkholderiaceae_C; genus Rubrivivax. The sequence continues at coordinate 5,751 of CAZBUU010000202.1, forward strand.
CGCCAGGAACATGTGCGCATCGACGTCGTGCTGGGCCGCTTCTCCAAGCGCACGCAGATCGCGGTGGAAGCCGTCTGCCTGGCCATCTTCCTGTTCCCCTTCTGCTTCGAGGTCATCAGCCTCGTGTGGCCGCTGGTGACCAAGGCCTATGTCTCGGGCGAGATGTCGTCCAACTCCGGCGGGCTGATCCGGTGGCCCGTGTACGCGCTGGTGCCCATCGGCTTCGTGCTGCTGTTCCTGCAGGGGCTCAGCGAGCTCATCAAGCGCGTGGCTTTCCTCATGGGGTTGATCGACGACCCCACGAAGAAGAAACAGCAGAAGACGGCCGAGGAGGAACTCGCCGAGTTCGTGCGCGCACAGGCTGAAGCCGCTGCTGCGGCTGCCGCCAAGGGAGCGACGAAATGATGGAGTTCCTGATGGCCTACATGGCCCCGATCATGTTCGTGGGCCTGATCGTCTTCCTGCTGCTGGGCTTCTCGGTGGCGTTCTCGCTGGCCGCCTGCGGCATGCTGTTCGGCTTCATCGGCATCGAGTTGGGCATGCTGTCGCCGGCGCTGCTGCAGGCCCTGCCGCTGCGGTTGTTCGGCATCATGCAGAACGACACGCTGCTGGCGATCCCGTTCTTCACCTTCATGGGCCTGATCCTCGAACGGTCGGGCATGGCCGAAGACCTGCTGGACACCATCGGCCAGCTCTTCGGCCCCATCCGCGGCGGCCTGGCCTACGCGGTGATCCTGGTCGGTGCGATGCTGGCCGCCACCACCGGCGTGGTGGCCGCGTCGGTCATCGCCATGGGCCTGATCTCGCTGCCCATCATGCTGCGCTACGGCTACGACCGGCGCGTGGCCAGCGGCGTGATCGCCGCCTCGGGCACGCTGGCGCAGATCATCCCGCCTTCGCTGGTGCTCATCATCATGGCCGACCAGCTGGGCCAGAGCGTGGGTGACCTCTACAAGGGCGCCTTCATCCCCGGCTTCGTGCTGACCGGCCTGTACGTCGGCTACATCCTGCTCGTCAGCCTGATCAAGCCGACCTGGGTGCCTGCGCTGCCGGCCGAGGCGCGCACCATCCGGGAGCCCGACGGCAAGTCGGGCCTGACCTCGCTGGCACTGTTGTTCGTGGCCAGCGTGGCGCTGGCAGTGACCTTCGCCAAGAGCCGCCCGGCCGAGACGCCGACCGACGAGCTGATCGTCGTCTCGATGTGCGTGGGCGTGGGCCTGGCCTTCGTGCTGGCGGTCGTCAACAAGGTGCTGAAGCTGGGCCTGCTGTCGCAGATGGCCGAGCGCGTGACCTTCGTGCTGATCCCGCCGCTGGGCCTGATCTTCCTCGTGCTGGGCACCATCTTCCTGGGTGTGGCCACGCCGACCGAAGGCGGCGCCATGGGCGCGGTGGGTGCGTTGATCATGGCGCTGGGACGCCGCCGCATCGACCTGCGGCTGCTGCGTCAGGCCATGGACACGACGATGAAGCTGTCCTGCTTCGTGGTCTTCATCCTGGTGGGCTCCACGGTGTTCAGCCTGTCCTTCCAGGGCGTGGACGGCCCGAAGTGGGTGGAACACCTGCTGGCCGGCCTGCCGGGCGGCCAGGTGGGCTTCCTGATCGTGGTGAACATCCTGATCTTCGTGCTGGCCTTCTTCCTCGACTTCTTCGAGCTCAGCTTCATCGTTGTGCCCCTGCTCGGCCCGGTGGCCATCAAGCTGGGCATCGACCCGGTCTGGTTCGGCGTGCTGCTGGCGGTGAACATGCAGACCAGCTTCATGCACCCGCCCTTCGGCTTCGCGCTCTTCTACCTGCGCAGCGTGGCGCCGAACGAGGACTACGACGACAGGGTCAGCGGCAAGCGCATCGCCCGGGTCACCACGGGGCAGATCTACTGGGGTGCCGTGCCCTTCGTGGTCATCCAGATCATCATGGTTGCCCTGATCATCACCTTCCCGGGCATCGTCAGCCGCGACACGGCGGCCGCCACCGGCAACCTGGAAGAACTGCAGATGGAGGTCGACCGCGACCGCGCCGCCGAAGAGGCGGCGCAGCCGCCGGCCGAGGCGGCGTCGGGCGCCGAGCCGGGCGCCTCGGCAGCCGAAGGCGCGGCGCCGGCCGCGTCGGCGCCGGAGGAGGAAGACCCGATGAAGGCGCTGGAAGAAGCCGTCAAGCGCGACGCAGACGGCAAGAAGTAGCGCCCTGCGCAGCCCCTGGCGCGGCCTGCGCCAGCGGGCGGCACCATGAAAAAAGCCCCGCAGTGCGGGGCTTTTGCTTTGCGGTGAAGCGGATCAGAGCTTCTGGGCCTGCATGAAGCTGTCGAAGCGCGCCTCGGTGAAGCGGAACCACAGGTTGGCGTCGCGACGGAAGTTGGCGTAGTCGGTGTAGATCTTCTTCCATGCCGGGTTGGCGGTGCCGATCTCGCTGTAGAGGGCCATGGCTTCCTTGTAGGCCGCGTCGAGCACCGTCTTGTCGAAGGACACCAGCTTGGCCTTGCCGGCCACCAGGCGCTTCA
>CAZBUU010000203.1:0-8225 GCA_964495125.1 uncultured Rubrivivax sp.
CAGGCGGCAGCATGAGCAGCGCCCCCGATCTGGACCGCTTCAAGGCTGTGCTCACCGAGAACGAGCGCGTTCTGCTTGCGCCGGAACTCGTGGGGGCGGTGGCGGTGCTCTCTGACGCCAGCCGCGCCGCCTTCTTCGCACGGGTTCGGCAACAGGCTGTCGAGGCCCCGACACCACTGCAGTTGGCCGCGAGCAATCTCCTGCTCGTCGACCACCTGGAGTTGCGCTCTACGCGTACAGACCCGACTGGCCCCGAGGAATCTGCTTCTGCAGCTCAGCCAGGACTTCGAGGTAGAGCTGTACGGCTGCTTCTGGCGATGGCGCGGCGGATTGAACCGAGGACTGCCTCGCAATGATCGCCGCTGCCAAGGTCGCCGCGGGTTGCAGCAGAACCGCGTCAGGTTTCGTTTCCATGGGTCGCCCCTCTCGTGGTGCGTGGTTGGTGGAACTTCCATCGTGCCACGAGGGAGGGCTCCCACCTTGCTGCGATGCAGCACTGACAGCGGGATGGGGCTGAGATGCCGGCCGCCCACGCCACGCGCGCAGCTATCCGAGCGCAACGCCAGAAGGACTGAAGACATGGACACCCTGACCATCACCAAGCCCCAACTCGAAGCCGCGCTGTTGCGCTGGGAGCAGGACGCCCGCGCCGGCAAGACCCTGAGCCGCGAAGAGGCGGCCGCGTTGCCTGTGGAGAAGGTCGCCGCCGAGAGCGCGTCGCATGTGTGGGCCGAACTGTCAGCCGCGGGCTGACCATGAACCGCTCAGAAGCCGAGCGCGCCGTGGCCCCGCCGCCGGCAAACCAGGCGTTGTTCGACGCCGATGAAGCTACTTCGGTGCTGGCATTCGAGAAGCCAGCTTCGAGCTTTGCCGCTCGAATGCAAGCCGCATGGCATCGACTGTCGAGTCTGATGCGGTGTGGCCCAGCAGCAAGGCCATGGCGTGCTCGCGCTCGTGATCGAAGCGATCCAGAACGGCGCGCTGAGTCTCGGTGGGGAGGCTGAGGAACATGCTTTCCAGCAGCAGCTTCAGCGCCGACAGCTCGACCCGCAGGGCGAGCATCTTTGTGTCCGTGTCCATGGGTGACCTCCTCGGGCTGGCAGTCGTTGGCGTCGCGGCCGGCCGCCTGACCGTGCCCCGCTACTTCTTCGCCCTGGCCTTGGCCACCCAGCGCCGCACCGCCTCCGCGTCGCGCTCGCAGTGCGCCGCGATGGACCGCGCGCACCTCAGCAGCAGCGACCGCACGGCCTGCCGCGCCCATTCGACGTCGGACACCTTCGACATGCACGCATTCTCCACGGCGGGGGCCTAGATGGACGGCCTCCGCATCAGCGACAAGCACGCCATGTCCCGCGCCGGCCTCGCGCCGATGTCGATGGCGGGCGACTGCCAAGGGCAGCCGGTGTCGACCATCCGGCCCGGCCTGTTGCCCCTCTGCCTGACCTGTGGCGCGTTCAACGGCGGCGACAAGCTGGGCACGCTGAAGCCCGCCGCCGTGCGGCTGCCGCCGGCGATGGAATGGGGGTGCGTGAACTGGCGGGGCCATGGCGCCAGCACTGTGCGCCTGAGCGCGGGCGACGGGCAGTCTGCTACCCGTGGGGGTGAGGTTGCGGACAGCACCCGGGCGGGGGAGGGCGAATGACCTTCCGCATCATCGCGATACGCAAGGGCTACACGCAGCTGCAGGCCTTGCCGGCCTCTGCCACCTCCCCAGACGCACACCGCGCGCTCGTTGAGTGGTCCATGAAGCGCGCCTGCGCCGTCGTCCTGCGCGACGGCTCAAGCGGCAAGCGAATCAGCGTCGGCGAGGCCATGGACGCCCTGGGCTTCACCTGGATCGAGCGTTGGCAAAAGGACAAGGGCCTGGCCAGGATTGCGAGGGCTGCGTCATGAACGCCGCCGATCTCTTCGCCGGGGCTGGTGGCTTCAGCACTGGCGCCGTCATGGCCGGCTGCCGCGTGCTCTGGGCCGCGAACCACAACCCGACCGCCGTGCACTGGCACGCCGCGAACCACCCCGACACCACCCACGCCTGCCAGGATCTGCAGCAGGCCGACTTCCGCGAGGCGCCGCCGCACGACCTGCTGCTGGCCAGCCCCGCATGCCAGGGTCACAGCCCGGCGCGCGGCAGGGAGAAGCCGCACCACGATGCGCAGCGCGCCACCGCCTGGGCCGTGGTCACGTGCGCCGAGGTGCACCGGCCCGCCGCGGTCATCGTCGAGAACGTGCCGGCCTACGCCGCCTGGGTGCTCTACCCGGCCTGGTGCGCTGCCATGCACGCCCTGGGCTACGCGCTGGCGCCGATGGTGCTGGACGCAGCCGATGCCGGCGTGCCGCAGCACCGGCGCCGCCTCTTCATCGTCGCCACGCGCAGCAAGCACCCGATCTCGCTGGACCTGCCGCGGCGCGAGCACGTGCCGGCGTCGGCCTGCATCGATTTCGAGGCGGGCAGCTGGTCACCGATCAACAGACCCGGCCGCAGCGCTCGCACGCTGGCTCGGATCGAGGCCGGCCGCCGCGCTTTCGGCCCGCGCTTCCTGGCGCCGTTCTACGGGTCGGGCAGTGGCACCACCGGCCGCAGCCTGGACAGGCCCATCGGCACGCTGACGACGAAGGCCCGCTGGGCGCTGATCGATGGCGACCGCATGCGCATGGTCAGCGCGGTGGAGGGTAGGGCGCTGCAGGGCTTCCCGGCCGACTATCGGCTGCCGGCGAACGAGGCCCAGGCGTGGCACCTGATCGGCAACGCCGTCGCGCCAGCTCAGGCGTGCGACGTGATCGATGCGCTAAGGCTGGCCGCATGAACTACTTCGAGCTGCACATCGGCGACTACGAGGCCGCCACCGCTCACCTGACGATGCTGGAAGACGCGGCCTACGGCCGCATGCTCCGGGTCTACTACCGCACCGAGGCGCCACTGCCGGCCGACATCAAGAAAGTCTGCCGCCTGATGCGCGCGCAGTCCAAGCCGGAACGCGACGCCGTCGAGCAGGTGCTGCGCGAGTTCTTCGAACTCCAGGAAGACGGCTGGCACCAGACCAGGGCCGATGCCGAACTGCATCAGTTCCGTGCTACCGAGCCCGAGCGCGAGGCGCGCAAGGCGAACGAGGAGGCCAGGATCAAGCGCCACCGCGAGGAGCGCGCTGCCCTGTTCAAGCTGCTGAACGACAACGGCCAGCACGCTCCCTGGAACACCAAGATCGAGGAACTGAGGCGCCTGGCGGCACCGTTCAGCAACGCACCGGAAACGCCGCCCGCAACGTCTGCGGTAACGCAACCTGCAACGGCACCTGTAACGCCTGCAACGGCTCCCCATGGGAACGTGTCCCCACCTCCCACTTCCCACCTCCCAGTACCCAAAGGAGAGGGAACAGAGAAGGGGACGCGCAAGCGCGCCGCTCCTCCCCCTGACCGGCCCGAGGAAGTGACCGAGCAGACCTGGGGCGATTGGCTGCAGCTGCGGCGCGGAAAGAGCGCCCCCGTCACGGAGACCGTGCTCGACGGCGCGAAGGCCGAGGCAGCGAAGGCCGGCATGTCGCTCGACGCCTTCCTGCGCATCTGGTGCCTGCGCGGCTCGCAGGGACTGATGGCCGAGTGGCTGAAGCCCGAGGAGCGCAGGGCCGGGCAGGAGGCTCCAGCCTGGCGCACCGAGCAATGGGAGACCACCGCCGCCTACGCCGGCAGAGCCGCTGCGAAGCGGCCCGGCGCACCCACCACCACGACACAGGAGATCGTCGATGTCCCTGCCAGAAGTCTGGGTTGACGAACTGTTCGCGCGCCTCACGGTGCGCTACGGCGCCGCGTTCAAGCGGCAGTACGCGGACATCGAGCCGAACGTCGTGAAAGCCGACTGGGCTCAGGTGCTCAGCGGGTTCACGCGGCAGACCATCCGCTACGGCCTGGACCACCTGCCGGCCGACAAGGCGCCGAATGCGCTGCAGTTCCGCGCCATCTGCAACTCCGGGCCGCGCGACGACGGCTACCTGCAGCTGCCGGCGCCGATCGTAGACCGCGACAGTCCCGACATGCAGCGGGTTCGGGAGAAGTTGGCCGGGCTGCGCAAGAAGCTGACCGGCTTCGCAACTCGGCAGGAAGAGCAACTCGCGCAGGCTGAGCAATCGGCGCTGGCGGACCCGCGAACGGAGGCCGCATGATCCCCGGCTTCACCCCCGTCGAGTCCGCTGTCGCCGCGTGCGTCATCGACGATCTGAGCAGCCGCGATGCGGCGGCGGCCCTGGGCATGAGCCGGCGCCAGGTGCAGCACCGCACGCTGCGACTGCGCAGGCGGTTTGGGGAGCGCAGTCTCGCCGGGCTTCGGGTGGCGCTGTTCGACTGCGAGCGGGTGGATCTGCGGGCGCTGGATGCAAGCGAGTTCGGGCCGCTGGCTGATGCTGCGGTCAAGCCGCTGGGTCGCCCCCTCACCACGGGAGAGCCGCTGTGATCCGCCTCACCCTGCCTTACCCCCTGAGCGCGAATCGCTACTGGCGGCCCGTGCCCATCGGCAAGCACATCACCATCGTGCCCACGAAGGAGGCCAAGCAGTACCGCAAGGATGTCGCCGCCCTCTGCGCGGCTGCAGGCGTGCGCTCCCCGGTGGCCGGCCGCGTCGAGATCGCCGTCGCCCTGTACCCGCACCGTCCGCTGGACTGGCAGAAGCGCCAGCGCCTGCACGGCGCGGCCTGGGACGACACGGTGCAGTGCATCGACGTGGACAACGCGAACAAGGTGCTTCTTGACGCTCTCAAGGGCGTGGCCATCGACGACGACAAGTGGGTGCGCCGCCTGGTGGCCGAGCGCATGGAGCCAGACGCCGAAGGCTCGCGCGTGGTGGTGACGATCCGGCCGATGGCGGTGGCCGCGGTGCAGGGCTCGCTGCTGGAGGCTGCATGACCATCCTCGACCGAGCCGCCATCAAGCGCGCGGCGACCGACACCGTGCAGGCCCTGGCCCGCGCCCAGGACGCGGTGCGGCACCTGTTCGCCCTGATCGACGGCGCCACCGACGCGCAGCAGATCGCCGCCGCTGTCGGCAAGACCGTCGCCCAGATCCATGGCGCTGGCGGTGGCCGCGCGCCCGAGCATTTCTTCGCCTACCAAGGCCGCAGCCTCACCGCGGCCGAGCTGGCGGCCATCGCCGGCTGCGAGCGAACAACCATGCGCATGCGCCTGAAGCGCTACACACCCGAGCAGGCCGTCGCCATGGGCAACGCGGACAAGCAGCGCCGGGCAAAGGACTCGCGCGTCTTCAGCACCGAGACCGGAGACCACCCGATGACGAAGTTCTACGAGATCGGCGGCGAACGCCTGATCGCCCGCGAGCTGGCCGAGCGCGCCGGCTGTTCGCTGCTGACGATGCGCCAGCGCCTGAAGCACCACGACGCAGCGACCGCGCTGGCAATGGGTGCGGCCGACAAGAATCGGCGCCGGGCGCTGAAGATGCCGCCGGCCACTGCTGCGCCGACGCAGAAGCCAGCGCCGGCCAAGCGCATGGACCTCACCGTCGTGCGCAAGCCCGAGGCCGTGAAGCTGGATTCGTCGCGGGCCGCCATCGTCCCCGACAACGTCAAGCGCACCGTGGCAGTGACGCCACCGGATCGGTTCCATGTGGATCCGGCCTTCGTGGTGCCGACCTTCACCGCCATGCGGACGGGTGAGTACCTGAGCAGCGGCAGCGCCGTCGAGCGAGCCTACGGCGGGGCGCGGTGACCGTCGTGGTGAAGCCCATCGGCCCCGGCAACTGGACGCCCATGCTGCTGCAGTACGCCGGCCCGCAGCTCGCCCCGTTCACCGTGGCCGTCGGCGAGCGCTTCACGCTGGGCGGCGTGGTGTGGCGCATTGCCGAGGTGCGGCCCTGACCGTTCATGCATGGCGACGACAGCCCCCAAATGATGCTCTTCGCTGAGCTGCCATTGCCACCCGACGCCGCGCCGCAAGGTCCGCGGCGTTTGCGCGTGTGCGTGCCCTGGCGCGTCGCCGTCGCCGCCCTGCTGCCGCTGCTGCAGCGCCCGCTGACCTGGCGCCTGCGAGAACTGGAGACCGACATGGACACCGCCTTCGACACCCCCCACCGGGCCGTGATCCCGGCCGCCGCACTGCCGCCGCCGGAGACCAAGGCGCCGCGCAGCATCTTCGACATGGCCGCGCAGTTCCGAGGCGGGCCGCGCGTGCGGTTCCGCGAGCAGGCCCCGGCGAAGCTGCCTTCGACGTACCGCGTGGAGCGTGACGCCGACCGTGTGCGGGTGGTCCGCGTCCGGCCGGAGGAGACCGAGGAGCGCATCGAGCAGGAGCGCGCCCGGCGTGCCCGGCAGCGCCCGCCGCGGCCGACGGCGAAGGCCAAGACGCGGGGCAAGAAGGTCCGCGCCTGGGATGGCGAGAGCATCGAGGACTGAGACCATGGATGACACCAGCGCCAGCACCGCGACCACCGAGAAGCCCGGCTCCACGCCGCTGAAGAACCCTCGGCACGAGCTGTTCGCCCAGGAGGTGGCCACCGGCCGCACGAAGACCGACGCCTACATCGAGTTCTACCCGGGCGCCTCGGAGTGGAAGGCCTCGGCGGTGAACGTGAAGGCGTCGATGCTGTTCGCGCGGCCCGAGGTGAAGCAGCGCGTGGCGTTCCTGCAGGAGAAGGCGGCCGACGCCTCGGTGTTCACGCTGGCGGCGCACCTGGCCCGCCTGAACGCACTGTCGATCGCTGCCGAGAAGTCGGGCGACTTCGCGCCGGCGGTGAAGGCCGAGGAGATGCGCGGCAAGGCGGCGGGCTTCTACCCCACGAAGGTCGAGCTCACCGGCAAGGGCGGCGGCCCCATCGAGTCGAAGCAGACCCGGGACCTGACGCCCGAGGAGCTGGCCGACGCACTGGCGAGGCATGGCATCAAACCGTGAGCTGCTGGCGCTGCTGCTGGAGCGGGAGCGCCGGCGCAAGGTAGCCGAGGACCGCGAGGCCTGCCCGAAGAGCCTGCGCCAATTCATCGAGCGCGCGTGGCACCAGCTGGAGCCCGACAAGCCCTACGTGCACGGCTGGCACATGGACGCGATCTGCGAGCACCTGGAGGCGATCACCCGCGGCCAGATCAAGCGGCTGCTGATCAACGTCCCGCCGGGCACCATGAAGTCGATGGCGGCCTGCGTCTTCTGGCCGGCCTGGGAATGGGGGCCGCGCGACATGCCGGCGATGCGTTTCATAGGCGCCAGCCACGAAGAAGGCCTCGCCACGCGCGACAGCGTGAAGATGCGCCGCCTGGTGCAGTCCGAGTGGTACCAGGACCGCTGGCCCCTGCGCATGGTGGGCGACCAGAACGCGAAGAAGTATTTCGAGAACGACAGCACCGGCTGGCGCCAGGCCTGCCCGGTGCGCGCCATGACCGGCCGACGCGGCAACCGCGTGACCTGGGACGACCCGCACAGCGTCGAGGATGCGCACAGCGTCGCGGCCCTGGGTGAGGCCAACCGCATCTTCCGCGAGACGCTGCCCACGCGCCTGAACAGCCCGGCCGACGACGCCATCCTCGTGATCATGCAGCGCCTGTCCGAGAAGGACGTGTCCGGCGTGATCCTGTCGGAGGAGTTCGGGTACGACCACCTGTGCCTGCCGATGGAGTACGAGGGCCCGCGCAAGGCCACCAGCATCGGGTTCGTCGATCCCCGGCGCGAGAAGGGCGAGCTGCTGTTCCCGGCTCGCTTCCCCCGCGAGGTGGTGGAGCGCGACAAGAAGATCATGGGCCCCTACGCCGTGGCCGGGCAGTTCCAGCAGCGGCCAGCGCCGCCCACCGGCGCCGAGTTCGAGGTCGACATGATCGAGATCGTCGACGCCATCCCGGCCGGCGTAGTGCAGTGGTGCCGCGGCTGGGACCTGGCCGCGACCGAGGGCGGTGGCGACTACACGGCGGGCGGGAAGCTGGGCCTGCTAAAGGACGGCCGCGTGATCATCGCCGACGTCGTGCGCAAGCAGTACGGCACGGCGAAGCGTGACCTGCTGCTGAAGAACACGGCCGCCGCCGACGGCATGGGCCGCGTCAAGCAGTCGCTGCCGCAGGACCCGGGGCAGGCCGGCAAGGGGCAGGTGGCGGCACTCACCGCCATGCTGGCCGGGCACAACGTGCACGGCAGCCCGGAGACCGGCGACAAGGTGGTGCGGGCCCGGCCGCTGGCCAGCCAGGTCAACCAGGGCAACGTGCTGATGCTGCGTGCCACGTGGAACACCGAGTTCACGGATGAGCTGAAGCT
>CAZBUU010000204.1:0-8113 GCA_964495125.1 uncultured Rubrivivax sp.
GTTGGTCTTCATCCAGGCCGGCGGGCTCCAGGGCGAGACCAGCAGCTTCAGCGGCCGGCCGGCGGCGCGCTGCGCGGCGCGGATGAAGGGCAGCAGCGCCTGGCGGTCTCGGGCGATGTCGAAGTGCTCGAGCGCCAGGTCCCCCGGCACCCCGGCATGGGCATAGTGGCCGAGCGCGAAGTCGCAGGAGTTCATGTGCACGCGGCACAGCGTGTAGCCATGGCCTTGCCGGGGGTCGAAGCAGTCGCGCAGCACCTGTTGCTGCGCGGCCTCGGGAAGGGCCTGCCAGACCGTGGCGGCGGCTTCGGTGAAGGCGCCGCCGAAGCCCTCGATGCGCTGCAAGCGGCGCGTCGGATCGACCCACAGCCCGGCCGAGCCGCCAGGCCCGGCCGCCGGTGGCGCCGCCTGCTCGGCGAGCCGCAACCCGCTGTCGCGGGCGGACAGCCACCAGCGCATGTGCAGCCCTACTTCTGCCAGCTGATGCCGTCGATCCAGATCTTCGGCAGGCCGCTGCGCTGGAAGTTGCCGGTCTTGTCGAAGCGGTCGGCGATGATGAAGCGCGACAGCACCAGCGACAGGTCGAGCTTCGGATTCGCCGCCGCGAAGTCCTTCAGCGGGATGCTCACCGTGCACCAGCTGCCGTTGTTGCAGTAGCCGTACTGGCCGTTGGCGATCTGCAGGAAGGCCTCGGCGCCGTCGCGGTTGACGGTGTCGCTGGAGATGCCGATCTCGATCTTGCCCGCGTAGGTGGTGCGGATGCTGAAGTTCAGCGTGCCCGCGGCGGCGTAGCCCGACATGTTGGCGGTGGTCGCCGTGGGCGACTGGTACAGCAGCCCCCAGCCGTAGGACGCCGGGTTGGGCGTGATCTCGATGCTCTTCGTGCCGTCGTTCGGCGCCGCCGTGCTGCTGACTTCCGGGAAGGCCGCCGTCGTGCCGTCGAAGGCGTCCCAGCGCAGGCCGGTGGGCACCACTTCGCTGGCACCCGCGGCGGCTTCGGAGTAGAGCGTGTACTTGGCGGCGGCCACGGCGGTGTTGGCCACGGCGTCGGCGTAGTAGATGGCGCTGTCCGCCGTGTAGCTGCCGGCTTCGCAGACCCAGGTGGTGCCGCAGGTGCCCAGTTCCTGGATCGCGTAGCGGGCTTCGCGCTGCACGTTGAACAGGCCCCACTTGTCGTCGCCCTGCTTCCAGGGCTCGTCGAAGGCCTCGAAGTAGAAGATCGCCTTCGGCCCGTTGCCGCTGCGGCCTTCGGCGGCCCAGGCGGCCAGGCGCTCGAGGTACATCTTCTGGTTCACCGGGTGGGCGCGGAAGCGCAGTGCGCCCACGTCCACGGCGTTCCAGCCCGTCTCGCCGATGATGATGGGCATGGCGGACAGGCCGCGCGCGTCGAGGTGCGCGCGGGCCAGAGCGTATTGGCGCCGTGCCTCCTTGATGGCGCCGTCCATCATGGCCGTGGCACGGCTGGCGACGGGCACGCTCTTCTGCTGCCAGTCCCAGAGGTCGGGGTCGAACACGGTGTCGAGTTCGGGGTAGGTGTGCAGCGCCGCGAAGTCCACGACGTCGGTGACGACGTTGGGCGCGCTGGCCCAGAAGGCGTAGTTGTCGTCGGTGGTCACCGGTTGCGTGATCTGGCCGCGCACCTGGGCCAGGTAGCCGGCCATGGTGGCCGGCGCGATGCGGTTGAAGGACCAGCTGACCATGGTCTCGTTGCCGACGCTGACCGCCAGCACGATGTCGCGGTACTGCTTGGCCAGCGCCACGCCGCGCGCGATCTCGGCCTGGTTGAAGGGCTCGTCGCCGCTCTGCACGTACACGCCCAGCTGCACCTTGATGTCGATGGCGTACTTGAAGATCACCTGCAGCGTGGCCTTGGCCACCTTGTCCGAGCTGTCGAAGAGCCGGATGAGCCCGAAGCCGGCCTTCTGCAGCAGTTCCAGGTCCTGCTTGATGTTGGCCTCGGGGATGGTCTCGCCCGCCAGCCCGGCGACGTTGGTGGCGGTGCGATAGGGCGAATAGGCCACGGCCTTGCGGGTGCTGAACTCCGCGGGCAAGGGGCGCAGTGCGGCGCCGCTGCCGCTGAAGGGCGTGGTGCCGCCGCCGCCGCAGGCGACCAGCAACAGCGAGAACAGCGCGGCCAGGGCCAGCGCGAAGCCGACGCGCCCGCGGGCGGCCAGGGTGCCGGTGGACAGGGTCTTCATGGGATTCACCTCGATCCTGCTCAGGTCAGAACGTGTAGACGGCGCCAGCGCCGAACCAGTTGCCGCTCTTCTCGAGCCGCGAGTCGATGTTCGTGAAGGCGTGGTGGGCCGGCATCGACAGCGGCGCCAGCCCCTTGCGGGCGTAGCGCACCATGCCGGACAGGCCGTAGACCTGCAGGCCGTTGCGGAAGTCGTAGTTCACGCCGAAGGTGTTGTGGGTGGCCGAGTTGGACTGCCCGCGCTCCGTGGGGTTGGCCGTGGCGGCGGCGCCCAGGTGCAGGAAGCCGGTGTAGAGCGACCAGTTCTGCGTCAGCCGGTAGCGCGCACCGGCCACGATGTCCGTGGACGTCGCCGGGTAGCCCTTGCAGGGGCAGGCGTTGTTGGTGGGGCTCCAGTCGACGTTGAACATGTTGTTCCACTGGTCGAAGCGGCCGTCGTTCGTCCTGCCGGTGATGGTGGCCCAGGCGCCGCTCCAGCGGTTGAAGCGCACCCCGCCCGAGAGTTCGAGCTTGCTGTCGACCTGCAGCCGCGCCATCACCATGGCGATGCCCTGGCTGCTGCCGCCGAGCTTGTCGTCGTCGGCGGGGAAGGGCGTGAGGCCGGTGAACGGGCCGTGGCCGAAGGCCGAGGGCGTGCCGTTCTTCGTCGACTGGAACATCGCGTCGACCAGCAGGTCGCCCTTTCGGAACTGCACGTAGACCTCGGTGAAGCGCGGCTTGTTGCGGTGCCAGCCGGCCTTGCCCGTGTCGTGCGTCACTTCCAGCACGAGGTCGCTGTCCAGCACGTCCAGCGGCCGCGTGGTGACGCGCACGGCGCGTGTCAGCAGGCCGTAGCCGGCGCCGCTGGAGGCCCAGGCGTCGGCCACGCCGATGTTGCTGCCGAAGGGGTAGTCGGCCATGCTCCAGGCGCGTGTCGTCATGGCGCCGATGCGCACGCTGCCCCAGTCGGCGTGGCTGACGGCCACGTTGCGGTCGTACCAGAAGCCCTTGAAGTCGGTCTTGCCGTCGCGCCAGCGCTGGCTCAGCAGGCCCGAGAACTTGAGCCCCGCCGGGCCGTCGAACTTCACGCCGAGGTAGGGCTGGGCCAGCACCACGTGCGTGCTGCCCGCGCCATAGGGCTTGCCCTGGATCACCTCGTCGGCCCAGTAGCGGTCGCGGGCTTCGAGGCGTTCGACCTGGCAGTCGGGGCAGTAGCTGCTCACGCGCACGAACTCCGCCTTGGCGAAGCCGTTGAGCGTGAACGGGCCGTAGTCGACGGCCTGCGCCGCCCCGCCGGCCAGCAGACCGCTGGTCAACAGGACAACTGGGACGACACGGCGCTGGAGGGTTGCTGTCATGGTGGGTCCGCCTGGGGGGGGAGGCCCCGGCCGCGCAGTGCCGCCGGGACGCCTGAAGATGAAAGCGCTTTCAGCTAAGGTTAGTCGAAGGCCCAATCCTGCGTCAACGACGTTCATCCCCGTGTTTTCCCGTGCCCTCGAAAGCGATATCCGGGTTATCCACGGGTCCAAGCTGAAAGCGCTTTCACTAGTATCGCGGCATGGCCCTCGAGGCCGGCAACCGGGGTGTTCGCATGAGGTCGATGCGGTGGGTGGCGACAGCGTTCGTGGTGCTCCAGGCCTGGGGCGGCGGTGCCTGGGCGCAGGCGGAGAAGGTCGGTGCCGGCACGCTGTGGCTCGCCCCCAAGGGGCAGGACAAGCCGCCGCCCGCCGCGCCGCTTCGCACCGAAGCGCTGCTGCGCCAGGCGGCGCCCACCAGCCAGTGGTACTCGACGCTGATCTTCAATCCGAAGCCCGACCCCGTCTACGCGCAGCCGCTGAGCTTCCGCACCACGGCCACCGGCTTCGAGATGGCCCTGCCCGTCAAGCAGGTGGTGCCCACCGAGCGCCAGGACGTGGAGATCCACTACCCGCACCGCGACGCGCTGGCCTTTGCGCCGATGGCCTTCGAGCCCGGCGCGGCCAGGCTGGCCAAGGTGTCGGACTGGGCCATCGACATCGAGATGGCGCGCGGCGAAGACCGGCTGCTGGCCACCGTGGCGCACGGCAGCCCCTACGCCTACTTCCAGCTGAGCCGGGGCGATGTGCGTGTCACGCTGCCGGCGCCGGGCGAGCGCGTGGCCGCGGCCGACCCGCGCGTATTGGTGCTTCGCGTCGGCGGCCGCCGCTACGCGCTCTTCGGCCCCACCGGCGTGCGCTGGGAATCCGCCTCGCCCACGCAGTGGGTGGGCCGCCTGCCGACCGGAAGCGGCTACTTCTCGGCCGCCGGCCTGCCTGACGACAAGCCCGAGACGCTGGCCCTGCTGGCGCGCCACGCCTACGCCTTCGTGCAGGACACGCGCGTGGCCTGGCGCTACGACCGCGCGGCCGCCAAGGTCGAGAGCACCTTCACCGCCACCACGCGCGTGATGGAAGGCGCCGACCACGGGCCGCTGCTGGGGCTGTATCCGCACCACTGGCACGACAACGCCTCGGTCGCCGGCCGGCTGGGCCCGGCCTACGACACGGTGCGCGGGCCGCTGAAGCTGCTGGCCGCGGCTTCGTTCAAGGTCGAGCGCTCCTGGGGCGGCTTCGTCCCTCACTGGCCCAAGCTGCCCGACGGGCCGCGTCTGGCCGAGTTCAACGACCACTTCAAGCGCGACCTGCGCCGCCGCCGCGACCTCATTCCTGCGCGCGAGAACGGCGACGACTGGCGCGTGAGCGTGTACTGGCAGGGCAAGGGCCTCACGCGCGTCACGCAGCTGGCGGCCATCGCCGAGCAGCAGGGCGACAAGGACGCCCGCGACCAGCTGCTGGGCGTGGCGCGCGACCGCATGGAGTGGTGGTTCGCCGGCCAGGGCAAGCGCAGCTACTTCCACTTCGACAAGCGCCTGGGCACGGTGGCGGCCTATCCCGACGAGTTCTTCTCGGTCGAGCAGATGAACGACCACCACTTCCACTACGGCTACTGGATCCGCGCCGCCGCCGAGATCGCGATGCGCGACCCGGCCTGGGCCGCTCCCGAGCGCTGGGGCGGCATGGTCGACAAGCTGGTGGCCGACATCGCCACCGCTGAGCGCGGCCGAGCCGACTTCCCCTACCTGCGCAACTTCGACGCCTACGAAGGGCACTCCTGGGCCGTGGGCATCGGCGGTGCCGGCGAGTACGGCGGGCTGGGCAACAACCAGGAGTCATCGAGCGAAGCGGTGAACGCCTGGGCCGCCCTCGTGCTGTGGGGCGAGGCCACGGGCCGCCCGGCACTGCGCGACCTGGGCATCTACCTCATGACGACCGAGGCCGAGGCCATCAACCACTACTGGTTCGACCTGCACCGCATCGTCTTCGCCCCCGAGTACAAGAACGTCGAGACCAGCATGGTCTTCGGCGGCAAGTACGCGCACAACACCTGGTGGACCGACGAGCCGCGCCAGATCCACGGCATCAACCTGCTGCCCATCGCCGCGTTCTCCACCTACCTCGGCAAGGACCCGGCCTTCATCC
The DNA here is from genome assembly GCA_964495125.1 of uncultured Rubrivivax sp. Classification (GTDB taxonomy): domain Bacteria; phylum Pseudomonadota; class Gammaproteobacteria; order Burkholderiales; family Burkholderiaceae_C; genus Rubrivivax. Next base: position 5,671 of record CAZBUU010000204.1, read on the forward strand.
GCCGCAACCTCGACGCGATGAAGGTGGAAAGCGAGGCCTACGTGAAGCGCGGCCGCTTCCCGCCCAACCCGCCGCCGGCCGACGTCTGGCAGGACATCTTCGCCAAGTACCTGGCCCTGGCCGACCCGGCCGCGGCCCTGGCGCAGTGGAACCCGCGCGGCAGCGTGGAAGACGGCGACACGCCCAGCCACACGCTGCACTGGATGCTGAGCCTGGCCGCCCTGGGCACGCCGGATTTCAGCGTGCGTGCCGACACGCCGCTGTACCAGGTGTTCCGCAAGCCCGACGGCAGCCGCACCTACCTGGCCTTCAACGCCGGGCAGGCCCCGATCACCGTGAAGTTCACCGACGGGCGCGAACTCGTCGTCGCCCCCGGCGCGCTGGGTCGCGCGCCCTAGCGCCGGAGCCCCGGCACCGATCGACGCCCCAGGCGCCTTCATCACACCCCGTCCCGCCGGCCCGCGGGCACTTTCGTCAGGATGTCCACCATGAGCCAGCTCCGCAGTCCTTTCGCCCTCTCCGCCGTCGCGCTGGCGGCCACGCTCGCTCTTGCCGCTTGCGGCGGTGGCGACGCCGAGCCGCCGCCTCCGGCCAGTGCGGTCACCACGCCCACGACCACCACCGCCGACACGACGCCACCCACCGTGAGCGTCTCCGACAGCGTCACGGGCACCCTGGCCACCGGTGACGTGACCTTCACCTTCACGTTCAGCGAAGACGTGGGCATCAGCTTCACCGCGGACGACATCACCGTCAGTGGCGGCACCAAGGGCACCTTCCTGCGTGTGGGCAGCACGCAGGCCACGATGGTGGTCACGCCCACGGCCAATACCGCGGGCATGATCACCCTGTCGATGGCGGCCGGGGCGGTGCGCGACCTGGCGGGCAACGCCAACGCCGCAGCCGTCAGCGCGCAGCGCGCCTACGACACCGTGCCGCCGGTGGTGTCCACGGCCCTCGTGAGCTTCCAGGAGACCACGGCGCCGGTGCTCACCGGCTTCGGCGGTGCCGAGGACGCCACGGTGGTGGCGGACCCGACCGATGCCACCAACAAGGTGGCCAAGGTGGTGAAGAGCGCCACGGCCGAGCTGTGGGCCGGCACGACGGTGTCGGTGTGTGCCAACCAGGCCATCTCCAACATCCCGTTCAGCGCCACGAACCGCAAGCTCTCGGTGCGTGTGTGGTCGCCGGTGGCGGGCATCCCCGTGCGCTTGAAGGTGGAGGACGCCGCCGACGGCAGCAAGACCGCCGAGACCGAGGCCACCACCACCAAGGCCTCGCAGTGGGAGACGCTGACCTTCGACTTCGCCACCGTGGCCAGCGGCACCGCCGCGCTGAACCTGGCCAATACCTACAACAAGGCCTCGATCTTCTTCGACTTCGGCAAGACCGGCGCCCAGGCTGGCGCCGCCCGCACCTACTACTTCGACGACCTCAGCTTCGTCGGCACCAGCTACACGCCAGCCTGCCCCGGCACCGGCGGTGGCGGCGGCGCGACGACGGCCGCCATCAGCTTCGACGAAACCACGGCGCCAGCGCTCAATGGCTTCGGCGGCGCCGAGGACAGCACCGTGGTCGCCGACCCGACCAACGCCGCCAACAAGGTGGCCAAGGTGGTGAAGAGCGCCACGGCCGAACTGTGGGCGGGCACCACGGTGTCGACGCTGGCCAACCAGGCCATCGCGAAGATCGCCTTTGCCGCCGGTGCAACGACGATCACGGCGCGCGTGTGGTCGCCGGACGCCGGCATTCCGGTGCGCATGAAGGTCGAGGACGCCACCGATCCCACCAAGAGCGTGGAGACCGAGGCCACGGTCACGGTCGCCGCCGGCTGGCAGACCCTGAGCTTCAACTTCGCCAACCAGGCCGCCGGCACGGCGGCGCTGAACCTGGCCACCAACTACAACAAGCTGTCGGTGTTCTTCAACTTCGGCAAGACCGGCGCGGAGAGCGGCGGCGCCAAGACCTACTACTTCGACGACATCGTGCTGCCGGCCGCGTCCGGTGGGGGTGGCAGCGGCGGTGGCAGCAGCACCCCGCTGACCTTCTCCACCGGCTTCGGCGCCACCACCACCGTGCAGGGCGGCGCCTACGGCGGCTACAGCGGCAGCAATGTCGACGGATTCAACTGCGGCGCCCCGGCCTCCTGCGGCAGCGGCGGCAGCACCACGCCGGGCGTGGCGGCGGCGGACAGCGGCTTCTACTACTACTACCAGACGCCCACGCCCGCCACCGGCCTCTATGCCGGCGTCTACATCCAGGCTCCGGGCCTGACCACCGGGCTCAGCGCGACGGCCGACACGGCGGGCCTGCAGCTCGGCAGCCAGACGACGATGAAGTTCACCTTCGGGCAGAACCCGGAGTGGTTCGCCACCACGACGAAGAACTTCGGCGTCATCCTCACGCTGGGCAAGTTCTACAACGTCGGCACGGCCGGCGCGCC
>CAZBUU010000205.1:0-8091 GCA_964495125.1 uncultured Rubrivivax sp.
GGTACGCGGGCCCGGTGACCGTGCTGACCAGCGCTCTCACGGCCAGCGCCGCCGAGCTGGCCACGGACGCGCTGCTGGGCACCGGCCGCGCACAGGTGTTCGGCGAACGGACGGCCGGCCAGATGCTGTCGCAGAAGCCCTTCGACCTGCCCGACGGGCTGCTGCTCTTCGTGCCCGTGGCCGACTACCACGCCTGGCACAGCGGCCGCATCGAAGGCCGCGGCGTGATGCCCACGCGGGTCATGCCCGCCGAGCGGGCGCTGGAGGCCGCGCTGGCCGCCGCGGCCCAGCAGGCCGAGGTGCCGACGCTGGCCGAGCGCTCGGCCCTGACCGAGTCGGTCGCCAGGCGCTACTTCGAGGCCTACATCGCTCGCGACTGGGACCGCCTGGAGCCGCTGCTGGACACGCACAGCCGTTTCGAAGACGCCACCGGGGCCCTGCTCTTCGGCAGCCAGGCCAGGCAGGGCAAGGCCGCGCAGATGAAGTTCTTTCGCGAATCCTATGCGGCGATCCGTGCCATGCGGTTCTCGCCCAGCTCGCAGTTCGCGTCCGGCGAGCACATGGTGTTCGTGGGCGAACTGGAGTGGCGTGTCGCCCTGGCCGACGGCCAGGAGGTCGACACCCGCATGCCTCTCATCGTGCGGCTGCAGGTCCGCGACGGCCGCGTGGTCGAACACCTGGACACGGCGGACTACAACCCCTTCGTGACGGCGCTGCGGAAGGCGCGCGCGACGGCCGGGCGCCCTCCAGGCCAGCCCCGATGACCGCCCGCTCGGCGTGAGCTGCCGCCCTCGCATCGCCACACGGTGCGGGGCTCCGCGGAGAGGACCTGGGCCCGAAGGATCGGACCTTCAACAGGCGCGGGACGTAAATAGTCTTTACGTCACCACCGGCGCCCTGCGAAAATGAGGTCGAACCCTCGTCGCATGCCACGCCCACCCCGTGTCCAACATCACCGTCGCCCGAAGGCAGAACGCATTGGCCCTGTTCCAGGATTACGCCGAGAAGGCCCTGGCCCAGGGTGCGTCGCCGAAGGGCCTGGAGCAGGCTTTCGCGGCCACGTTGCAGATCTCGCCCAGCATGTGGAGCCAGATCAAGTCCTCCAGGCCCATCGGCGACAAGCTGGCCCGGCAGATCGAGCACCTCCAGGGCAAGCCCTCGCGCTGGCTGGATGAGACCCGCGCCCACAGCGCCCCCACCCCGGCCGAACTGACGCTGATGGAACTTGCGCTGTCGGCCTGGCGATCGACGAACAGCGCCGGCCGCAAGGCGCTTCGCGCCCATCTCGAGTCGATGGCCAGAGCCAAGGCATAGGCAGGCCCTCAGCGATGCCGACCCCAGCGCCACCGCCCGCCCAGCCGCGCAACCCGCTGCACGGCAAGACGCTCGAGGCCATCCTCACCGAGCTGGTGGCGCACTACGGCTGGGACGGCCTGGCGCAGCGCATCGCCCTGCGTTGCTTCAGCAGCGAACCGAGCATCGCCTCCAGCCTGAAGGTGCTGCGCAAGACACCTTGGGCGCGCGAGAAGGTGGAGAGCCTGTACCTGTTCATGCTGCGCGAGCTGCGGCGCGCCGGCCCGCCCCACGCCGCGGGATGAGCGCCGACCCCACCGCGAAGTACCTGGCAGCCTACTCGCCCGAGCTGCGGGCGCAGGTGCGGGTGCTGATCGCCGAGGGGCGTCTGGCCGACAGCCTGGAGCGGCGCTACCCCGAGCGCCACGACATCGCCAGCGATGGCGCGCTGTACGACTATGTTTGCGCGCTGAAGAGCCGCCACATGCGCAGCGCCGGGCCGCTGGCCAAGGTGCTCTACGACAGCCGGCTGCACCTGACACACCAGGCCCTGGGCACGCACACGACGGTGTCGCGCCAGCAGGGCGGCCAGCTCAAGGCCAAGCGCGAGATCCGCATCGCCAGCCTCTTCCGCGAGGCGCCTGCCGCGTTCCTGAGGATGATCGCCGTGCACGAGCTGGCGCACCTGAAGGAGCGCGGGCACGACAAGGCCTTCTACGCCCTGTGCATGCACATGGAGCCGGACTACCACCAGCTCGAATTCGATGTCCGGCTGTGGCTCACGGGCTTGGACACGCGCATGCGCGAGCCGAAGGTGGGCGGCGCCTGAAGCCTGCCTGAGGCGGGTCAGCCTCGCTGGAGACCCTGACCGCGATGTGATCGTCGTGCGGATCCTGCACGGCGAGAACCTCGTCGGCTTCTGGTCCTGCGAACGGGAAGCGGATGCGCTCGCGGTCTGGGGCCGGCTGCTCGTCCTGGCCCCGGAGCATCGCGGGACGGGGCTGGCCGTCGCGGCGCCGGTCGGTCAGCAGGCCAGCGCCAGCGCCTGCAGCGGTCGTTGGGTGGCAGGATCCGCGACGATGAAGGCGACGCGCCTGGCCTGGCCCGGCGTGGCCGCCGGCAGCGCGAGGCGGGCCGTCAGGCCGTCGCCGGCGTTCCAGTCGGCCACCGGCCGGTACAGGCGCACCACGTGGTCGTGGCGCAGCGTCTCGCCGGCGTTTTCGCCCGCTCTCACGCGGCTCGCATGGCCGTCTTCCAGCAGGACCCACCAGCCGGACAGGCGTGCGCCCCTGGCCAGGGCGGCGACGCTGACGCGCGCCTCGTCGCCTTCGCGCTTCAGCGTCAATCGCAGCGGCGAGGGCTGCGGCGCCGGCAGCGCCGCACCGGCACGCACGTCGACCCCGTTCACCCGCACCTGCGGCGTGTAGATGTTGGCCTGCCCCAGAGCTCGCGCCAGCGCACGCTGCCGTTGCGTGCCTTCGGCGGTGGCGAAGCGGTCCTGCCAGCCCAGGTGGTCCCAATAACTGACGTGGAAGGCCACGGCCAGCACGTCGGGCCGCCCCTTGAGCGTCGACAGCCAGCGGTCGGCCGGGGGGCAAGAGCTGCAACCTTCGGAGGTGTAGAGCTCGACGACGGTGGGTGCGGTGGCACCGGATTCGGCCGTGCAGGCGACAGCGGGCCCGCAGGCCAGCAACAAGGCAAAGGTGACGGGGCGCATGGCGTTCCTTCGGTGCAAGGGTCGTGGGTCGCGCGGCGGCCGTGCGGCCTTACAAGGACGATGCACCGCGTCACGGGGAGTCACGAGCGGGATGTGGCGAGGACACCCTCCAGGGGTCGAACCGCTTCTGCCACTGCGTAGTCGGGCCCGTGCAGGATGCGATCGAAGTAGGACACGTGAGCGTCGCTGCCGTTGGGCCACAGTCCCTCGAAACCGGAACGCCAACGCTGCAGGTCGATGTCGATGGCCAGGGCCTCGGCCACCACGCCGCCGCCGAGCCCGACGCCGAATCGCCTGTGCGGGTGGGCAGACGGTTCGGTGGCGATGCGTGTGAGCAAGCCTGCGACATCGCCACGGAAGTTCGGCATGCCGGCAGCGCCGTTGTTGAGGATCCAGCGCGCGTGCCGCCCAGGCGCCCCAGGCACCGCCTGGAACACGGGCAGGCAGGTGTGGGTGCAGGCGAAGGCATCCACGCCTGCGCGGTCCAGCCAGCGCGCGACCTCGGCGCGGTGGTCCGCCGCGCGCAGGTGCTCCTGCGCGAAGCCCCAGCCCGCCAGCGAGGTGGCGTCGCCGTGCACGATGCCCAGCCGCATCGGCCCGACATCGGCTCGCTGCCACATCGGCAGCGCCGCCAACGCCGCGCGCTGGCCTGCGTCTGCCGCAGTCCGCAAGCGCGCCAGGATGCGGTTGGAACGCTCGACCACGCCGTCGCCCACCCAGTCCGGATAAGCGCAACCACAGCCGGCGTCGGCGTCCGCGTTCGGGTCCGCCAGTTCGGTCTCGACGTTGCCCCGCAGCGCCTCGTGCGCCAGCACGCCGCTCTGCACCCGTGCGAAGACCGCCGGGTCGGCATCGAACCAGTGGAAATCGCCGTTGAACACCAGGCGCTTGCGGCCCCGTTCGCGGTCGAACAACTCCAGCACGCGGTCCAGCGCCAGCGGATTGCCGTACAGGCCGCCCACGACATACAGCACGTCGAGCGAGCGCAGAGGCTCCGGCGCATCGATGGCGAAGTCCTCGGGCCGGTAGCGGTAGTGCAGCGGGCAGCTGCGCCCCGGCGCCGAGGCGACCGGCGGCGCGGCGTCCTCGACCGCGATCACTTCGCCACCACGGCCGCGGCGATGCCGGACAGCAGCAAGGCCCCTCGAGCGAGGGCCAGTCCTCTGAAAATCTTCATCGTCTTCTCCTCGTGGTGGTGGTGAATCAGAGGCCAGCCGTCATGCGCTGGCCAGCCGGATCACGGATGCCGTCTCGGCAGGCGCGGCAGGGGCTGCATCGGCGTCTGGCCGCTCGTAGAGGGCCTGCAACAGCGATGGCGTCACCTCGCCCAGCGGCCGGTCCCAGCGCACCCGGCCTGCGGCCATGCCGATGACGCGGGTGGCCAGCAGCGGCAGCAGCTCGAGGTCGTGCACCACCGTCAGCAGCGTGCGGCCGGGCGCTGCGGCCACGGTGCGCAGCGCCTGGCACACCTCCAGGGTCGCCGCAGGGTCCAGTGCCGAGGTGGGCTCGTCGGCCAGCAGCAGGCGGGGACGCTGCAATTGCAGGCGAGCCAGGGCCACCTTCTGTCGCTCACCGCCGGACAGGCGGTCGCTGCGCACGCCGCCGCGGTCAGTCAGGCCCAGGGCAGCCAGCGCGGCGTCGGCTTCGGCGACCAGGTCCTGCGGGTACCAGCGGCACCAGCTGCGCACGGCCTGGGCGCCGCGCAGCCGGGCCAGTGCGCCGATCAGCACGTTCTCGCGCGCGCTCAGCCGCGGCACCAGGTGCAGGCCCTGCATCAGCAGGCCGGTGTCGCGACGCAGAGCGCGGCGGTCCGCAGCCTCGTCGCCTGGGCCGAGCGAGCGCCCGAGCACTTCGACACGTCCTTGATGGGCCTCGACCAGCGCGCCGATCAACTTCAGCAGCGTGCTCTTGCCGGCGCCGTTGGGGCCGACGATGGCGACCCGCTCGCCCGGCTCGATGGCCAGCCGCGGCACGTCGAGCAGCACCCGGCTGCCGACCACCACCTGCACGTCCTTCAGCCAGACCGCCGCACTCATGACACGGCCCTCACAGCAGCGCCTCCCGGATGCGGCGCGACATTGCATCGAAAGCCATCACCAGCGCCACCACCACGATCAGCAAGGTGGCCAGCCGGCTCCACTGGAAGAGGCTGACCGCTTCGCTGATCAGGAGCCCCAGGCCGCCAGCGCCGATCAGGCCGAGGATGGTGGAGTCGCGGATGTTGAACTCCCACACGTACAGGTGGTGGCTCACGAACTGCGGCAGCACCGAGGGCCACACGCCGTGGAAGAAGACCTGCGCCTCGCCCGCACCGGTGGCGCGCACGGCAGTCACCGCGGCCATGTCCAGCGACTCGATGCTCTCGGCAAACAGCTTGCCGTAGGTACCCATCGAGTGCAGCGCGATCGCCAGGACGCCAGCGGTCGGCCCCAGGCCCACGATGCCCACGAGGACGAGGCCGAACACCAGCGTGTGCACCGCGCGCGACACGTCGAGCACGCCCCTGGCCGCCCAGGCCAGAGGCCTGGGCGCACGCAGGTTGCGCGCCGCCAGCATGGCCAAGGGCAGGGCCATCAGCGCGGCCAGCAGGGAGCCCAAGGTCGCGATCTGGAAAGTCACCCAGCTGGCGCGCCCCACGGCGGCCAGGAAGTTCGCCTCGACCTCGCGGCGGTTCTCCACGCGCAGCACGGTGCCGTCGTCGCTGCGGTACTCCAGGCGCTCGGGGCCGAACCAGGCGTCGAGGAAGCTCGGCCGCGCGAAGTCGCCCACGGTCTTGAGCAGGTTGTCCCAGGGGTTGCGGCCGAAGCTGAGATCACCCGCGGCCACCAGCGTGGCCAGGCACAGCGCCACCAGCACCGCATAGAACGCGACCAGCGTGGCAAAGCCGGCCCGGCCGGCGGGCAGCCCCCAGCGCACCGGCCCCGATGGCTGACGATGCGCCAACCCGGTCATCGTGCGCCCAGCTTGCCGGTGGCCAGCCCGGCATCCCGGATGGGCTTGTAGAACGCGTTGTCACGGGCCACGAAGCCGGTGTAGCTGGCGGGCAGCAGGTGGGGCTGGCTCGCCAGCAGCGGGCCGATCTCCGCCAGTGCCGTCTGCAAGCGCTTCACGAAGGCCACGTCCCTGGCCAGCGCGGCGCTGACGGCGAAGGCGTCGTTCGGCAAGGGCGCCGACTGCCAGATGACCTTGCTGCGCGCAGCCGTGATCAGGCCCTGCGCGATCATCGCGTCGCGGTTGCGGTTGTAGTCGGCGCCCGCATCGAGCTGGCCCGCCGTCACCTGCGCCTGGATGGCCTGGTGCTTGGTGTACAGCACGCGGGCGAAGTGCTTCTCGGGGTCGATGCCGCGTTTCTGGAACTCATGCACCGGGATCAGGTAGCCGGAGGTCGAGCCCTTGTCGCCGAAGGCGAAGTTGCGCCCCCTGCCCTTGGGCCCCAGCAGGTCGTCGATGCTGTTCAGCCCCGAGTCCGGGTGCGTCACGATCATCGCGAAGTACTCCGGCTTGCCCTGGTACAGGATGGTCGAGACCACCTGCGCTTCGGCGAAGTGGTTGGCCAGCACATAGCCCCACGGCCCCATCAGCGCGAGGTCGGTCTCGCCATTGGCCAGGCTCTTGGCCAGGCCCTCCCAGCTGTCGACCGTGCGCAGTTCGACCGGCCGCCCCAGCCGCTGTGCCAGGTGCGCGGCCAGCGGGCGGTAGGTGGCGTCGTTCTTCTCTCGGTCGGGCTGGAACATGCCGACGCCGAACTTCAGCGGGGCGCCTTGCGCCAGTGCCAGGCCGGGCAGGCTCAGCAGGCTGCCCAGGGCCAGGGCAGCCACATGCCGACGGCTCGAGTTCATCGGAATTCTCCTGGGTAAGGGGCCGACAGCTCGGCCAAGGGGTTGTGGAAGCGACGATCGATGCGGCGCCTTTCAGCGCCACGCCCAGGCCCTGCCTCACCGCGCGTCATTCAGCGTCCAGTCGTAGTCGGTGTAGGCGATGTCGACGCCGCCCGCGCGGATGCGCCCGCGGTCGGCGGGCGTGTCGGCCAGCTGATCGGCGTAGCGCGCCGCGAAGGCCGGCAAGGAGCCGATGCCCCGGTGGCCGAGGCGGAAGTCCTCGCCGTACCAGTCGAAGATCTTCGACAGCTCCAGCCGCCCGCGCTGCGCGTTGAAACGGTTGCGCGTGCGGTCGCTCATGAAGCGCAGCGTCTGCTCGTCCATCTGCGCGTCCAGCCGTGCGGCGACGAAAGCCTCTTCGCGCAGCGCAGGGCAACCGATGCTGGCGCAGTTGACCGCGAAGTGCACGCGCGGGTCGTCGTAGTCGCCGCGCTTGCGCAGCATGGCGTGCTCGATGTCGTCCAGCGAGACCCGGGTGCCCAGCAGCCCGATCCACCTGGGCTTCCAGGGGTTGCTGAGCAGGCTGCCGAGGTCCCTGATCGACTTCAGGTCCGGGTAGCGCGTGAGGATGAGCTCGACCGTGAAGGCGTTGTAGGCGTTGACGAGGAAGGCCTGACGCTCGGCCCGGGCCCAAGCGCCGAAGGTGGCGGGCGTCACGGCCGACAGGCTGTCGAGGTAGGCCTTCAGCGCCGCGCGGTCGGCCTTGAAGCCGGCGTAGGCCACCTGCGTGGCCTGGCCGCCGCGCACGGGCCTGACATGCTTGCGAAGCAAGGCCGTCCAGGCCGCGTGCTCGATGTCGAAGCCGGAGGACTGCGCCTGGGCCGGCCCTGCCACCACCTGCACGGTGGCGGCCAGCGTCAAACCCAGCACCTGGCGTCGGTCTACCACAGGGCTTTCCAGGGGCGGGCCATCAGCGTGCCCGTTCGGTCATGCGGACGAGCGTCGTGCCCTGGACATCAGGCGCTGCGGTCTCCAGGGCCCCGCCGCAGCTGCTGCCTTGACCGGCCGTGCAGCCGTAGCAGTGGCCGGCAATGCGGATGCCCGACCCTGCAGGGTCGTGCTGCAACAGGTCACGCAGGTGCGGCCGTGCCGTGCCGCCCACGTGGGCGCGCAGGCCCAGCATCTGGTTGAAGTCGCAGTCGTAGAGGAAGCCCTGCCAGTCCACGCTGAGCAGGCTGCGGCACATCACCGTCTCCAGGTTCT
>CAZBUU010000206.1:0-8072 GCA_964495125.1 uncultured Rubrivivax sp.
CTTGGCCCAGACGACGAAGACGTCGGCGATGGGGCTGTTGGTGATCCACATCTTGGCGCCGCTGAGCAGGTAGCCGCCCGCCACCGGCCTGGCGCGGGTGATCATGCTGGCCGGGTCGCTGCCGTGGTTGGGTTCGGTGAGGCCGAAGCAGCCGACCCACTCGCCGGTGGCGAGCTTCGGCAGGTACTTCTGGCGCTGCGCCTCGCTGCCGTAGGCGTGGATGGGATGCATGACCAGCGAGCTCTGCACGCTCATCGCGCTGCGGTAGCCGCTGTCCACGCGCTCCACCTCGCGGGCCACGAGGCCGTAGCAGACATGGTTGAGGCCGGCGCAGCCGTAGCCTTCGATGGTGCTGCCCAGGAGGCCCAGTTCGCCCATCTCGGACATGATGCTGCGGTCGAAGGTCTCGTGCCGCGCGGCCATCAGCACGCGCGTCTGCAGACGGTCCTGGCAGTAGGCGGCGGCGGCATCGCGCACGGCGCGTTCGTCGTCGCTCAGCTGGCTGTCGAAGAAGAAAGGGTCATCCCAGGTGAACTTGGCGGCCATCGCGGTGGGCTCCTGATAATGCCGCGCAGTGTAAGGACTGGCCGGCCCGGGCCGACCCAAGTCCTTCTTCACAAGGAGCAAGAACATCATGGACACCCAGGTCATCACCCTCGGCGGCGGCTGCTTCTGGTGCCTGGAGGCGGTGTACGAGCAGGTCGACGGCGTGCTCGCGGTGGAGAGCGGCTATTGCAACGGCCACGTGGCGAACCCGACGTACGAGCAGGTTTGCGGCGGCGACACCGGCCATGCCGAGGTGGTGCGCGTGCGCTTCGACCCCGCGCGCATCCCGCTGCGCGAGGTGCTGGAGATCTTCTTCGTCATCCACGACCCGACGACGCTGAACCGCCAGGGCAACGACGTGGGCACGCAGTACCGCAGCGGCATCTACCTGGAGGATGCCAGCCAGGAAGCCCTGGTGCGCGAAGTGCTGGCCGAGGTGAATGCCCTGAACAAGGGGCGCGTCGTCACCGAGGTGCTGCCACTGGCCAACTACTCGAAGGCCGAGGCTTACCACCAGCACTACTACGCCAACCACCCGAACGCGGGCTACTGCGCCTTCGTGGTCGCACCCAAGGTGGAGAAATTCAAGCGCACGTTCCGTGCGCGCGTGAAGGCCGCCTGAGCGGACCGCCGCCTACAGTGGCGTGAATCCGCTGGCGGCTTCGTCGAGGTCCGGGAACATCGAGTCCAGGCCTCGGCGCAGCATCTGCCGGCGCGGCCGATGGTTGGCGTCGGCCAGCATCGAGAACACCGGTGCGCGCAGCAGCCACAGGTCCACCGGCTCTTCGGCGGCGATGACCTGCACGCGCAGCCAGTGCTCGTCGTGCAGGTGGTCCAGCGCGGACAGGAAGGTCAGCTTCAGCGACACGAAGGCCTGGCGGGCCGCCATGCGGGCCTGGCGGTCGCCGGGCATGCCGGCGCCTGCGGTGTAGTCGCGCGGTGCCGGGAGGTTGAGGTTCGGGATCACAGCGTGGCGAACTGCGAGCGCGGCGCGCGGGTCGGGAAGTGCCGGTTCAGCAGGGACAGGCGTTCTTCCGCCTCGGACTGGCTGTGGCACACGCCGACCACGCGGAAGGTTTCGGCGCGCAGGTGCCAGAGCTCGCGCAGCGAGTGGGCGTCGTGGATGCGGCGGCGCAGGGTCTCGGCGTCGTCGCCGTCGATGTCCGACAGGGTGGCCAGGAACTCGGTGCGCACGCCGGGCAGGCGGTTCGGGGGCGGTGCCGCCTCGTGCGGGGCCGGTGCCAGCAGCCAGAACATGAAGCGCTGCCAGGCGCTGCCTTCCGGGGCGAATCGCAGCGACGGCGGCTGCACCTCGACGCGCAGGCTGCTGGGGTCGGTCAGCGTGCTGCGGCGTTGCCAGCGGGAAATGAGGAAGTGCGGCCGGGGCATGAGGCGGATATCGGACAGGTTCGCTTCGTTCTGAAGCGAATGGTCACGCCGCGCCGCAATCGGAGATGCCCCGAAGAAGGGGGGCTTCGGGGCTCAGTTTCTGGGGGATGGGGCCTCAGAGCACGCCGAACCGCGCCTTTCGCTCGGCGGTGAAGTCCCACCAGGGCCGTGGCGGGCCGCCGCGCATGAACTCGGTGGCGGCCATGAAGGTGTCGAGCACGCAGGGGTCTTGCCGCTTGCCGGTGTGCGTGCACAGGGCCTGGTAGAGCTGGAAGGCGTCGCGGCTGGCCAGTTCGCGCGGGTGCAGGATACTCAGCGAACGCAGGTCGGCCGCAATGGAAGGCCCGATGTTCGGCAACTGCTCCAGACGCTCGCATTCGTCGGCGCAACTGGCCTTTCGCGGCGGCAGCGCCTTTGGCGCGCGATCAAGCTTCCCGCCACGGATCCGGCTTTGCCGGTCCGTCAGCGGACGGCCCCCTTGGGGGGCAGCGAGCGAATGCGAGCTTGGGGGCGCCATCGCTACATCAGCATCGTGTTGCGGATGAGCCCGACGGCAATGCCCTCGAGCTCGAAATCGGCCGTGCCCGCCGGGACATGGATGACCTCGAAGTCGGGGTTCTCGGGCAGCAGTTCGATGCCCTTGGCCGTGCGGCGCAGGCGCTTGACGGTGACGTCGTCGCCCAGGCGCGCCACCACGATCTGGCCGTTCTTGGCGTCCGCCGTCTTCTGCACGGCGAGCAGGTCGCCGTCGAGGATGCCGGCGTCGCGCATGCTCATGCCGCGCACCTTCAGCAGGTAATCGGGGCGGCGCGGGAACATGGAGGCTTCCACCAGGAAGGTCTGGTCCACGTGCTCCTGCGCCAGGATGGGGCTGCCGGCGGCCACGCGGCCTACCAGCGGCAGTGTGAGCTGCGCCAGGCTGGGCAGCGGCAGCATGTACTGCTTGCCGAAGGGCGCCAGGCGGGCCTCGGCCAGCGCACGCAATGTGTCAGACTTCAGACGGATGCCGCGCGAGGTGCCGCCCACCAGTTCGATGACGCCCTTGCGCGCCAGCGCCTGGAGGTGTTCCTCGGCGGCGTTGTGCGACTTGAAGCCCAGTTCGGTGGCGATCTCGGCGCGCGTGGGCGGGGCGCCGGTGCGCTCGATGGCGCTCTGCACGAGGTCCAGCACCTGTTGCTGGCGGGCGGTGAGCTTGGGGCTTTCGGGCATCGGGTTCGGCTTTCAGGGTCCTGGAGATTTGTCCAGTCCCTGTATTTTCATCCATAAAGGGGCGCCATGCCAAGGGGAGGCGGGGTGATCGTGGTCCTGGCCACCGGCGGCACCATCGCCGGCGCCGCGGCCAGCGCGGCGGCGCACACGGGTTACCGGGCGGGGGTGCTCGGCGTGGCCGACCTGCTGGCGGCCGTGCCGCCGCTGGCCGGGCAGGCCATCGAGGCCGAGACCGTGGCGCAGATGGACAGCTGCGACATGGACCACGCCACCTGGGCGGCGCTGGCCACCCGGGTGCGTTTCCACCTGGCACGTGCCGAGGTGGCCGGCGTGGTGGTGACGCATGGCACCGACACGCTGGAGGAGACCGCCTTCTTCCTGCACCGCACCGTGGCCGCTGCCAAGCCCGTGGTGCTGACCGCGGCGATGCGCCCGGCCACGGCGCTGTCGCCCGACGGCCCTCAGAACCTGTTCGACGCCGTCACTGTGGCCCGTGCGCCCGGCGCCCGCGGCGTGCTGGCCGTGCTGGGCGGCCGTGTCATCGGCGCCGAAGACCTGCGCAAGGTGCACGGCTACCGCGTCGACGCCTTCGAGGCCGGCGATGCCGGTGCGCTGGGACTGCTGGTCGACGGCGAACTCCAGATGCACCGAAGCTGGCCCGAGCCCGACGGCCGCGCGGCGGCCGTGCTGGACGCGCCACCCCAGCGCTGGCCCCGCGTCGCCGTGGTGTTGAGCCATGCCGGCGTGGAGGCCACGCTGCTGGACGCCGCCGTGGCCGCCGGCCTGGACGGCGTGGTGATCGCGGGCACCGGCAACGGCACCGTGCATGCGCGCTTGCTGGAAGCGGCCGGGCGCGCCGAGGCTGCCGGCCTGACGGTCTGGCGGGCTTCGCGATGCTGGCTTGGCGGCGTGGTGGGTGATGGCGGACCGCTGTCCACGGCCGGCGCCCTGACGCCGGTGCAGGCGCGTGTGGCACTGATGCTGGAGTTGGCGGCGCATGGATGATCTGGGCGTGCAGGCACTGCTGCTCCTGCTGGGCGGCATTCCCCTCGGCGGCCTGCTGGGTTGGGGCGCGAGTTACCTGGTCGGCGCGCGCGCCGGCGTCGCACTGGCGCTGGTGCTCATCGCCGGGGTGCTGAGCTTCGGTGGCGGCCGGCTGGGCTGGGCAACCTGGGAAGAGCAGCGCGACATGGTGCCCGTGACCGGGCGGCTGCTCGACTTCAAGACGCAGACCCACGTGCAGCAGCAGGGCGTGATGACCGAGCGACGGACGCGCACCGTCTCGCCGCGCGTGGCCTACACCGCGGGCGATGGCGTGGAGCGCATCACCGTCGGCCTGGGCGGCAGCCTGGCCGGGCGCCAGCCGGGCGACCCCGTCACGGTGATGGTGCGGCCCGATGCCCCCGACGTGGCCCGCATCGCCGACTTCCAGAACCGCTGGGGCGCGGTGTGGTTCTTCGTCGGCATCGCGGGCGTGGCCGTGCTGGCCGCCCTGGTGTCGGTGGGCATGGCGCTGCAGCCAGAAGTGAAACGGGCACCGCCGCCGCCCGTGCTCTCAGCCTGGCGGCAGCGTCACGCGGCGCGGCTGGCGCAGAGTTTCAAGCGCGCCGGGGCCGGCACGTTCATCGCGGCCATCCTGTTTCTTTTCTCGGGGCTCATCGAGAACGTGGCGCGCTCCTTCGCCATCACCCTGGCCGGCGTGGCGACCTGCATCGTGTGCCTGGGCGTGGCGAACTGGATGGAAGCGCCGGGCCGCAACCTCGGCATGCTGGCGCACGTGGCGATGGCGGCGCTGTTCGCCTTCCTCGCCTTCGGGTTGTGGCACCTGGGCGCGCGCTGAGCGGCGCCCCGGGCCAGCTTGTCAGCCGCGCCGGCGCAGCCGGGCGGCCCCCAGGGCCAGGCCGGCGGCCCACAGCGCCCAGGTGCCCGGCTCGGGCACCGGCGCGGTGTAGCCGGTGATGTCGGCCGTGTAGGCGTGCAGCACGCCGGGCAGCAGGCCGTAGTCGGCCGACAGCGTGGCGTCCGCGCCCCCCGTGGTGAATGTGCAGCCGGTGAGGCTGCCCACCGGGCACTGGATGGACGAGGCGTAGGGGTCGGCATCGCTCATGCGGAACCACACGTCGAACTGCGTGCCGGTGCCGTTCTGCGTCACGCTGTAGTCGTTGTCGGTGCCGGCCAGGAGCATGTACTTGCCGTTGGCCAGCTGCGGGCCGACGGCCAGGCCTTCCCACTTCTCGGGCGACCGGTTGCCCAGGGCCGCCAGGGTGTTGGCGTCGAGGTCGATGATCTTGGCACCCTTGGTCGCTGCGGTGACGCCGGCGGGCAGGGCCCCAGTGGTGGGCAGGTTCACGTTCGTCACGTCACTGGCACCGGCCAGGTCGACGATGTAGACGTTCTTGTCCGCTGCTGCCAGCGTGGCGCCGACACCCACACCGCGGTTGTTGCGCTCCAGGATCATGAACTTGTCGTTGCCCAGCGCCACCAGCGCCGAGATGCCGCGGCCCTGGCCTGAGCTCTCCAGCTTGTAGGCGTACTGGCCCACGGCCTGGCCGGTGGCCGTGTCGTACTTGACGATGCGCGTGTACTGGCCGCGGCCGGCCGACGTCCAGCCGTCCTGGATGGTGCCGTTCTGCAGCACGCCATACGCGTAGCGCCCGTCGGGGCTGATGGCCAGCCCTTCCATGCCCCGGTTGCCTTCGCGGCCGGCGGTGAGCGTCGGCGGGGTGGCGTTGAAGTCCACGCCTGCGGCCGTGCGCGGCAGCAGGTTGGCCGGCGTCTCGTAGGCGCGCACCAGCTGGCCGCTGCGGTTGAACTCGTACAGCGACGGACCGTACTCGTCAGAGACGAGCAGGTTGCCCGTGACCGGATTGACGACGAAGCCTTCGGGGTCGAACGAAAAGCCGAGGAAGCTGGGCACCGCAGGCGCCAACCCGTTCATGGCGATGCCGGCGGCGCTGAACTTGATGGTCTGCACGACCTGGAAGTTGGAGATCGCGCCGGTCGCGCCGTCCACGTCCAGCGTGAAGCGCTGCACCCGCGTCTCGTAGGGCAACGTGCCGCCGCCAGGGCCACGGTCCGACAGGCCCCACCACTCGTTGCGGTTGCGGTCGTAGAAGATGTCGGAAAAGTAGCCGACCCGGCGTTCGAAATCCGAACCGGTGCTCAGGTCCGTCAGGCCGCCGCTGAGGGCAAGGCCGTTGACGAAGCTGACGGGCCCGACGGTCTGGGCGCCAGCGGTATGCCCCAGCGCCAGCAGGGCGGCGGTGGCCAGGGTCGTGCGGATCGGGCTCATGGACTCCTCTCGGTCGCGGTGTTGAGCCGGCAACGCTATGAAGCCCTCGTGACCCTCTCGTGACAGTTCGACCCCGCAGTTGCGGGGCCCCGAGCCCGTTCAGACCACACTGATGGCGACATCGATGTTGCCGCGCGTGGCGTTGGAGTACGGGCAGACCTCGTGCGCCGTGGCCACCAGCTGCTCGGCGGCGGCGCGCTCCATGCCCGGCACGCTCACGGCCAGCGCCACGGCGATGCCGAAGGCGCCGGGCTTGCCCGTCATCGGGCCGATGGAGACGTCGGCCGTGATGGACACTTCGGCCGGCAGCGTGAGCTTTTGGCGCGCGGCGACGGCCTTCATCGCACCGATGAAGCAGGCCGAATAGCCGGCGGCGAACAGTTGCTCGGGGTTGGTGCCGGGCCCGCCGGCGCCGCCCAGCTCCTTGGGCGTGGACAGCGTCAGCTTGATGGCGCCGTCGGACGACTGCGAGGTGCCGCTGCGGCCCCCGGTGCTGGTGGCGTGGGCGGTGTAGACGGCTTGGTCGATGGCCATGGGGTTCTCTCCTTCAGGGGCAGGGGTGCGCGGCTTCAGGCCGCGCGCGGGGTGGCATCGGCGATCTGCTGGCGCAGGGCCTGCAGACGCGACGTGAGTTCGGCAAGTTCGTTCAGGCTGCAGCCGCTGGCCTGGGCGATGGTGGGCGGCACGGCAGCGGCGCGGGCCTTCAGCGCCCGACCGGCGGGGGTGAGCCGCAGCAGCACGCGGCGTTCGTCGGCCGCGTCGCGCAGGCGCTGCACCAGGCCCGTGGTTTCCAGGCGCTTGAGCAGCGGTGTCAGCGTGCCGGAGTCCAGCGCCAGCCGCTCGCCCACCTGGCCGACGGTGAGGCCGTCGCCTTCCCAGAGCACCAGCATCACCAGGTACTGCGGGTAGGTCAGGCCCAGAGGTTCGAGCAGCGGCTTGTAGAGCTTGGTCATGGCCAGCGACGCGGAGTACAGCGCGAAGCAGAGTTGGTGGTCCAGCGCGAGCCAGGCGGGATCGGGGGCGGTGCGGCGGGCCATGGGAATTAATGTATCACGCAATTAAATTGCGTGCAATTTATATCCAGGGCGCCGAAATACATGCCATTCATTGACAACAATAGCCTTCAGAGTCCTGCGGGAACGAGACCACCGGAATCCGATGCCATGTCCAGCGCCAACGACTTCGACTTCATCCACGGCCCCTGGTCCGTGCAGCACCGCCGCCTCCTGCGGCGCCTGGCCGGCTGCGAACAGTGGCAGAGCTTCGGCGGCCGCAGCCGCAACTGGCCCCTGCTGGACGGCGCCGGCAACGTCGACGACAACCTGATCGACCTGCCCGGCGGACCCTATCGTGCGGCGACGCTGCGCAGCTGGGACCCGGCCGCGCGCACCTGGCAGATCTGGTGGCTGGATGCGCGCCATCCCGGCGACATCGGCGTGCCCATGGTGGGACGCTTCGAAGGCGGCGTCGGCACCTTCCTCGCCGACGACCGTTTCGAAGGCCGGCCCATCCGCGTGCGCTTCCTCTGGACCCGCACCGACCAGGCCTCGCCGCGCTGGGAGCAGGCTTTCTCGGCCGACGGCGGCCAGACCTGGGAGACCAACTGGACGATGGACTTCACGCCGGCGGCGTGAGG
>CAZBUU010000207.1:0-8006 GCA_964495125.1 uncultured Rubrivivax sp.
TGACGATCGACATGACCATCACCACGGTGATGACCTTCTTCGTCATCCGCTACGGCTGGAAGCTGCCGCTGCCGCTGTGCCTGGCCGCCACCGGCTTCTTCTTCGTCATCGACTTCACCTTCTTCGCTGCCAACGCGGTGAAGATCCTCGAAGGCGGCTGGTTCCCGCTGGCCATCGGCGCGGGCATGTTCACGCTCATGGTCACCTGGAAGTCGGGCCGGCGGCTGATGGCCGACCGCATGCGCAGCGAGTCCATCGAGCTCGTGCCCTTCCTCGAGTCCATCTTCATCAGCCCGCCGCTGCGCGTGCCCGGCACCGCCGTGTTCCTGTCGGCCGAGCAGGGCTCCACACCGTTCGCGCTGCTGCACAACCTCAAGCACAACAAGGTGCTGCACGAGCACAACCTCTTCGTCACCGTGCAGCACCACGAGGTGCCGTGGATCGGCTTCGACAAGCGCTGCCAGATCGAACCACTGGGCCACGACTGCTGGCTGGTGACGCTGCACTTCGGCTTCAAGAACGACCCCGACGTGCCCGAGGCCCTGAAGCTGCTGGAAGGCCGTGGCGTGCACCTGGACGACATGGAGACCAGCTACTTCCTCAGCCGCGACACCGTCATCCCCACCTTCGGCGGCGGCATGGCCCTGTGGCGCGAAAAGCTCTTCGCCAGCATGCACCGCAACGCGTCGGCGGCGGCCGACTTCCTGCACCTGCCGACGAACCGCATCGTCGAGCTGGGCACGAAGGTGGAGATCTAGTCAGTTCTGCAGCAGCAGCGTGTAGGTGCCGGCCGGGCCCTTGAGGCCGCTGGCGTAGCTGATGCGCACGTACAGCGTGGCTGCGGCCGCGCTGGTGTTCGTGAAGGTGGCGACGTCCACCTGCCCGGTGCCCAAGGCGCTGCTGGCCACCGGCGTGCCGGCGGCGTTCAGGATCTCCAGGTTGTAGTCGGAACCGGCGTTGGGCCGCAGCTCGGCCGCCAAGGTCCTGCCCGCGGGCAAGGTGATGCGGAAGTGGTCGGTGTCGCTGCGCTCGCTGCGCACCGGGCTGTTCATCGCGCCGCTCACCTGCGACGGGAAGATGCTGACGAACTGCGCCGTGGCCAGTGAGTTGTTGACCTCCGTCTCGGCCAGTGGCAGCGGCAAGGGCGTGATGATGTTCAGGAACACCGCCGACACCGGTCCCCAGGCGCCTGCAGCGTCGCGGGCGCGCACGTAGACGATGTGGCGCCCCGGTGCCAGGCCGGCGGTGTTGACCGTGCCTGTCAGCGATTCCGTGCTGGCGTTGAAGCTGCCGTCGGTCGCGGCCAGCGGCTGCGGCGCGGCGGCCGGGTCCCAGGGCGGCGTGTCGATGGTGTACTCGGCGCCGGCGATGGCCTGCACGGTCTCGCTGCCGTTGCTCTGGTTGAAGCGCGTGTCGGTGGCACTGGCGCTCAGCGTCACCGACACGCCGGCGGGCACGCCCACGTCGGTGGCGTTGTCGCCGAGCGTGGGCACCAGCACGTCGGGCCCGGCCGGCGTGAGGTAAGGCATGCGCACCACCTTGGCGGCGTAGATCAGCGCCGGCAGGTTGCCCGGCCTGGTGCTGTTTTCGTAAGTGGTGCAGCTTTCGAAGAAGGCGCTGCCGAGCTCGATGGTGAAGCTGGCCACGCCCAGTTCGCCATAGCTGGGCGCGTCGCTGGTGCCATCGGTGGGATACAGGCCGATCGACTGCATCGGCGTGTAGCCGTTGAAGTACGCCAGCCGGCGGCCCAGGGTCTGCAGGGCCGGGCCGTTGGGGGCCGGCGTGGCGGTCTCGCCCCAGGGCCACAGCACGAGCTGGCTGAAGCTGTGGATGTCGAGGTGGATGCCGCTGGTGTCGGCCGGCGCGGCATCGTTCGGGCCGGGGCCGCGGCGATCGGGCCACAGGCTGCGGATGTAGCTCTCCACCGCCTGGGTCTCGGGTTCGCTGGCGGCGGCCGGGCCGCGGTAGGTGAGGCTGCAGGCCGAGCCGCTGCTGCCCTGGCCGCCGGTGCTGTTCCAGGTGAAGCTGAAGTTGCGGTTGAGGTCGACGCCGCGGGTGTTGGTGTTGCCGCAGTGGTTGTTGTCGACGTTCTTGCGCCATGACAGCCCGCTCTCGGCCCGCTTGCGGCCGTCGGGGTTGGTGTGCAGCATCAGGTGGACCTCGTGGTGGTCGAGGATCCAGGTGGCATCGGCGTTCGTGCCGTGGCCGTTCACGAGCCAGCGCGCGAACTCCAGCACCAGGGGCGCCGTCGTGTACTCGCGCGCATGGATGGCGGCGTTGACGAACAGCCTGGGCTTGTCGCCGGCCACCGCGGCGTTGGTCAGCTTCAGCACCTTCAGGTCGTAGCCGCCGGTGCCCTGCGTCTTCAGCCAGGAACTGCCGGCGTTCACCCAGCCGGCCAGCTGCGGTTTCGCGGCGATGAGCGCATCGCCCGCGCTGAAGGTCTCCTCCACCGTCTCGTAGCAGGCATAGCCCGGGATGGCCTGCGGTTCGGGCGCGCCAGGCACGCGCTGCGAGCGGGCGATCTGGAACTGCGTCAGCGCGCGGTTGCGGCGCGCGATGAACTCGGTGGCGCGTTCGAAACGGAAGCCGAAGGCCCGCAGCCGGTCCATGTCGGCGGCGTCCAGTTGCAGCACCAGGAAGCCGGCCGGGTAGTCGGCCTCCAGCAGTTGACCGTGGAAGCTGATCGCCGCCCGACGGGCCACCTGGAGGTTCGGAAAGTACGCCTTCCAGACGTTGTCGACCGTCTTCTCCTGCTCCAGTTCCAGCAGGATGGGGTCGGCGGCAGGAGCCGCTGAGGCAGGCAGGGCGGCCAGGGCCAGCGCACAGGCCAGCGGCAGAGGGGCAAGCTTCATGGGGCGGCGCTCGACGGGAGGGTGCGGCCCATCATAGGCCGCAGCCGCCTAAGCCGCGAGCAGGCCGCTGAAGAGCGGGTCGTGCCGGCTGCGCGGCCGGTAACGGCCCACGCGGCTGGCGATTTCGGCGATGTGCGCCGGCGTGGTGCCGCAGCAGCCGCCGGCGATGTTGAGGAATCCGCTCCTGGCGAACTCCTCCATCAGCGAACCGGTGACCTCGGGGGTCTCGTCGAAGCCGGTCTCGCTCATCGGGTTGGGCAGTCCGGCATTGGGGTAGCAGCTGACGAAGGTGTCGGCGGCGACCTTGGAGAGTTCCTCGATGTAGGGCCGCATCACCGCGGCGCCCAGCGCGCAGTTCAGCCCGATGGCCAGCGGCCGCGCGTGGCGCACGCTGTGCCAGAAGGCGGCCACGGTCTGGCCGCTGAGGATGCGGCCCGAGGCGTCGGTGACGGTGCCGCTGATGATGACCGGCAGGCGCTCGCCGCTGTCTTCCATCAGTTCGTCCAGCGCGAAGATCGCCGCCTTGGCGTTGAGCGTGTCGAAGATGGTCTCCACCAGGAACAGGTCGCAGCCGCCTTCCAGCAGGCCCTCGGCCTGCTCGCGGTAGGCGTCGCGCAGTTCGTCGAAGCTGGTGTTGCGGGCGCCGGGGTCGTTGACGTCGGGGCTGATGCTGGCCGTGCGCGGCGTCGGGCCCAGGGCGCCGGCGACGAAACGCGGGTGCTCCGGCGTGGTGTGTGCATCGGCGGCCTCGCGCGCCACGCGGGCCGCGGCGACGTTCATCTCACGCGCGATGTGGCCCAGGCCGTAGTCTTCCTGCGCCACGCGCGTGGCGCCGAAGGTGTTGGTCTCGATGAGGTCGGCGCCGGCCGCCAGGTACTGCGCGTGGATTTCGCGGATGACGTCGGGGCGCGTCAGTACGAGCAGGTCGTTGTTGCCCTTCAGGTCCGTCGGGTGGTCCGTGAAGCGCGTGCCGCGGAAGTCGGCTTCCGTGAGCTTGTGGCGCTGGATCATGGTGCCCATGGCACCGTCGATGATCGCGATGCGCTGCGTCAGCAGTTCGGCCAGGGCGCCGCCGCGCGTGAAGCGCGGGGCCGTCGGGGTGGGGCGGGAGCTCATGGGGCGATTCTAGGAAAGCCCGGCGAAGCGTGCTTCAGAGGGCGCGGATGCGGTGCCGGCGCTTGCGCCGCCGCCGCGTGCCGTCGCCCGAAGTGCCGCTGCGCAGCGGCGCGCGCAGCATCAGGTCCACCGAGGCCAGCACCAGCCCCAGCGGGGCCAGCACGCCGGCGACGAGGCACAGCACCGAGTTCGGCACGCGGTTGCGGTAGATCGAATCCACCTGGTATTCGAGGCCGGCCGCGACGGACAGCAGTTCCTGCCCGCCGGCCACGCTGAGCCCGGCCATCACGGCCGCCCCCAGCATCCACCAGCGACGGCGCTGGCTGTCCCGGGCGACGGGCGTGAACACGATCCAGGCCGCCGCCGCCAGGCCGATCACCTCCAGCAGCACGCCGGCAGCCAGCGGCGTGGGACGCCACACGATGCCAGGGCGGAAACCGGCGGCCGTGAGCCACCCGAGTTGCTGGCCCACGGCGACCCCGGCCAGCAGCACCGCCACCGGAACCACCACCCACCAGCGGTCGCTGGCCGCCAGCGCCACGAACAGCGGAATGCATGCCAGCCAGGTGCCGAGCCACAGGCCCACCACCCACAGCGGCTGATAGCCGATCGGAAACATCAGCCCCTGCGCGGCCGTGGCCAGCAGCATGGCCGAAGTGAGTGCCATGCCGAAGGCCGTGCCGGCGGCCAGCAGCGCCGGCCACTGGCGCCACAGCGGGCGCGCGCGGCGGGCCAGCAGCGCCCAGCGCAGCGCGACGTGGGCGCCCAGCATCGCCACCACGGCGGCCACCAGCCACAGCAACAGGGAAGAATCGGTCGGGTTCGGCGCGGAATTCATGCAGCGGGGCGAATCATCGCACCCCTGGTCCCGTCTGGCCGTCCATCGGTGCCGGCGCGGTGGCCTGGAACAGCGACGGGCGGAACATTGCCGCAGATCCGGCATGGGCGTCGTCGCCGTCGGCCCACAGGGCCAGGGCCGTGGCGCTCATGGGCCGGGCGAAGAGGAAGCCCTGCAGTTCATCGCAACCCAGGGCCACCAGCGCATCGCGCTGCTCGGCGGTCTCCACGCCCTCGGCCACCACGCGCAGCCCCAGCGTGCGCGCCATCTGCACGATGGCCTGGACGATGGAACGGGCGTGGTCGCCGCTGGCGAGATCCTGGACGAAGGCCCGGTCGATCTTCAGTTCGGCTGCGGGCAGGCGCCGCAGGCTGGCCAGGCTGGAGTGCCCGGTGCCGAAGTCGTCGATGGACACGTGCAGCCCGGCCTTGCGCAGCCTTTCGAAGGCGCTGAGCGTGTGCGCCGTGTCTTCCATCGCCACCGTCTCGGTGATCTCGCAGGTCAGCCGCGACGGCGGGATGCCGTGTTCGGCCAGCTGGCGCAGCACGAAGCGCACGAAGTCTTCCTGGCGCAGCTGGTGGCCCGAGACGTTGACGGCCACGCGCATGCGCAGCCCCAGGCCGCGCCACTGCGCCGCCTGCCGGCAGACCTCGGAGAGGACCCAGCGCCCGATGGGCACGATCAACCCGTGGCGTTCGGCCAGCGGGATGAACACGGCCGGGCTGATGGTGCCGCGCTGCGGATGCTGCCAGCGCAGCAGGGCCTCGGCCGCGGTGATCTGCAGCGTGCGGGCATCGACCTTGGGCTGGTAGACCAGCTCCAGCTGGCGGCGGTCCACGGCGTGGCGCAGCTCCTGCAGCAGTTCGGCCTGCTCGCGCTGGTCCACCGCCATGGCGGGGTCGTACATGGCGTGGCCCGCGCCGCCCACCTGCTTGACGCTGCGCATGGCCAGGGCCGCGCAGCCGGGCAGCCGTGGCCGCGAGCCGTGGTCCGGGTAGACGGCCACGCCGACGGAGGCCGACATCTGCAGCTCCAGGCCCTCGGCCGTGAAGGGCTGGCGCAGCGCGTCGGCGAGCCGCCGCCCCAGGGTGCCGGCCTGTTCGACGCCGGCGTCCAGCAGCACCGAGAACTCGTCGCCGCCGAGCCGGCACACGGCCAGCGGCGCGGGCGAGAAGGCGGACAGGCGCCGTGCCATGGTGGTGAGCACGGCATCGCCCACCTGGTGGCCGTAGCCTTCGTTGATCGTGCGGAAGTTGTCCAGCCCCACGACCAGCAGCGCCGCCGGGCGTGCGCCGCGGTCGCAGGCCGTGACGGCCTCGTCCAGGCGCGCCTCGAAGTCGGGCCGTGTCATCAGGCCGGTGAGGGGGTCGCGCGTGCGCAGTTCGTCGAGCTTGGAGTTCGCGGCACGCAGCCGGCGCCGCAGCACGGTGCGGTGACGCAACAGCGCGATGACCATGTAGGACAGGAAAGCGCCGGCCAGCAGCACGCCGAGCCAGACCCAGGCACTGCCGGTGGCGAAGGAAGACGTTGGCGCAAGAGGCGGCCCCATGCCTTCGATATCGACCGCCGGCGCGGCCGCTTGAGGCCGCGGCTCAGTGCTGGAAGCCGATGCCGCGGCGCTGGCGCACCTCGGGCTTGACGCGGTGCTCGCCTTCCAGCTGGCTGAGGAACTCGTCGGGCGTGAAGGCCTCGCCGAGGATGTCGACCTGCCGCCGCACGGCCGCGAAGTCGCCGGGCACGAGCTGGTCCAGCGCCGCCAGCCGTGCCCGCTGTTCGGCGCTGATCGCAGCGTCATCGCCGGCCAGCGCCTCGGCCGTGAACATTCGCACACGTTGCGCCGCCGTCAGCGGGTGGAAGCGGATCTTGAACGTGAAGCGCCGCAACGCAGCCTCGTCCAGCTCGTCGAACAGGTTGGTCGTGCAGATGAAGACGCCACCGAAGCGCTCCATGCCCTGCAGCATCTCGTTGACCTCGGTCACCTCGTAGTTGCGCTCGGCCAGGCGGCGGCTGCGCAGGAAGCTGTCGGCTTCGTCCAGCAGCAGCACGGCGTCCTCGGTGCCGGCTTCCTCGAACATGCGCGCCATGTTCTGCTCGGTCTCGCCGACGAACTTGCTGGCGATGTCGCTGGTCTGGCGGATCATCAGCGGCTTGCCCAGCGCCTTGGCGATGTGCTCGGCCAGCGCCGTCTTGCCGGTGCCCGGCGCGCCGTGGAAGCACAGCGTGCCGTGGCCGCGGCGCGCCAGCGCCTCGATGACGCGCGGGATCTCGAAACGCGATTCCGTGTTCAGCAGCGACAGGTCCCAGCTCGTCACCACCGGGCGGGCGCCGCGTTCGGCACGTTCGCCGCGGCCCAGGGCCAGGTCGGCGTTGGCCAGCTGGCGCTCGATCAGCGCCTCGAAGGCCTCCGGGCCCCGCGTGTCCTGCTGCGCCAGCTGCGCGAAGCGCACGGCGGTGCGGATCTGCGCCGGCGTGAGCCCGCGCCGCTCGGCCAGCCGCGCCGCGAAGCCTTCGCCCACCGTCGCGCCGGCCAGCGCACGCGTCACCAGCGCCAGCCGGGCGCCCGGCGGCGGGCTCAGCAGCCGCAGGTGGTACTGGAAGCGGCGGCGGAAGGCGGGGTCGATCTGCTCGATGCGGTTGGTGACCCAGATCACCGGCACCGGGTTGGTCTCCAGGATCTGGTTCACCCAGGCCTTGCCGCTGACGCTGCTGGACGCCGGCGCGTCGCCGCTGTCCAGCCGCGCGATGAGCTGCGCGGCCTCGGTGCTGATGGGCGGAAAGACGTCCTCCACCTCGTCGAAAAGCAGGGCCACGTCGGCGCTGCCCTTCAGGAACACCTGGCTGATCTGCAGGCTGCGGTAGCGGTCGCGGCCGCTGAGGCTGTTGCCGTCGCGGTCGGCGTACTCCACTTCGTACAGCTGCAGCCCGGCCGCGGCGGCGCAGACCTTGGCGAGTTCGGTCTTGCCCGTGCCCGGCGGGCCGTAGAGCAGCACGTTGACGCCCGGTTCGCGGCGCAGCGCGGCGTTCTTCAGCAGCGCGGTGAGCGTCGTCGCGTCGTCGGCGACGAAGGCGAAGTCGGTCGCCTGCAGTTCGCTGCGGGGCACCGGCCGCGTGAACACGGCCATCAGTTCGCCCGGCGCGCGGTACTCGCGCATCAGCACCGGCGGCAGCTGCTCGCTGACCTTCATCAGGTCGGCCAG
>CAZBUU010000208.1:0-7996 GCA_964495125.1 uncultured Rubrivivax sp.
ACGACGGCGGCGGCCTGGACATCGCCTTCCTGGGCCTGGCGCAGGCCGATGCCGAGGGCAACGTCAACGTCAGCAAGTTCGGCCCGCGGCTGGCGGGGGCGGGCGGCTTCATCAACATCAGCCAGAACGCGCGCAAGGTGGTGTTCGTGGGCTCGTTCGCGGCCAAGGGCGAGCACAAGTTCGTGCCGCAGGTGGAGCACCGCACCTTCAGCGGCGAGCAGGCGCGGCGCCGCGGCCAGCAGGTGCTGTACGTGACCGACGTGGCCGTGTTCGGGCTGCACCCGAAAGGCATCGAACTGCTGGAGATCGCGCCCGGGCTGGACCTGGAACGCGACGTGCTGGCCGCCATGGGCTTCCGGCCCGTGATCGAGCGCGAGCCGGCACGCATGGACGCAGCGCTGTTCGCCGAGGCGCCGCTGGGGCTGCGCGCGCGGCTGTTGATGCTGCCGCTGGAGAGCCGCTTCACCTACGACGCGGCGTCGCGCACGATGTTCATCAACTTCGAGCGCCTGTCGGTGCGCAGCGTGGACGACGTGGAGGCTGTGCGCCGCGAGGTGGAGCGGCACTTGGCACCGCTGGGCCACAAGGTGTACGGCGTCGTCAACTACGACCACTTCGTGCTCGACGAGACGATGCAGGACGACTGGGCGGCGATGGTGCGCGAGTTGGTGGAGAACTTCTACATCGACGTGGCGCGCTACACCACCAGCGCCTTCCTGCGCGCCAAGCTGGGGCCGGCGCTGGCAGCGCGCGGCGTGGGGCCGCACCTCTACGAGACGCGCGACGAGGCGCGGCGCTCGCTGCCCCCGCGGGCCTGAGGGGGCTGGCGCCATCGTCCGTATCGGCGCGCGCCGCTTCTTCGGTGCCGCGCTTCTCCTGGCGGTGAAGGGTGGCGGCTGCGGCTCCGCGCCCCGCACGCTGGGGGGTGGGAGAACCCGGCAAACCGGCGGAAGGACTCACCGTCAGAGCCTGGTCCGTGTCATTGTCCGGCACCTTCAAGCCGCCCGACGCGCTTCCGAGCCTGTCCCGTCATGCACACCAGCCAGCCCTCCATCGCATTTCTCGCGGTTCTTGCCGCCCTCGCCAGCTCGCCGGTTGCGGCCGGGCCGGTGTCCGTGCTCTTCGTCGGCAACAGCTACACCTTCGGTCGCCTGGACCCGGTGCTGAGCTACAACGCCGCCAACGTGCGGGATCTCACCCGGCCCCAGGGTCCGCTGGTCGTGGGCTCGACGGCCGCCACGCCCAAATTTAGCGACGTCACGGGGACGAACTCGTACGGCCCGGGCATGATCAATCCGGATACCGGCGTGCAGGGCAACTCCTACTCGCCGCATTCGCAGACGAACAGCTGGGGCGGAGTCGCCGGCATCTTCAAGCAGCTCACGGTGCAGGCAGGGCTCGACTACGACGTGGCCCTCTCCACCCGCAATGCCGCCACCTTGCGGGGCCACTTCCTGAACACGGCCAACAGCACCAACTGGGACCTGCGCGGCAACATCAGCAGCCAGCGATGGGACAAGCTGGTGCTGCAGGAGCAAAGCGACGAAGCGCTGGGTCCCCAGACGGTGGACGGTGTCGCGCTCGGATCCAACTTCCCATCGATCAGGGCCTACGTCGACCTGATCGAGGACTGGGTCCATACCGGCCGACCGATCCAGGAAGGCGTGATGACCAACAACGCCAACAACACCACCTACCGCGAGCGCAACCTCTACTACCTGGGCGGTACCTCAGCCGCCGGTGGCCCGGGCGCTCAGTTCGCGAGCGAAGCCGCCTGCGTGGCGGCCGGCGGGACGCCGACGGTGAACGGCGTGTCCGGCTCCTGCGCCAACAACGCGCTGCGCACCATCCCGAACAACAACAACTTCAGCGCTGCGACAGAGATCTACCTGCAACAGACCTGGGCACGCCCGAACCTGATCAACGCACCGGGTTCGACGACCATCAACCCCGTGACGGGCGACGCCACCTACTCGGGTGCACCGGCGACGAGCTTCTTCGGCTCGCTGGAAGAGATGACGGCCGACATGACCACCGGCATGTTGAGCGTCGCCGGTTTCGCCAACGACGACGGCACCTCGGGCATCAGGGGAATCATCCCCGTCGGCCAGGCTTTCTTGACCGCCGTGCAGGCCGGCATCGCCACGCGCGACATGTACGGCGCCGACGCCCTCACCGACGAACTGATCGACCTCTGGTTCAATGACGGCACCCATGCCAGCGTCGCAGGCTCGTACCTCAGCGCGCTGACGAACTTCGGCTCCCTCACGGGCCTGGACCCTGCCATGTTCGGCGCTGGTGAACGTGCAGCATCGGACCTGGGCCTTTCCGCGCGAGAGGCGCTGCTTCTGCAGGCGGTAGCGAGCTACCAGCTGGGCTTCCGCAACACGGTTCCCGAGCCTGGCACCTTTGCATTGGTGGCCATGGCGCTGGCTGGTCTCGGCGGCCTGCAGCGGCGTCAGGCCAGGCCGATGGCCGAACAGGCCTGAGGGCGCGCGACAGCCTTTCCGCCACGCCCTTACCGGCGCCCGCAACGGGGCGTCCCGCCTGGTCGTCATCCTGGTGTTGATGGCCGGGCCGCTGCGCCTAGACAGCCCCGGGCAGGGCGCTGGCCAAGCGGGCGCCTGCGCCGAACGGCCCATGGACAGCGAAGACTGGGGTTTATCAAGCATCACAGCAGCCGACTACCGTGGCTTTCATCCCTCACCGGTCCCTCTCGCCACCGTGCTTCGCGGACGGCGCGGGGAGGGCCTCAAGCCACGCCAGGAGCTTCCATGTCGAGCTGCATGCATCCGGACAACGACACCACGATCAACCCCTCAGGCAACGCCAGCATCCGCGACGTGCTGGCGGAGTTCAAGGGCCGCCGCGGTTTCCTTCAGGGCACGCTGGGCATGGCCGCCGTGGCCACGCTGGGCGGCTTCGCGCCCGCGGCCTCGGCCTACACCGGCAGCCCTGCGCCGGTGGGCGGCGGCATCAGCTTCACGGGCCTGCCGCCGAACCTGGCGGCCGGCTACATCGACGGCGTCAGCGTGCCGGCGGGCTACACCGCGAAGGTGCTGGTCGGCTGGGGTGACGCGATCGGCCGCGCCAGCGACCCCTTCACGCACTGGGACAGCAACACGCCCATGACCGAGGCGCGGCAACTCACCACCTTCGGTGCGCACAACGACGGCATGCACTTCTTCCCGTTCCCCTCCGCGGGCGTGGGTGGCGTGTCCAGCGACCGTGGCCTGCTCTGCGTGAATCACGAGTACAACGATCCGGGCCTGGTCACCTCCAGCACGGCCTACGGCACGCTGCCGATGACACAGGCCATCGTCGACACGCAGCTCGCCGCGCACGGCGTGAGCGTGCTCGAGGTGCAGAAGGTGAGCGGGGAGTTCAAGGTGCGCCGCCCCTCGGCGCTGGCGCGACGCATCACCGGCAAGACGCCGATTCGCCTGTCCGGCCCTGCCGCCGCGCACCCGCTGCTGCGTACCGCCGGCGACCCGACAGGCACGCTGGTGCTGGGCACGCTGAACAACTGCGCCCACGGCATCACCCCCTGGGGCACCTACCTGACCTGCGAAGAGAACTTCAACGGCTATTTCGGCACCACCGCGGCACAACTCGCCGCGCAGCCCCTGTCCACGCTCGAGGCGCGCTACGGCCTGGCGGCCGGCGGCTTCGGCTACCGCTGGCACGAGGCCGACCCGCGATTCGATTTCCGCAGCAATCCGAACGAACCCAACCGCTTCGGCTGGGTCGTCGAGATCGACCCCTGGAACCCCAACGCCACGCCGGTCAAGCGCACGGCGCTGGGCCGTTTCAAGCACGAGAGCGCTGGCTACGTGGTGGGTCCGGACAACAAGGTCGCGATCTACATGGGTGACGACGAGCGCAACGACTACCTGTACAAGTTCGTGTGCGCCGGGCTGTACAACCCCCGCAACCGGGGCGCCAACCGGGACCTGCTCGACACCGGTACGCTGTACGTCGCCAGGTTCAACGCCGACGGTTCCGGGCAGTGGCTGCCGCTGGTGTGGGGCCAGGGCGGCCTCACGCCGGCCAACGGCTTCGCCGACCAGGGCGAAGTGCTCATCAAGGCCCGTCAGGCCGCCGATCGCCTGGGCGCCACGATGATGGACCGCCCCGAGTGGGTGGCGGTGCATCCCACCACGCGCGAGGTCTATCTCACGCTCACCAACAACAACCGTCGGGGCACTAACCCGCCGTCGTCGAACAACCCCAACGGCAGCACCGTGGCGGCCAGCGCGCGCCCGCCGGTGGACGCGGCCAACCCGCGGCCGGACAACCGGTATGGCCACATCATCCGCTGGAACGAAGCCGCGGGCGACGTGGGCGCGGTGACCTTCCAGTGGGACATCTTCGTCGAGTGCGGCGACAGCCTGGCCGCGGCGCCCAACCTGCAGGGCAACATCAACGGCGACGACCTCGGCGCGCCCGATGGCCTGTGGTTCGACAAGGATGGCCGCCTGTGGATCCAGACCGACCAGCAAGGTGACGGCCTGGGCGACTGGGCCAACATCGGCGGCAACGCCATGTTCTGCGCCGACCCGAGCACGCGCCAGATCACGCGTTTCCTCACCAGTCCCAAGAACTGTGAAGTGACCGGCGTGGTCAGCACGCCCGACGGCAAGACCATGTTCGTCGGCATCCAGCACCCGGGCGAGGACTGGACCGGCAGCTTCACCGCGCGCAGCACCTGGCCCGACAGCGGCGTGAACGGCCCCACCACGCAGGCGGGTGTCTTCAAGCCGCGTTCTTCGGTGGTGGTGATCACCAAGGACAACGGCGGCGTGATCGGCACCTAAGCCGGACTGCAGCACTCAAACCCAGATCGGAACCACTCATGAAAACTCTCTTCACCGCCCTCCTGCTCGGTGCCGCCGTCGCGCTGCCGGCGCAGGCCAACCTCGTGGACAACGCGGCAGCCTTGCCGAGCATCGCCGGCACCATCGACTTCGAGAACTACGACGGCTTGGTCACGTCCGGGCCCGAGATGCTGTCGCCCGAGGTGGTGTTCACCGGCGACACGGACTCGGTGCTCGGTGCCTTCATCGCCGACCTGGGAACGAACGGCCTCTGGGGTGCCGGCAACAAGTTCGTCGGCACCGAATTCTTCGGAGAACTGCGCTTCACGTTCGCCAACGGCCTGCTTTCGGCGGGCGCCGGCGCCTTCGTGAACCACTATGCCGACGACGTGCTGCCCTTTGCGGTGGAGATCTCGGCCTATGGCGACAACAACCTCATCATCGAGACACACCGGGTGGTCATCGACACCGCGGCCGACAGCCTGAACGACGGGGTGTTCGTCGGCATCGTGCGCCCGCAGGCCGACATCCGCTCGATCAGCTTCAAGGGCGTGACGGTGCTGGACGACTTCGCCTTCTCCACGCCGGTGCCCGAACCCGGCGCATGGGCGCTGATGGCCGCAGGCCTGATGGCGGTGGGCGGCTGGGCGCGCCGGCGCGCCAGGCGCTGAAGCAGGGCGGCCGGTGACGCTGGCCGGCGGCTCGTCGCGGCGCGGCTGGCTCGCCACCGCTGCCGCCGCCGCGGCGTGGCCCGCCCGCGCGCAACAGGCCACGCAGACGCTGCTGCCGGCCCTGGCCGATGCCACTGTCTTTGCCGACCAGGGCGGTGGCACGGCCTACGACGCCAGCGCCGACGGCAGCGGCCCCAACCTGTGGACCTCGGTCATCGCGGCCGGTGTGATCCGCCGCGCGCTGGTGCGCTTCGACACCGGCGCCCTGCCGCCCGGCGCGCAGGTGGTGCATGCGCAACTGCAGGCGTTTGCGATCCGCATCCGCTCGCCGCAGGCGCTGACGCTGCACCGGCTGCTCGCGTCCTGGGGTGAGGGCGCCTCGAACGGCGGCGATGCCGGCGTGGGTGCCGCGGCACAAGGCGGCGACTGCACCTGGTCGCACCGCGTGTGGCCCTCCGTGCCCTGGGCTTTGCGTGGCGGTGATTTCGAAGCCGCCGCGAGCGCCAGCACCTCTGTGGGGCCCTGGCCGGCGCCGGTGCTGTGGGCCAGCACGCCGCAACTCGTGGCCGACGTGCAGCGCTGGGTGGACGACCCGGCCAGCAACCACGGTTGGCTGGTGCGCGGCGATGAACTCGGCCAGCAGAACGCCACGCGGCTGGCCAGCCGCAACAGCGTCGATGCCCAGGCGCAGCCGCGGCTGCAGGTGCAGTGGCTGGCGCCCTCGGCCGATGCCGAGGTGCCCTTGCCGCCCTGGGCGTTGGCGCTGCTGGGCCTGGGCGCTGGCGCGGCGCTGCTGCGGCGACGTCGCCCGCCTTGAGTGCGTTCGCGTGAGGGCGCTTCCGCTCATCGCCTTCGCCGCCTGGTTCAGCCTGCTTTACGGCCTGCTGCAGGTGCTGCCGGCAGTGAGCACATGGATCATCGAACACGCCACCGTGCAGCCCGCGGTGGTGCTGCTGGCCTGGATCGACCCGGCGCTGCAGGCACGTGCCGAGGGGGCCCGCATCGTCGCCGCGCGCGGCAGCCTGCAGGTGCTGCCGGGCTGCGAAGGCACGGATCTCGCACTGCTGGCCGCCAGTGCGATGCTCGCCGCGCCGCTGCACTGGCGCTGGCGGCTGCTGGGCGTGCTCGTCGCTCTGGCCTGCGCGGCCCTGCTCAACCAGCTGCGGCTGCTGCTGCTGCTTCAGGCGCACCTGCGGTGGCCGGCGGCCTTCGGGCCGCTGCACGACCTCTGGTTGCCGCTGGGGCTGGTGATCGCGCTGGCGACGCTGGTGCTGCTGTGGACCTCCCGCTTCACGCAACACTGAAGCCGGCGCTGCGGCGAGCGCTTTGGCGCGCTGCCGCTGCAGGAGGCCTTCTTGCGGCAGCGGTGGCGCTGGGCGGTGAGGCGCTGCTGCATCGCGCCTTGCCCACGTTGACTGCGGCGATCGAGTGGGTCGAGCCCGGGCTGGCCGTGCGGCACGCAGCCCTCCAGCGCACGCATGCCGGCAGTCGGGTGCGGGTGCAGGTGGTGCTGGCGCATACGCTCGTGGTGGGCGGGCGTGCGGTGGTGCCCCACCCGCAGGGCGTGGCCTTTGCCTCGGTGCCAGCTGGCCTGGCCTGGCAGCTGCCGCTGCTGCTGTTGATCACGGCCACGGCATGGCCCGCGCGCCGGCGCATCGAGTGGCCGTTGCGGCTTTTGCTGGCCACGGCGCTGGCCGGGCTGCTCATGGCGGTGGACCTGCCGGTGGTGGTGGCCGCGGAGTTCTGGGGCCTGCTGATGGCGGCCCACGACCCGCAGGGCTGGCAGCCGCATGTGGCCTGGGCCGACTTCCTGCGGGGCGGCGGCCGGGTGGCCCTGCCGGTGCTCGCAGGCGCCGCGGCCACCGCGCTGGCAGCCAAGTTGGCAGCACTTCGCGAAAGAGGACCTACGGCCTGAATCCCTGACCCGGCTGCGAACCCGCCGTCTCCGATCCGCGCTCCGCCATCCAGCACTGCCCGCCGCAGCCTCGACCGCCCGCCACTACATCACCGCGCCCAGCTGCCAGGGCACGAACTCGTTCTGCCCGTAGCCGTGAGTCTCGCTCTTCGTGGCGCGGCCCGAGGCCGTCTCCAGCATGAGTCGGAAGATGCGCTCGCCGGCTTCGTCCACCGTGTCCAGGCCGTCGACGATGCCGCCGCAGTCGATGTCGATGTCGTCCTGCTGCTTCAGCCACAGCGCGGTGTTGGTGGACAGCTTCAGCGACGGTGAAGGCGCGCAACCGTAGGCCGAGCCGCGGCCGGTGGTGAAGCAGATCAGGTTGGCGCCGCCGGCCACCTGGCCCGTCGCAGACACGGGGTCGTAGCCCGGCGTGTCCATGTAGACGAAGCCGCGCGCACTCACGCGTTCGGCGAAGCGGTACACGTCCACCAGGTTGGTGGTGCCGCTCTTGGCGATGGCGCCCAGGCTTTTCTCGAGGATGGTGGTCAGCCCGCCGGCCTTGTTGCCGGCCGAGGGGTTGTTGTCCATCTTCATGCCGTTGCGCGCGGTGT
>CAZBUU010000209.1:0-7994 GCA_964495125.1 uncultured Rubrivivax sp.
ACCCGTCGCTGCAGTTCGACTTCGTCTGCCGCGCCGGCATCTGCGGCAGCTGCGCCATGCTCATCGACGGCAAGCCGGGCCTGGCCTGCCGCACGCTGACGAAGAACCTGGGCGAGGAGTTCACGCTCGCGCCGCTGCCCTTCTTCGAGCTGATCGGCGACCTCTCCGTCAACACCGGCAAGTGGATGCGCACGATGAGCGAGCGCGTCGAGGCCTGGGTCCATGTGAAGCAGCACGAGGTGGACCTGACGCGTATCGAGGCGCGCATGGAGCCCGAGCTGGCCGAGAAGATCTACGAGCTGGACCGCTGCGTGGAGTGCGGCTGCTGCGTGGCCGCCTGCGGCACGGCGCGCATGCGCGAGGACTTCGTCGGCGCCGTGGCGCTGGCCAAGGTGGCGCGCTTCCGGCTCGACCCGCGCGACGCGCGCAGCGATGCCGACTTCTACGACATCGTCGGCGACGACCAGGGCATCTTCGGCTGCATGAGCCTGCTGGCCTGCCACGACGTCTGCCCCAAGAACCTGCCGCTGGCCACCCAGCTGGCCTACCTGCGCCGCCAGATGCTGCGCCAGGGCCTCACGGGCGAGGCCGCTGAGGCCACCCGTTCGGCGACCCCCGTTCCTGTTCATTTCACACCGAGGAGTCTCAAGTGAGCACCACCGTGCAAGCGGGCCCCGCGCAAGCGCGCGACCCATCGCCCAAGCCCGACACGGCACCGGCCGACAAGAAGGCCGGCACGCCGCTGTGGAAGTACCTGGCACCGCTGGCCGTGGCCGGCCTCATCGCCGTCATCGCGCCGCCGGCGGGCCTGGCGCCCCATGCCTGGTACTTCTTCGCCATCTTCGCCGGCGTCATCGTCGGCCTGATGCTGGAGCCGTTGCCCGGCGCGGCCGTCGGCCTCATCGGCGTGAGCGTGGCCACGGTGCTGTCGCCCTGGGTGCTGTACGGGCCGGCCGAACTGGCCAAGGCGGGCTTCAAGCCGGCCAACGCGTCCTTGAACTGGGCCCTGTCGGGCTTCGCCAACACCACGGTGTGGCTGATCTTCGCCGCCTTCATGTTCGCCCTGGGCTACGAGAAGACGGGCCTGGGCCGGCGCATCGCGCTGTGGCTGGTGAAGGCCATGGGCAAGAAGACGCTGACCCTGGGCTACGCGGTGACCATCGCCGACGTGGTGCTGGCGCCCTTCACGCCGTCCAACACCGCGCGCAGCGGCGGCACCGTGTACCCGGTGATCCGCAACCTGCCGGCGCTGTACGACAGCAAGCCGAATGACCCGTCGTCGCGCCGCATCGGCGGCTACCTGATGTGGGTGGCCATCGCCGCGACCTGCGTCACGAGTTCGATGTTCCTCACCGCGCTGGCGCCCAACCTGCTGGCCGTGGAACTGGTGAGCAAGACCGCCAAGGTGAGCTTCACCTGGATGGAGTGGTTCAGCGCCTTCGCGCCGGCCGGCATCATCCTGCTGGTGGCCGTGCCCTTGCTGGCCTACGTGTTCTACAAGCCCGAGGTCACCGGCGGTGACGAGGTGCCGAACTGGGCGCGTGCCGAGCTGACGAAGATGGGTGGCCTGACCGGTCGCGAGATCGGCCTGGGCGTGCTGGTGATGCTGGCACTGGCGCTGTGGATCTTCGGCGGTGCCTTGATCAACGCCACCACCGTGGCCATCGTCGTGATCTCGCTGATGATCATCGGCAAGGTCGTGGCCTGGGACGACATCCTGGCCAACAAGCCGGCCTGGAACACGCTGGTGTGGTTCGCCACCCTGGTGGCGCTGGCCGACGGGCTGAACAAGGTCGGCTTCGTCAAGTGGTTCGCCGACAGCGTGGGCACCTACGTCGCCGGCATGTCGCCCACCGTCGCGATGGTGGTGCTGGTGGCGGTGTTCTTCTTCACGCACTACCTGTTCGCCAGCGTCACGGCGCACGTGACGGCCATGCTGCCGGTGATGCTGGCCGTGGGCATGGGCATCCCGGGCCTGGACATCCGCACCTTCTCGCTGGTGCTGATGCTCACTTTGGGCATCATGGGCATCCTGACGCCTTACGCCACGGGCCCGAGCCCGGTGTACTACGGCAGCGGCTACATCCCCAGCAAGGACTTCTGGCGGCTGGGCGCCATCTTCGGCGTCATCTTCTTCGCCGTGTTCCTGGTCACGGCCCTGATGTTCATCATCTGAAGCGCTGAGCGATCAACGAACGAAGGCCGGCGCCGCGAGGCGCCGGCCTTTTCCGTTTCGCTGGCTAGCTGCGCAGGAAAGGCCGGCGCCGGGCCAGCAGGGCCAGCGCGCCGCCGGCCAGCAGCAGGCTGGACGGTTCGGGCACCGGGTTCGCGCGCGGGCCCACGCGCAGGTTGTCGAGCGCCGTTTCCTCGTTGAGGCCGCTGCCTTCGTGCGCCTCGATCCAGCGGATCCGCGTCACCGCGCTGTCGGCGCTGAAGCCGAAGAAGATGGCGCTGCCGTCGCCGGCGTCGATGGCGAAGGAGGCCGTGTCGCCGTCGGCGAACAGCAGTTCCACCATGCCGGCATCGACGGCGCTGGCGGGGATGTTGTAGGGCGGCAGCGAGGACTCGAAGGCCGTGATGTCGAAGGCCGCGGCGCTGTAGCCCAGCCCGAAGGTCAGTTCGTAGAAGGCGTTGCCCGCGACCCGGCTGCCGCTGCCGCTGCCGAAGCCGGCCATGGTCTTTCCGGCGCCGAACACCTCCAGCGTGCCCAGGTTGGTGCTGGCCGTGACGCCCGGCAGGACCTCGCTGCCCATCAGCGAGGTGCCGTTGGCCAGCGCGGAAAAATCCTGCGCTGTCGAAGGGCCGGCTGCGGCCTGCCAGGCGGCGAGCGTGCCGTAGAGGGTGACGTTGGCGGCCTGTGCAGCACCGGCGGCCAGCAGGCCGGCGGTGAGCAGGGGGAGGATCTTGCGCATGGCGGGCTCCTGGGCTGGGTGTCAGCGAATTGGAACGCTGAACCGCTACCGCACCGAGCCCGCCATGGGGGGAGCCGGCCCCCCCTGTTCGGCAGGGGGTGGCCGTGCGCCCGGTCTGCGCTCAGCGCGCCGAGCCGGCCTTCAGCGCCGCGCCCGCCGGGGCCAGCACGCCCGGCGCCGTCACCACGTCGCGGGTGTTGTCGGCGGCGATGTGCATCGTGACCGCGTTCTGCGCCGGCGCCGCGTTGGCGATGAACGAGAAGCGGAACATCGAGCCCCAGTTCAGCGCGTTGTTGCGCACGGCGGAGGTCCAGTACAGCCGACCGTCGCGCACGCTCACCACCCAGTCGTTCGAAGCGTCCACGTCGCCGTCGCCGAAGACGAAGTCGCTGACCGTCGCCGTGCCGATGGGCACGCTGAAGTTGTCGAAGCCCAGGTTGCTGGTGACGCGCAGGTTGGGCTCGGCGCCTTCGGTGCGGGCACGGGAGAAGTCCAGGTTCATCACCGCGTAGTCGTAGCGCCAACGGCCGCCGCCGAGGTCGGTGGTCTTCACCGCCACCTTGACGTTGCCCTCGGGCGTGGCCACGGCCACGTTGCGGGCGTTGGCACCCGGCGCGGCCGGGTTCACCCAGCGGTCGATGGCCGGGCCCAGCTTGTACTGGTCGTTGCCGCCCACCACCCACGCCGTGTTGGGGCGCGAGAAGGTGGCACGCACCGTGGCCATGGAGTTGTAGATGTTGACGTCCTGCCGCGCCAGGTACCAGCTCTCGAACAGGTAGGTGGCCCCGGTGTGCGCCGCGCCGCTGAACTGCGACTCGCGCACGATCATGCGGTTGGCGAAGTTGTCGGCGGGCACGCCGTTGGAGAGGCCGTCGCAGTTGGTGTCGTAGATGCTGCCGCAGCGGCCCCACTGGTTGGTGGAGGCGATGATCTCGGAGCGCGGACCCAAGGCGCTGGTGGAGTCGTTGTTGCCCACGCCGTAGACGTCGGAGCAGCCGCGGCCCAGGATGTGGCTGTCGCCGGGGTCGTCCAGACAGGCCGTGTTGATCGTCAGGAAGGCGTGCTTGACGCCCGAGCGGCCGATCTGGTCGATGCTGCCGTCGGCATTGAAGCGGTAAAGGTTCCAGATCAGGTAGGGATGCTGGTCGTTGCCGTAGGGCGCGAAGTTGCCCGAGAACTTCTGGTACCAGGGGATGTCGGCCGTGTACAGCGCGCTGCTGGTGCCCAGCGGGTCACCGGCCACGGTGGCCTGCAGCGAGCCGTTGTTGACGTTGTTGCGCAGCGTGGAAGAAGGCGTGAAGACGACGCGGCCGTTGCCGCCGGCGCCGGTGCACGTGTCGCAGCGGCTGTACTGCATGCTGAAGCTCTGCATGAAGAGGTCGGCCTGGTAGGTGGCCCCGGCCACGCCGGGCACCGGCAGACCGTGCCACTTGGTGGAGCCGCGCGGCGCGTCCAGCGCGCCCTGGCGCACCACGTCGGCCATGAACTCCATGTCGGCGATCACCCAGTTCGCCACCTCCGGCTGGCCCAGGCGCTGCGCCAGTTCGGGCGCGATGCGCAGGTCCATGGTGCGCACGGCCAGGCGCTGGTTGCGGTCGGTCAGCTCGTACATCAGGCGGTCGACGTAGAACCAGGCCTTGCCGTCGACGCCCACCAGGTCCAGCAGCGCGGTGCCGCGGCGCGGGACGAGCCGGAATTCGCTGAGGTCGAGGCGGCCGCCGGGCGCCTCGATGACGTAGCCCCCCTGCGCCTGCAACTGGCCGCCGGTGAAGCGATGGAGGTTGCCGTTGCGCACGGTGAAGTCCAGGCTGCCGGCAGGGCGCAGTTCGAAGACTTCGTGCTCGTACATGCTGAGCTGGGCGCGTGCGCCCGCAGCGCCGCCGATCTTCAGGCCGAGGTCGCCGGCGAGGTCGCGGTTCCAGCGCACGCCCACCGTGCCGCCCATGGCCGACCACTGCTGGGCGCGTTCCGTGACCGCCGGTGCCGCCAGCAATGCCGTGCTGGCCGTGCCCAGTGCGATGGCCGCAGCCAGTGCCAGGCTCAGGGTCCTGGGGCTGCGCTTGTTCGTTCGTGACATGTCGCTCCTCCTGCCGGATGGGGTGGTTTCCGCAAATGACGGGGCCTGCCGCGCCGGGATGGTGGCGCGGTCAGGCCCGTCGGCCAACGGTAGCAGCAACCGCGCAGCCTGGCGCGGCCGGGCATGCATTCCCGGGGGGCATTGCTCAGCCGCCGCCGCGCTGCATGTGCAGGTCGAAGTGGCGCATGAAGCGCCCGCGCGCCTCGTCCGGCACGCCGTCGAAGGCGAAACGGACCGCCAGCCGGGGCAGGTGGAGCAGCGCGATCCGTCGCGGCGGCAGCGGCGCCCAGCGCAGTTCCAGCCGGCCCCGGCCGATGGCGACACCGGCCCCGCCGGGCTGCAAGGTGAGCGGGTGCTCGCCCACGGCTTGCGGCAGCCACCGCAACCATTCCGCCTCGGTGCAGCCGCAGTCTCGTTCGAAGCGCTCGGCGATCACCCGCTTCAACCGCCCGCGATGGGCGGCCAGATGGCCAGCACGTCGCCCTCGGCCAGCGCGCGCGTGGCGCGCTGCTCGGGCGGCACGAAGGCGCCATTGATCAGCACCAGGTGCACCAGCTTCATGGGCAGCGCGAAAGGCTCGATCACCTGCGCCACCGTGGCCGCTTCCGGCACGTCCAGCGCCATCTGGTTGGCGCGGCGGTGTTCGGGCGGCAGATGCTCGGTGAGGCTGGCGTAGAGCTTGAAGGTGATGCGCATGCGCGGGCAAGCCTAACGCCGGCGCACGTCGGTGTAGCTGCCCTGCGCCTGTGCGGTGGCCAGGTAGGCCTCCATCAGCAAGGTCGGGTTGGCCAGCAGCTTGTCCTTCCACGGGCCCAGGCGCACCTGGCCTTCCACCAGGCCGCGCATCACGCCCACGTGCTCGGTCCAGCCGATGGCGTTGCAGCCGACGAGGCGGTCTTCGGCGAATTGCAGGCTCAGGTGCCGGCCGGCCGCGGTGTCCGTCAGTTCCACGTGCTGGCCGCCAGGCACGCCGTCCCACAGGCCGAAGCTGGCGGAGATGAGGCCGAGCGTATCCAGCACGTTGATCTGCGTGACGCCGCGCAGCGCCGTGACCTGGCCCACCATGTTCAGTGCCGCCACGCGGGCCTGTTCGGCCGCATTCGGCTGGATGGCGCTGACGATCGTCCTGCCGCTGACCTTGTCGAAGGCCTCGGCGCAGTCGCCTGCGGCGTAGATGCCGGGCACGGTGGTCTGCAGGTGTTCGTCCGTCAGCACGCCCACCAGGCAGCGCACGGCGCTGTCGGCCAGGAAGCCGATGTTGGGCTTGACACCGGTGGCGCTGATGACGAGGTCGGCCTCCAGCGCGGCGCCGTTGGACAGCTTCACCACCATCTGCGGGCCGCTGCGGTCGATCGCCTCGACGCGCGCGCCAGTGTGCACGTCCACGCCCTTCGCCTCGCACCAGGCCTTGATCATGCCGCCGGCCGTGGGGCCCATCATGCGCGGCACCATGCGGTCGCCCATCTCCACGACGCTGAGCTTCACGCCGCGCGTGGCCAGCGCTTCCATGATGATGCAGCCGATGAAGCCGGCGCCCATCTGCACCACCTTCGCACCAGGCTTGGCCAGCGCCATGATGGCGCGCGCGTCGGCCAGGGTCCAGCAGGGGTGCACGCCGGCACCCGCGATGCCCGGGATGGGCGGCGTGGCGGGCGAGGACCCGGTGGCGATGAGCAGGCGGTCGAAGGCATGCGCGCTGCCGTCGTCCATGGTCACCGTCCTGGCGGCGGCGTCCACCTTCACGGCGCGGTTGCGCTTGAGCTGGATGCCCAGGCGCTCGTAGTGGTCCGGCGTGTGCCGCAGCTGCGTGCCGGCCTCCCCCACCTGGCCGATCAGCAGGTAGGGGATGGCCATGCGTGAATACGGCGCCTCGGGCTCGTCGCCGACGAGGAACACGTCGTCGTGCGGGGCGTGCTTGCGGATGGTCTCGGCCGCGATCACGCCGGCCGGCCCGGCGCCCAGGATGATGTGGCGCATCACAGGCCCAGGCGTTCGCGCGTCTCCGGCTTGAGCTGACCGTCGGTGTCCCAGCCACGCGCCACGTAGTACTTGGGCAGCATCTCCGGCAGCTTGTTGACCAGGCCCTTGGCGGGGCCGGTCTTGGCCGGCTCGTTCAGCAGGCGCGGCGGCAGCGTGTCGTCCTTGCTGGTGAAGCCGGCCTTGTTGTTGAAGTCGCGCTCCATGTTCCAGATGCGCTCGCCGATCTTGCTGAGGTTCTCCAGCGTGAACTCGGGGCCGCAGGCCGCGGCCACCTGCGGCGCCACGTCGGCCAGCGTCCAGGCGAAGCTGGTGAAGATGCAGATGCCGGCGCTGTCGAAGGCGGCGGTGGCGTCCTGGAAGGCGATCACCAGTTCCGGCTTGCCCTCGGCGGTGAGCGGGTCGGTCTTCACCGGGATGCCCAGCACTTCCGAAGCGACCGTGTAGCTGCGCAGGTGGCAGGCGCCGCGGTTGCTGGTGGCGTAGGTGAGGCCCATGCCCTGGATGCCGCGCGAGTCGTAGGCCGGGAACTCCTGGCCCTTGACGCTCATGCTGAGTTCCGGCTTGCCGTACTTGGCGCACAGGCGCTTGGAGCCCTGGCCGATCTCCTTCCCGAAGCCCTCGCCCTTGGCCGTGATCTCGGCGAAGTGGGCCAGCGCCTGCGCGCTGCCGAACTTCGCATCGATGCCCAGCTGCTCCTTCGTGAGGATGCCCAGGTCATACAGCTCCATCACCGCGCCGACGGTGGCGCCGAAGCTGATGGGGTCCATGCCCTGCTCGTTGCACAGCAGGTTGGCGTACTGCAGCGCCTCCAGGTCGTTCACGCCGTTGGCCGCGCCCAGGGCCCAGGCCGCTTCGTACTCCAGACCGCCCGAGGCGCCCCAGTACTGCGGCTTGTTCTCCACCGTGAAGTGGCCCTTGTCCATCTTGCTGATGCGGCCGCAGGCGATGGTGCAGCCGAAGCAGGCCTGGTTGGTCACCAGGTGCTTCTTGCCGTCCGTCGCGCGCGGCGTGGCCATGGCTTCGGC
>CAZBUU010000210.1:0-7965 GCA_964495125.1 uncultured Rubrivivax sp.
GCGGGCGTGCCGCCCAGGCCCCCGGCCGCCAGCAGCGGCACCACGGCGCAGACGAAGACGCCGCCGGCGCGCAGCGCGGCGCGCAGCGGCCACAGCCGAGCCGTCGTTCCGGCGGTGGCCTCGAGCAAGTCATGCCGCCCGGCCACGCGCTCGGCGGCCCGCAGGTCGTGCAAGAGCACGATCAGCACGAGGGGGAGGACGAAGGCCGCCAGGAAGGCGAAGTCGAAGCGTCCGATCAGCGCGAGCACCGGATGTCCGGCGTCGCGCTCATGGATCTGCCCTTCCAGCGCCAGCATGCGCACGCGGTGCTTCCACGCTGCGTCGTCGCGCCGGCCCAGCGCCGCAAAGGCGAAGTCCGAAGGGGGGTCGAAGGTGAGGTGGAAGCTGTAGTAGGCCGCGCCACCCCAGTCCTTCTGCGTCTTCAGCACGGCCGCGCGATCGGCGCGGTCGGCATCGACAAGGCGCGCGAGGGTCGCCTTCTGCTGGTGCACTTCAGACAGCCCTGCCGACACCGCCAGCACCGACAGGCACAGCACGACCAGCCACCAGGCCCACAGCGAACGGTCGCGGGAGAGGAAGGCCGCCTCGCGGCGCACGTCAGACCAGGTTGCCCGGGACGCAGACGATGCACTCATGGTGCGAGCCTGCCGCCGGCCCAGAACCCGGCGCCGGCCAGGAGCACGCACCACACGCACAGCATCAGCCACTGCGGCCCGGCCTGCGCGATGCGGCGGCCTGCCGCGTCGGGCGCGAAGCGGAAGCGGTCCAGCAGCTGCCAGTTCGTGGCGTCCACGCGCGTTCGTTCCTCGGCCGACGCATCGCCGCTGCGCCGGACGTCGTCGCTGTAGGCCAGCTTCTCGGCGTGCACCTTGTTCAGACCCTGCACGAAGGCGTAGCGCAGCGCCTCGGCCTCCTGCAGGAAGCGGTGGTGGTGTGCGAGGTCGGTGCCGGCCAGCGCGCGCGATGCATCGGCCACCGCCAGCAGGGGTGTGATCCAGCCGTGGCTCGACAGCAGCGCGGCCTGGCGGGTTTCCGCCGCCATCTGGGCTCGGGCGTGCGTGTTCAAAGTCTCGGTGAGCCTTTGCTCGCCGACCTGGGCCACGACGCCGCGCAGGTTCACGGGCAGGTCTTCGACACGCTGCACGCCGTGTTTGGCCAGCAGGTCGGCACGCAACTGGGCAAAGGCCGGGTCGTTGGCGTTGTGGCCGTCGCCCAGCTTGCGCAGGTCGGACAGCATCGCCAGGTCGGTCTCGAGCTTGCCGCTCATCGGCGCTGCCTGCGACGCCCAGCTGGCCGCCACGGCCGGCAGAACCAGTGTCAACGCGATCCACAGCGCGGCCAGGGTCGCCAGCACGGCCGAGCGGCGTCTGAGCAAGGCCGAAGCGAGCAGGGTGAGCGCGCTCCAGATGACCAGGTACAGCAGGTAGGCACCAAAAAGCGCAAAGGCCGCCAGCGGCTGCTCGCCCGCACGAACGGCCCCGCCCGCGCTGATCGCCAGCGGCATCAGCAGCAGGACCACGAAGGACAGCAGCGCCAGCGCCTTGCCCGCCAGCAGCACGCGGCCCGTCGTGCCCTGTGCGAGCAGGGTCGCCAGCGTCGCGGCCTCGCGCTCGCGCGCGAAGAGACCATGGCCCAGCAGGATCACCAGCAACGGCCCGAACCACTGGTAGACGAAGGCCGGGCTCAGCCAGCTGAGCGCGCCCAGATCGGCACTGGCGCCGGACTCGGCGAACATGGCCGTGTTCTGCCGGTGGCCTTCAAGGAAGATCGACTGGCCCGTGACCGGGTCCAGCCCTGGATCGAACAGCGCCAGCGGCGCCGGCGTGCGGAACACGTAGTGGCCGTAGTGCACCATGCGGTGCGGATGGCGGGCGGGTTGCGCGAGGAAGGCCGCTTCGGCTTCTGCCTGATGGTGGGCGCGCTCTGCCGTTTCGCCCTGCATGCGCAGCGCGGTGAGCACTGCCGTCGCGATCAGCAGCCCGCCCAGCAGCAAGGCGCCGCCCAGTGCCAGGCGCGATCGTTGCCAGTAGCGCCATTCGGCGCCGGCGATGGTGAACACGGGCCTCACGCGGCGGCCTTGGCCGAAAAGGCGCGATGCAC
Source organism: uncultured Rubrivivax sp. (assembly GCA_964495125.1). Lineage (GTDB taxonomy): Bacteria > Pseudomonadota > Gammaproteobacteria > Burkholderiales > Burkholderiaceae_C > Rubrivivax. The sequence continues at coordinate 2,101 of CAZBUU010000210.1, forward strand.
GGTCTCGGTGTCGATGCGGCCGCCGGCGGGGGCTTCGAACTGGTCCACGAGGTGTCCGCCTCTCAGCAGGCCGATGCGGTCGGCCACCTGGCAGGCGCCGTACACGTCGTGCGTCACCATCAGGATCGCCTTGCCGGCATCGGCCAGCCCGCGCACCAGATCGTGGAACTCGTCGATGGCCGTGGGGTCCAGCCCGGACGTCGGCTCGTCGAGCAGGAGGATGTTGGTGTCGCGCAAGATGGCCAGCGCGATGGCCACCTTCTGGCGCATGCCCTTGGAGTAACCCCGCAGCTTCAGGCTGCGCGCGTCGGCGCCCAGCGAGACGCGGTCCAGCGCCGCGTCGATGTCCGCTTCGCTGCAGGACACGTCCGCCAGCTGCAGGAAGTAGCGCAGGTTCTCGCGCGCGTCGAGGTGTTCGTACAGCGAGGCGGCCTCGGGCAGGTAGGCCATGGCGCGGCGGGCGGCCACCACGTCGGTGCCCACGTCCTGGCCGTTGACGAGCACGCGGCCACCCGCCGCAGGAAGGAAGCCCAGGAAGGCGGCCAGCGTCGTCGACTTGCCGGCGCCGTTGCCGCCCAGAAGCCCGTACACCTCACCGCGGGCCACGGAGAAGCTGACTCCCGCCAACACCTCCTTCTTGCCGCGCCAGACCCGCAGCTGCTCGGCCTGCAGCCTGAACTCGGCCCCCATGTCAGAACTTGAGCGAGGCCGACACCCGCGCGCTGCGAGTTGCGCCCGGTTGCACCCACAGCGCCGAGAACGAGTTGGTGTAGTAGGTCTCGTCGAACAGGTTGTCGACATCCAGCCGCACGGTCATGGACTTCGTCACCGCATACGCGGCGAAGGCCCGGGCCACCGTGTAGGCCGGCAGCTTGAAGTTGGTGGTGAACTCACCCGAACGCTGGCCCACGTGAACGAGGCCGCCGCCGATCTGCAGGCCGCGCCCGGCCAAGGCGATGGATTGGACCAGTTGCAGGCTCAGGGTGTGCTTGGGCACGTTGAGCAATTGCGTGCCAGCGGGCACCGGAACGCCGAAGTTGGCGTCGTTGAAGGTGTTCGAGGTCTTGGCGTCCACATAGGCGTAGGAGGCCCACAGGCTCAGCCTGTCGGTGATCTCGCCCTGCAGGTCGATCTCGATGCCGTGGCTCCTGGCCTTTCCGATGGCCGCCAGCGTGAAGGCGCTGGGGTCGTCGACGACCAGGATGTTCTTCTGCTTGACCTGGAACAGGGCCACCGTGCCGTCGATGCCGCCCAGCGAGAACTTCACGCCCGCCTCGATCGACGTGGACTGGTTGGGCGCGAAGCCATTGCCCTGTGCATCCACCCCCGAGAGCGGGCGGAAGTTCTCACCGTACGTGGCGTAGAGCGAGAGCGCATCCCCGGCCCGGACCACGAGGCCGAGCTGCGGGCTGACGCGATGTTCCTTCTGCGTCGACACCTTGCCGGACGCCCGGTCGTCGAGGGTCTGGCGGTAGTCATCGAAGCGCGCGCCCAGGCGCAGCTGCACGCGCTCGCTCAGGTTGATCTGGTCCTGCGCGAACACGCCCACCGACTTCTGCGTCTCCACGCGGTTCGTGAGCGGGGACGGTGTGGGCAGGGTGTAGCTGCCGTAGACCGGGTTGAAGATGTCGATCGCCTGCTGCTGGACCGGCGTCGGATTGCTGGCCAGCGTGGGCGCACGGGCGCGCAGGAAGACCTGGTCGTTCTCGAAACGGTCGGCGTCGACCCCGAAGATCAGCCGGTGCTGCAGCCCGGCCAGCTGGAAGCGGCCGTTGATCTCGCCACGAATCACCTGGTAGGACGCGTCGTAGTCGCGGAACCGCCGCTGCCGGGTCAGCGTGCGGCCGTCCACCAGCAGCTTCTGGCGGTTGGTGGCCAGTTCCGCTTCGGTCGAGAAGCCTTCCAGCGAGGTCTTGCGCGTGGTGAGGCCCACCAGGGCACTCCAGTCCTTGCTGAAGTCGTGCTGGAACTCGAGCTGGTGGCCCTTCACGTCGGCCTTCAGCGGGCCGTCGCCCGGCTCGCCCAGGAAGCGGCTGGGCGGGATGCGACCGAGTTCGCCGTTGACGGCCAGCACACCACGATCGAACGGAATCTCCTGGTGGCTGAGTTCCAACTCGTAGACCAGCCTGCTCTGGGGGCCGAGGCGCCACGCCAGGGAGGGGCTGATGCCATGCTTTCGGGTCTCGACCGTGTCGCGGAAGCTGCCGGCGTCCTCGGCGAAGCCCACCAGCCGAACGGCGACGCTGTCGGACAGCGCGGTCGTCCAGTCGGCATCGGCGCGGTAGGTCTCGAAGCTGCCGAGTGACAGCCGGAACTCGCCGGCCGTTCTGAAGGTGGGGCGCTTGGTCACCAGGTTGACCGTGCCGCCGGGCTCACCGCGCCCGAACAGCGCCGCGCGCGGGCCCTTGAGCACCTCGACCGACTCGATGCCCGAAAGATCCCGGGGCCCACCAAAGCCCCGACCGGCATTGAAGCCGTTGACCAGGTAGTTACTGGGCAGGTTCTCGTCGCCCACGAATCCCCGCAGGGCGAAGGCGTTCCACAGCCCGCCGAAGTTGTTCTGCCGCGCCACCGAGGCCGACAGGTCCAACGCCCGGCTCAGGTCGACCGCGCCTGAAGCGCGCAGGGTCTGCGCATCGATGGACTGCTCGGCTTGAGGTGTCTCCAGCCGATTGAAGTCGCCCTGGTAGGCCTGGCGGGTGCCGGTGACGGTGATGGCGTCCAGGCGCGCGCCTGGTTTTGCGTCCTGGGCCCAGGCGGGAAGGACCGATGGGGCTGCGGCGCAGAGCCACAGCGCAGCGCATTGGGAACGTTTCACGGGGGAGAACCTCGACGAAGCGGAAGTGGAGAGCCGACAGAACGCGGGACCGCACAGGCGTCCGGGCTCTCTAATGATATCGGTTTCGCGTTAGCAAGATGGCGACAGACGCTGAGAGGCCCCCAGCACGGGGGGCCGCGGCGCAGGGCCGGGCCTTGCCGTCGTGGGTTGTCGCGCCCTCAGGCCGTCTCGTGGGAGGCGTCGGCGCTCTTGAGCTGCTGCACCAGCTTGACGTACTCGTCCATCGCCCGTTCGCCTGCCAGACCCTTGCAGGCCGCCCAGGCGTCGTACTTGGCGCGGCCGACGACATCCAGCAGGCCCGGCCGCTCACCGCTGACGTCGCCGACGGCGCCCTGCTTGTAGAGCGCGTACAGCCGCAGCAGAGTGGCCTCGTCAGGAGAGCGGCTCAGCGTGCGTGACAGGGCCGCTGCGGCCTGGAAGGCCTGTTCTGCCGGGCTGGGGCCGTCGGGCACCGGTTCGCCGCCGAAGAGGGCGTCCTCCGATGCCGGGTCGTCCGGGAACCAGCGGATCTCGATCAGCCGGCCCTGGTGCACCTGGACGGCGAGCACACCCTGCGACGTGAGCTGCCCTTGCTGCAGGGTCGCGGGAACGACGCCCATGCCGACGTTGAGCACCGGCGTGCCGAAGGCCGTGAAGCGCCAGTTCTCGCGCGCCCAGCCCTGCAGCCGCGCCAGCCCCTTGCTGCCGCGGAAGATGCCGGTGCTGCGGTTGTGGCCGGGCTGGTACCAGGCGAAGTCAGGAATGCCCCGACCGTACAGCGCGGCGAAGTCGCCCCGCTCCAGGTCGCCGAGGGTGGCCGCCAGCAACGCGTCGATCTGGTCGCGGGTCATGTGCGGGTCGTCGTGGCTGATGCCCAGCCCCACGCCGCTGGCGCCGAAGAACTCCAGCGTGCGCTGCGCGACGATCTCCTTGTCGTTGTCCACACAGATCAGGTGGTAGCTGTTTTCCAGGATGACCATGCGGGCCTGGCCCGCGCGCGGCCCGGCGCCGATGTGTTCCACCAGGTAGTTGGCCGAGCGGATGCTTGTGAGCTCGTCCTCGCGCGCGTGGATTACCAGCGTGGGGCAGGCCATGCGGTCCAGGCCCTTTTTCACGAAGCCACGCAGGCGGTCGACTTCTCGGATGCAGGCCAGCGGCACCCAGCTGTAGGCGAAGGCGTCGCCGCGCTCGAACTTCGCGCGCACGATGGCGCGCAGCTGGTCGTTCTTGATGCCGTAGGGGTCTTCCTCGTCCACGCGCATGCGGTTGGCGACACCCGGCACGGCGTACAGGAGGTGACGCAGTCCCCGGTACCACGGCGTCGACCAGCCGTCGATGAACACCGGCGGCGCCAGCGCCACCAGCCGGCCCTTGGCGTGGCGTTCGCGCTTGCAGGTCTCGATGGCCAGCAGCGAGCCCATGCACATGCCCATGACATGCAGCACCTCGTGCTGATCGACGATCTCGCGGTACTTGACGCGCACCGCTTCCAGCCAGTCTTCGGCGCGCACGCCGATGAGGTCGGGCGGCTGTCCACCGTGGCCCGGCAGGGTGATCGAGTAGGTGACGAAGCCGGCGTTCTTCAGGCGCTTGTGCATCGAACCCAGGTCGTACTGCGTGCCGCCCAGGCCATGGATCAGGAAGACGGCCGGCTCAGCCATGCCCCGGCTCCACGGCCACCACGTCCAGCAGGGCCACGACCATTTCCACGCGGCCGTCGCCACCCTGCACGGCGGCCAGGCGCTCGCGCACGCGTTGCGGGCGCGAGCCGGCCAGGTGAAGCTGGTACTGCTGCTCGCTGGCCGTGCGCCGACCCTCGGCGACGGCCTGCCACGCTGCCTGTGCCAGGCCGCGGTCCGCCGGGTCGATGAGGTCCAGCCACTCCTGGTGCGACAAGGCCGCGGTCGCGGCCGGCCCCAGAACGTGGGCGGCGCCTTCGCCCCAGGTGGCTCGCCCGTGGGTGGTGTCGAACTCCACGCTGGCCACGCCCACAGCCTGCAGGGTGCGCTCGTAGCGCAGTTGCCAGCCATGGGCACGGGCCAGCGCGGCGCGCCGGCCTTCGGCCAGTGCACTGGTGAGCAGGATCACGGCCACCCAGGCCAGCACGAAGCCCTGCACTTCGACCACGGCTTCCCCGGCAAAGCTCTCGTGCATGGCAAAAGGGCCGCCGCCCTGGGCGGTGCGTCCGATGATGAGCAGGGCGCCCGCGGCCGTGGCCAGCGAGCCGCCGCGCGGCCCCCACAGCAGCGACGCCGCCAGCAGCAGTGGCATCGGCACGTAGGCCAGCGTGGCCGCCACCGGACCCCAGCGCTGAGGCGCTTGGTCGGAGAAGACCGTCAGCACGGCGACCACGAAGCCCAGGAAGGCCAGGGCACCGCCAAGGAAAGGTGCCATGGCCAGACCGCCGGAACGGCGCACCCTGAAGCCCCTGAACGCCGTGACCAGCGGTGCCACGAGCAGCAGGCCGACGGCGGTCGACAGGACCCAGGTGCGCCACTCGGACGACAGGGTGGCGCCGGGGCGCAGCCAAGCCCACAGGGCCGTGGCCAGCGTGGCACCCACCAGTGCCGCCACCGCTGCGCCCGCGACCATCTGCCCCACGCCTTGTGGTGCCTGCGGGTCGGGATGGCCGCGTGTGCCGATCCAGGCTCCCAGGGCGATGCTCAAGACCTCAATGCCGCTGAAGGCCAGTGCGCCGCCGAGGCCCAGCCCGTGCGCCAGGAGGCCCCAGAGCCAGGCCGCCAGTGCGGCGCCGCTCAGCACGGCCGGCCAGGACCAACGCGGACTCACCAGCAGGGCGGCAAAGGTGATGCCTCCGCTGATCCAGACCGGCACCGTCTGCGTGTCGGCATGCGCCATGGCCCGGGACAGCCATGCGGCGGCCAGCCACGGCACCGCCACCAGGGCGGCTGTCGCGACGCGTTTCATCGATGGACTCCTCCACTCCGGCTTTCGGACTTTTCTGGGGCTTCGGGTATCGCACGGACGCCCGCATGCGCCGGGCTGCTGTTCAAGGTGTCGGGTCGCGGCCGAGCACGGCCCGGTAC
>CAZBUU010000211.1:0-7959 GCA_964495125.1 uncultured Rubrivivax sp.
CGCCGCGGCTGTATTCGGTCTTGAGCACGACCATCGGGTCCTTGCCCTGCATGATGACGTTGCCGGCGCGGATTTCCTGTGCGATCTTCATAGCGTGTTTCCGTGGCGTGTTGGGGTGGGTTGCCCGGGCTGCGCTGTCTTGAAGAGGCTGCTGCGAGCGGGCGGCGCGTTTCCGCGCAAAGCCTCTGATTCTAGCAGCCAGGGTGGGCGCCGGGGCGGGTTTCCACGAAGGCCAGGAGCTGGCGCGCCAGGTCGTCCTGGGCCAGCAGGCGGTCGCGGAAGGCATGGAAGGGCGCAGCGGGCAGTGTCGTGAGCGGCGCCGCGCCCGCCGTCCCGTTCCAGTACCGCCAGGCGGCGCCGACCTCGGCCGGCGCCTGCAGGCGGCCCAGCAGGGCCTCGACCTTGGTCGCGTGCACGCCGTCGTCCTGTGGGTAGGCCTGCCAGACGAAGGGCGTGCCGGCCCAGGCGGCGCGCACCAGCGAGTCCTCGCCACGCACGAAGTTCAGGTCGGCGGCCCACAGCAGGTGGTCGAAGTCGGGTTGTGCCAGCCAGGGCAAGGGGGCCACGCGCACGCCGGCCGGTGCGCTGCTCACCAGGCGCTGCGGCCAGCCTTGGGGCAGCAGAAGCAGCGTGGGCCGGGCCGACAGTTCGGCCAGCAAGGCGGGCAGGGCGGGGTTGGCGTAGCAGAACAGCGCGACCACCCGCTCGCCGGGATGTCGCGGCACCCCGAACTGGTGCAACCAGGCCTCGCGGTCGAAGGCCGCGCGTCGCTCCAGCAGCCCGGGCTCGCGCAACAGCCCGCCGGTGCGCTCGGTGAACCCGGGGAAGAAGAACCACTTCACCAGACCGTTGCGCTGCGGCGACGGTAGGCCGTGCGAGCGTTCCACCCAGTCCTCGGCGCTGAGGTATTCCAGGTTGATCCAGACCGGCGGCCGGGTCCGAGCCGCCATCGCCGCGACGGTGGCCTCGGGTGGATCGCAGCCGAAGGCCTCGATCACCACGTCACCCGGCTCGACAGGCCCCGGCCACGGCAGCACCTGCACGCGCGCCGCGCCCTGCGGTGCCAGGTGCGCCAGCGGCGCGGCGTCGTCGATGACCAGCCGCACGCGGTGCCCGAGCGCGCCCAGCTGCGCGGCCAGGCGCCAGCACACGCCCGCGTCGCCGAGGTTGTCGATCACGCGGCAGTAGAGGTCCCACGTCAGGCCCGGCATGGGGCGATTATCGAAGCGTGGACAATCGCGCCGCGATGAAGGAAGGCCAGGGCCCGCAACCAGATCCCGCCGCCGCGGCACGCGAGCGGCTGCTTGCCGAGGTGGCGGCGTTGCCCGGCATGCCGGGTGTCTACCGCTGGTTCGACGCGCAGGACAACCTGCTGTACGTGGGCAAGGCGCGCAACCTGAAGAAGCGTGTCAGCAGCTACCTGCACAAGGACCACGACGGCACGCGCATCGGCCACATGGTCAGTCGCATCGCGCGGCTGGAGACCACCGTGGTGCGCAGCGAGGCCGAGGCGTTGCTGCTCGAGAACAACCTCATCAAGACGCTCGACCCGAAGTTCAACATCCTCTTCCGGGACGACAAGAGCTACCCTTACCTGAAGCTGGTGTCGCACGCGTTCCCGCGCATGGCCTACTTCCGCGGCGCGGTGGACAAGAAGCACCGCTACTTCGGCCCCTATCCCAACGCCTGGGCCGTGAAGCAGACCATCCAGCTGATGCAAAAGGTGTTCCGCCTGCGCACCTGCGAGGACACGGTGTTCAACCACCGCTCGCGGCCCTGCCTGCTGTACCAGATCCAGCGCTGCACCGCGCCTTGCGTCGGCTTCATCACGCCGGCCGACTACGCACGCGACGTGCAGGACGCCGAGCGCTTCCTGCTCGGCGAGACGCAGGAAGTCATCGACGACCTGCAGGCCAAGATGATGATGCACGCTGAACAGTTGGAGTTCGAGCGCGCGGCGGCGCTGCGCGACCGCATCGGGTCCCTCTCGCGCGTGCTGCACCAGCAGGCCATGGACGAGAGCAGCCTGTCCGCCAGCGACCGTGACGTCGACATCCTGGCCGTGAAGGTGGCCGGCGGCCGCGCCTGCGTGAACCTGGCCATGGTGCGCGGCAGCCGCCACCTGGGCGACCGCGCCTACTTCCCCAAGCATGTCGATGAAGGCGCGGCGCTGGGCGTGGCCGACGACGACGAAGTGATCGCCGCGCCTTCGCCCGAGACCGCGGTGCTGGAAGCCTTCGTCGCACAGCACTACATCGGGCAGGCCGTGCCGCCGGTGATCGTCACCAGCCATGCCGTGGACGCCGAACTCATCGACGCCATCGCCGCCACCGCCGGCACGCGTGCGCGCACCACGCACCAGCCGCGCGAACAGCGGCGCATCTGGCTGGAGATGGCGGTGAAGGGTGCCGAGCTCGCGCTCGCGCGGCTGCTCGCTGAAGAGGGCTCGGCCCAGCAGCGCACGCGCGCGCTCGTTGAAGCGCTGGACCTCGACATCGAGGACCCGGCCACCCTGCGCGTGGAGTGCTTCGACATCAGCCACACGGCGGGCGAGTCGACGCAGGCCTCCTGCGTGGTCTACGAAGCCCACGGCATGCAGAACAGCCAGTACCGGCGCTTCAACATCGAAGGCATCACCGGTGGCGACGACTATGCCGCCATGCGCCAGGTGCTGACACGGCGCTATGCCAAGCTGGCCGAGGCCCTGGCGGCGGGCAAGGCCGATGCCGAGGGCGTGGCCGAGGCGCCCGCTGCAGAGTCTGCGGCCGGGGCCGACGCACCCGCCGCGACACCACGCCGCAGACCGGCCGCACGTCTGCCCGACCTGGTGCTGGTGGACGGCGGTCGCGGCCAGGTGGCCATGGCCCGCGAGGTTTTCGAGGAACTGGGGCTGGACGTCGCACTGATCGTCGGCGTGGAGAAAGGTGAGGGGCGCAAGGTCGGCCTGGAGGAACTCGTGTTCGCCGACGGCCGGCCCAAGGTGTATCTCGGGCATGATTCGGCGGCGCTGATGCTGGTGGCGCAGATCCGCGACGAGGCGCATCGCTTTGCCATCACCGGCATGCGCGCCAAACGCGCGAGTGTGCGCACCGGCGGCAGCAAGCTGGAAGACATCGCCGGCGTCGGCCCCCGCAAACGGGCGCGCCTGCTGCAGCGGTTCGGTGGCCTGAGGGGCGTGGCCAGCGCCGGCGTGGACGATCTGGCGAGCGTGGAAGGCATCAGCAGGGAACTGGCGGAGGAGATCTACCGTGCATTGCATTGAGGACGGCCGACGGCGCGACGCGCTGCTGCGCCTGTCGGCGCTGGCGTCGTTGCTGTCCGCGGGGCTGTCGGCCTGCGTGACGACGCCCAGCGCGCCGCCTGTCGCTGCGGCGCCCGCCCCTTCGTTCTTTTCGCGCGGCCCCGACCTCGGACCACCGGTAGCCCTGCCGCCGCCCACGGCGGCGCGCAGCATGGACGAGTTCAAGAAGGCGGCCGCGCGTCGCATGGTGGCCGGCAGCCCGAAGGCGGCCAACATGGGCAAGCTGCCGCCCATGCTCTACGCCATCGCGGTCATCGAGATCGAGGTCGACGCGAGCGGCCGCGTGCGCGACATCAATATCGTGCGCAAGCCCGCCAAGGACGACGCGCAGGACACCATCGACATCGCCAAGGCCGCCATCCATCGCGGCGCGCCCTATGGCGACATGTCGCGCCTGCCGAGGCCCTGGAAGTGGGTCGAGGTGTTTCTCTTCGACGACGACCGCCGCTTCAAGCCGCGCGTGCTCGACTGATGTTCCTCACCATCCCCACGCTGCTGACCTGGGCGCGCATCGCGGCCATCCCGCTGATCATCGGCGTGTACTACCTCGAGTGGCCCACGCCGACGAAGAACCTGGCGGCCACGGCGATGTTCGTGCTGTTCGCGCTGACCGACTGGCTGGACGGCTGGCTGGCCCGCAAGCTGAACCAGACCTCGGCCTTCGGCGCCTTCCTCGACCCGGTGGCCGACAAGTTCCTCATCTGCGCCTCGCTGCTGGTGCTGCTGGACCAGAACCGCGTCGACGTGCTGGTGGCGCTGATCATCATCGGCCGCGAGATCGCCATCTCTGCGCTGCGCGAGTGGATGGCGCATATCGGCGCTTCGCGCAGCGTGGCCGTGCACATGCTGGGCAAGCTGAAGACGACCTCGCAGATGGTGGCCATTCCTTTCCTGCTGTTCGACGGCCGGCTGTTCGGCCTCATCGACACGCGCGTCTGGGGCACCTGGCTGATGGTCGTCGCCGCGGTGCTGACGGTCTGGTCCATGGCCTACTACCTGCGCAAGGCGATCCCCGAGATCCGAGCCAAGACGCGATGACGGGCGCTGCCGCCCGCGTGCCCGCGGCCACGCCCTGGGTCTTCGTGCTGATCTGGAGCACCGGCTTCGTGGTGGCCCGCTACGGCATGCCGCATGCCGGCCCGATGTCCTTCCTGTCGCTGCGCTTCCTGCTGTCGGTGGCGGCGTTTTCGATCTGGATCGCCATCGCACGCGTGGCCTGGCCGCGCGGCGCGGCGCAGTGGGGCCATTTGGCGGTGACGGGCCTGCTGATGCAGGCCGGCTACCTGGGCGGTGTGTGGGCGGCCGTCAAGCAGGGCCTGGGGGCGGGCCCGGTGGCGCTGATCGTCGGCCTGCAGCCGGTGCTGACCGCCGTGTGGATCAGCGCACTGGGCGCGCGTTCCGGCTCGGGGCAGGGGGTGACCCCGCGCCAGTGGCTGGGGCTCGGTCTCGGGCTGGCGGGCCTGCTGCTGGTGGTGTGGCAGAAGTTGCATGCCGGCCAGCTGACGACACTGAACCTGGCGCTGGCCGTGCTGGCGCTGCTGAGCATCACCGCCGGAACCCTCTACCAGAAGCACTGGGTCGCGCCCTGCGACGTGCGCTCGGCCAGCGTCGTGCAACTGGGTGCGGCCTTTGCCGTGACCTTGCCGCTGGCGCTGCTGGAGCCGCACCACTTCGACCTGCATCCCCAGTTCATCGGCGCCATGGCCTGGTCGGTGCTCGTGCTCACGCTGGGCGGCAGTTCGCTGCTGTACATGCTCATCCAGCGCGGCGCGGCCACGGCCGTGACGAGCTTGATGTACCTCGTGCCGCCCTGCACGGCGCTGCTGGCCTGGCTGCTCTTTGGCGAAGTCTTCACGGCCTTCGGCCTGGTGGGCATGGTGCTCACCGCCGCCGGTGTGGCGCTGGTGATGCGCCCCAGGCCTTAGGCAGGGAGCTTGCGCCTAGAATCCCGCCTCCGCTTGACACTGCGGAAGAGCGCGGGATGTAATGACCCGCAGGGCTTTCGTGGCTTGCGGCAAGACAAGCGCCACAGGCAGGTCGCCGGCCCAAGCGCTCACCACCGGCCACCGCCCGAGATTTCGAGACACCTTATTGAGGGGAATCGCGACGTGAACAAGAGTGAACTGATCGAGCACATCGCCAAGCAGGCCGACATCTCCAAGGCGGCCGCGTCCCGCTCGCTCGAAGCCCTGATCGGCGCGGTGAAGACGACGCTCAAGAAGGGCGGCAGCGTCACCATCACCGGCTTCGGCACGTTCACCGCCCCGAAGCGCGCGGCCCGCACCGGCCGCAACCCGCGCACCGGCGCCGCCATCAAGATCAAGGCCGCCAAGGTGCCGAAGTTCCGCCCTGGCAAGGGCCTGCGCGACGCGCTCTGACCTCCCGGCAGGCGCGGGCCGATGGCGGCCCCCGCGGGTGCTTAGCTCAGCTGGCAGAGCGGCGCCCTTACAAGGCGTAGGTCGGCGGTTCGAACCCGTCAGCACCCACCACCTCGGATAGAATCTCGCGGCCCGCGAAAGCGGGTGCCGCGGGTTCACCCATGGCATGAGGCAGCACCGACAGCCTGCCCTTTTGCACCCCCACCGTCTACCCGGCGCGGCCCGTCGGCCGCACCCGAGGTCACGCTCCCATGTTCGATTTCGTCCGCACCCACACGCGATTGGCGCTTGGCTTCATGCTGCTGCTGATCATCCCGTCGTTCGTCTTCTTCGGTGTCCAGGGCTACTCCAGCTTCAACGACGCCACCAACGACACCGTGGCCAAGGTCGATGGTCAGGCCATCAAGCGCGCAGAGTGGGACGACGCTCACAAGCGCCAGGTCGACAACTTCCGCCGTCAGGCCCCGGGCATCGACGTGTCCATGTTTGACACGCCGCAGTTGCGCCGCGAGACGCTCGACGGCCTGTTGCGCGAGCGTCTGCTCATCGCGGCCGCCAACCAGTTGAACCTGTTCCCTTCCGACGCGCGCATGCAGCGCCTGTTCGATTCCGACCCGCAGTACGCCAGCCTGCGCGGCCCGGACGGCCGCATCAGCCGCGAGGCGCTGGCCGGCATGGGAATGACGCCGCAGCTCTTCGACCAGCGCCTGCGCCAGGACATGGGCGTGCGCCAGGTCCTGTCCGGCATCACGCAGACCGTGCCCGCCGCGGCCCTGCCGGCCACCGCCGCGCTCAACGCCTTCATGGAGCGACGTGCCGTGCAGCTGCAGCGCTTCGACCCGGTGGCCTTCCGTGAGAAGGTGGCGCCGACCGACGCCGAGCTGGAGGCCTACTTCAAGGCCAACGAGGCCGCGTTCAGGCTGCCGGAGCAGGCGAGCATCGAATACGTGCAGCTCGATTTCGTCACCATCGGCCGCAACGCCACCATCACGGAAGAAGACCTGCGCAAGGCCTACGAGGAGAAGAAGTCCAGCCTCGTGCAGGCCGAGGAGCGCCGCGCCAGCCACATCCTGATCGGTGCCGACAAGGACAAGCCCTCGGCCGAGCGCGCCAAGGCCAAGGCCCGCGCCGAGGCGTTGCTGGCAGATGTGCGCAAGAACCCCGGCGCCTTTGCCGAACTGGCGAAGAAGAACTCCTCCGACAGCGGCTCGGCCGTCAACGGCGGCGACCTCGACTTCTTCGGCCGCGGCATGATGGTCAAGCCCTTCGAGGACACGGCCTTCGCGATGAAGCCCGGCCAGATCAGCGACGTCGTCGAGACCGACTTCGGCTACCACATCATCCAGCTCACCGCGGTGCGCGGCGGCAGCGCCAAGCCTTTCGAGGAAGTGCGCCCCGAACTCGAGTCCGAACTGCGCAAGGCCGCGGCCACCAAGGGCTGGGGCCAGGCGGCCGAGACCTTCACCGACCTCGCCTACAACCAGAGCTCCAGCCTGCAGCCCATCGTCGACAAGCTCAAGCTCGAGAAGAAGACGGCCACGGTGGCACGCAAGGCGGCGGCCGGCGCCACCGGCCCGCTGGCCTCGCAGAAGCTGCTCGACGCGGTGTTCAGCAACGAGGTGGTGCGCGACAAGCGCAACACCGATGGCATCGAAGTCGGCCCGAACCAGCTGGTGGCCGCGCGGGTGGTCAAGCACGAACCGGCGCGGCTGCCGGCGCTGGCCGAGGTGAAGGAGCGGGTGCGCGAGAAGGTCGTCGAGCAGCAGGCCTCCGCGCTGGCGCGCAAGGAAGGCGAAGCCCGCTTGGCCGCCGTGCGTGGCGGTGCCGGCAACGAGGCGCTGCCCACCGTGCTGACCGTTTCGCGCCCGCAATCGCAGGGCCTGCCGCAACCGCTGCTGGAAGCCGCGTTGAAGGCCGACCCGGCCAAGCTGCCCTACGTCACCGGCGTGGACCTGGGCGCACAGGGCTACTTCGTGCTCCGAGTGATGCAGGTGCTGCCGCGCGAAACGCCGCCCGGCGGCGAGGAATCCCTGCGCGTCCAGTATGCGCAGGCCTGGGCGGCGGCCGAAGCCGACGCCTACCTGGGCGCCTTGAAGAAGCGCTTCAAGGCTGAGGTCAAGCCCGCGGCCGATGCCGTCGTGCCGGCGGCTTCGGGGCCGGAGCGCTGAGCCGCTGCGGCTATAATTTCCGACTCTGCGGTGGCTGTAGCTCAGTTGGTAGAGTCCCAGATTGTGATTCTGGTCGTCGTGGGTTCGAGTCCCATCAGCCACCCCATCTAAG